>DATDMU010000508.1:0-4655 GCA_036518615.1 Myxococcales bacterium
ACATCAGGGACTTGAAGATCTCGCGCGAAAACTACTTCTACTCGCTTCTCGACTCGCGCTACCGGCAGTTGATCGCCAGGGACGCAGTTCACCGGACCCGCAAGAACGACGGACGGAAGAAGTAGTCTGTGCGCGAGGGGCTGAGATGAGAGACTCTCTGGACGAGCGCAGGCATTTCTTCGATCGCAGGCGTGACGATCGAAGGCGCGCTGCCGATGCCGCGGGAAGCCCCACACCTGAACCGCAGGCAGGTCCCGATGTTCTCTGGGATGCACGCGACGTGGCGCGCTTCCTCCGAGTGCATCGGAACTGGGTCTACCTTAACGCCGAGGCGGGCACGATTCCGTGTGTTCGCGTGGGCGGCGTCCTCCGGTTCGAACCCGGCACGATTCGCGCCATTGGCAAGGGACAGCCCGTGAAGGGCGGTCGGGTGGTCGCAGTGCCCGTTGCCCGCAACCGCATCGACAGAAAGTGACGCGGGAGGAACAGCCGTGGCCTACGTCGTAGAGCTTCCGAGTGGTCGGCTCAAGGCAGCGTACAAGGACCACGTCAAGGGCGCCTGGAAGCGCAAGACCGTCCCCGAGGGGACGACGAAGCGCGAATGCGAACGCATCGCGAACGAGCTGGAGCACAACAGCTGGCTGCAGGCGGAGGGCCTCGCGGTGCGCCGCACCGACTCGCCGATGACGCTTGGCGAGCTCGTCGACTGGTGGCTGAAAGAACGTTGTCCCGCCGCGAGCCGCGGGCGCGAGACGACGCGCCTCGGCAAGCACGTCCAGAGGCACAAGCTTGCCGGCCTGCGCCTGGGACAACTCGACTCCTCCGACATCAGCTCGCTTCTGCATGGGCAAGCGAAGTACGGGGCCGCGGCGAGTTCCATCAACAGGCTCCGCGCCAGCCTGCACTCCGTCTTTGCCCACGCGATCGACGCGAAGAAGTGGACTGGTACGAACCCGGTCGCAGGCGTGAAGACTCGCGCGGTCCCGAGGCGCGCCTACAGCCTCCTTCGCGCGGAGGAAGTCCCCATCGTTCTCGAGCACGCAGGCGAGACCTGGCGTGACCTGTGCGCCGCCGCCATCTACCTCGGCCTCCGCAAGGGCGAACTGTTCGGTCTGCGGAAGCAGGACGTGAACCTCGCTGACGCCGAGGTCACCATCGCCCGCTCGCACGGCGCGGATACTACGAAGGGCAAGAAGGCGGTGGTTCTGCCTGTTCCGAAGCCGCTCCGCCCGTTCCTCGAGCACGCGGTCCTCACAGCGCCGGGACCCTTCGTTTTTCCACGTCGGGACGGCACGCGGCGGCCGGAGCTCACCGGCATGGAAAAGGTCTGGCGCCGCATTCTGGTCCGCGCCGGCATCGTGATCGGCTATCGCCACACCTGCCGGCGCTGTGTCGCCCGAAAGCGCCCCGCCACGCACGAGTTCGCGGATGCCGACCAGCGCCGTTGCCCAGACTGCAACATGCGAATGTGGCCCGCGGGCATCCCGCGACCGATGCGCTTCCACGACGTCCGGCACACCACGGCGACGCTGCTGCTCAAGGCGGGCGTCCCCATCCAGCACGTCCAGCGCATCCTGCGGCACGCGAACGTGCGCACGACCGTGGACACCTACGGCCACCTCGCCAACGAGGACCTGCGCGCCCCGCTCGAGCTGCTCCCGAAGCCGTCGGAAAAAGCCTTGCCGCCGCGCGTCGAAACGCGCCATGTGCCCGATATGTGCCAGCCGGTCCGGAGCGCCAAAAACAACGGGCCCGGGGCCGGAGCTAACTCCGCGACACCCGGGCCCATTTCATTGGAGCGGAACACCGGGTTCGAACCGGCGACCTTCGCCTTGGCAAGGCGACGCTCTACCAGCTGAGCTAGTTCCGCGAAGCGAGGGCCGGATTTAGCCCCGCTGTTCCCCTGTGTCAAGGGTGTAGAACGACCGCACGTACTCCACCGCGGAGGCGATTCCGGGCACGAGCGACAGGTACAGGAGCGTGGTGCCGACCCCCTGGAAGTCGGTCATCAGCCGCCCCGCCAGGTAGTCGATGGAGAAGTGGTAGTGCAGCATCAGGCAGATGATGCCGGTCAGCTGCAGCGACGTCTTCCACTTTCCCCCCTGCGACGCCGAGATCACCAGCCCCTCGCTGGCGGCGATGGTGCGCAGCCCGGAGATGAGGAACTCCCGCGCCACGATGACCACCACCACCCACACCGCCACACGCCCCAGCCGCACCAGCATCACCAGCGCCGAGAGCACGATGACCTTGTCCGCCAGCGGGTCGAGGAACTTGCCCAGCGTCGTCACCTTCCCCGAGACGCGCGCGAGCCAGCCGTCCAGCCAGTCGGAGATGGCGCACACCGCGTACACCGCCGCGGCGAGGAAGCTGTTGCGCCTGTTCTCGTAGTACAGCAGGTATAAAAACAGCGGAATCATCGCCATCCGCCCCAGCGTCATCAGATTGGGGGCGTTGAGCAATTCCTGCCGCAGGCGCTGGCGCCGGTTCATGGCACGTCGATCAAGGCGCGGCCTTCGCCCGCCAGCTCGAGCGCCATGCCCAGATCGGGGGCCTCCTCCACGATGGGCACCAGCCGCGGCTGGATGAGCGGCCCATGCCAGCCGACCAGCTGGTCCATGGGAATGCGCAACGGCTCGCCCCGGCGCACGTCCACCGAGCGCGGGGCGCCGCGCGTCACCAGGAGCAGCCGCCCCTTCCCGCGCAGGTGCACGAGGTGCAGGTCGCCGCCGCTCTTCGCCGGAACGCGGCCGTTCTCGAACAAAATGGACTGCTCGAAGGCGAAGAGCGCCTCCTCGCGGAAGTAGGCCGGCTCGTCGCCCAGCTCCAGCGCGGTGAACTGCCGCCCTTCGCGCGAGATGACGAAGCGCCCTTCCCCGCTGGCCCGCAGCATGCGCCGCGCGCCCTCGCCGAACGACTTGTCGGTGGCCTTGCCGCGAAAGCGCTTCAGCTCCGGCTTCATGGTCACCGAGCCCCAGGAGGCGACCAGGCCGTCGAGCCGGGTGAGCATCTCGCCGCGCACCTGCACCAGCACTTCCGCGTCGCCGATGACGAAGCCGCCCTTCGCGTCGGCCATCGAGAGGCGCCGCGCCTGCGTGTACTGGGACATCGACTGGGTCGGCGCGTCCACCTCGGCAGTGGCCTCCGCCGCGGCTTCCGAAGGCGACGCTGCCGGCGGCTGCGAGGGCTCGGGCGCATTGCCGACCCTCTGTCCGGTCTCCAGACTCGGCCCCACCGGCGGCGCCACCGGCTCCGCCGGCTCGGTCGCCACCCAGCGCGCCTCCGGCGCGGCCTTGGCCGCCGCCTGCAGCGACTCGTCCACCGCGGCCTTGAAGGGCTGCTCGCTCGCCAGCGCCGCCGCGGCGCCTTCCGCCACCGCCTTCAGCGGGCTCGACTTGAGCCCCTCGGTCATCCGCTCGGCCATGGCGTCGTTGCCCGCGCGCAAGAACCACTCGCGCGCCCGCGCCAGGTCGCCCTTCTGCGCCAGCGCCAGCCCCAGGTAGTTCTGCGCCTTCTGGTGGCTGGGCGCGAGGTCCAGCGCCGTCTCGAAGCAGCGCACCGCATCGGCCGACGCGTTCTGCTTCAAGAACACCAGACCCAGATTCACCCGCAGCGTCGGATCCGAAGGATGGTCCTCGATCAGCGCGCGGTAGATCTCCTCGCTGCGCGGCAACTCCCCCAGCTTGAAGAGCGAGAGCCCGAGCAGATTGCGCGCCCGCTGGTTGCGCGGCTTGTAGCGCAGCGCCTTCTCCAGCGCGATGCGCGCGTCGCCGGGATTTCCCTGCGCCAGGGCCTCGGTGCCCGCAGCCAGCGCGCGATCGAACTCCTGGTTGTCGGCGAGATCGGAGTCGTCCTCGTCGAAGATCCGCTTGTCCCCCGCGCGCGGGTCGCTCACTTCTCCGCCTCGGCCACCGCGGGCTTCCGCCGCGACCTGAGCTGCTGGTAGTAGGCGATGACCTTCTTGACGTAGGTGCGCGTCTCTTCGAAGGGCGGGACGCCGCCGTACTTCTTCACCGCCTCGGGGCCGGCGTTGTACGCGGCGAGCGTCAGGATCATGTCTCCCTTGAACTCGTTGGCGAGCCAGCGCAGGTACCGCGTGCCGCCCATGATGTTCTGCGCCGGATCGACGGGATCCTGCACGTACATCTCGCCCGCGGTGTGCGGCATCAGCTGCATCAGCCCGATGGCCCCGCGGTGCGACACCGCGCCCGCGTCTCCGGCGCTCTCCGCCCAGATCACCGCGCGCACCAACTCGGCGGGCACGTTGTAGAGCGCCGCGGCGCGGTCGATCTCGTCGGGTGGCGCGTCGCTGCGCTTCTCCCACCAGCGCTCGCCCTTCTTCGCGGAGGCGGAAGGCAGGAGCTTCCGCGGGGAGCTGCGCGTGCGCACCGGCGGCACGTCCTCCACGTGGAGCACGCCGTCCTTGTCCGTCCAGGTGTGCAGGGGCTCCCGCGCCGCGGCGGGCAAGGCGAACAGGGCCGTGGCGAGGAGGAGTCGCAGCATATTCAGTGAGGAATGGTAACCCTGCGCCCTGCTGGCGGGCAAATGTTTGCCTGCTCTGCGTCCGGGGCGCCTCTCACCCTGGAACACCCGGGCTCTGGTATCTCTGCCCGCATGCGCCACCAGCACGACTTCCTCGTCATCGGCACCGGCGT
>DATDMU010000509.1:0-11702 GCA_036518615.1 Myxococcales bacterium
CTTCGTGCGCGGCCCCTCGGTGATGCGCGGCTACTTCGGCGACGAGGCGGCGACGCAAAAGGTCCTGCGCGACGGCTGGCTCGACACCGGCGATCTCGGGTTCATCGAGGGCGGCGAGCTGTTCGTCTCCGGCCGCGCCAAGGACGTGATCATCCTGCGGGGCAAGAACCACGCGCCGCAGGAGTTCGAGGAGGCGCTGGACGGCATCTCCGGAGTGCGGCCCGGGTGCTCCGCGGCCGTGGCGGTGACTACGCCGGAGGGCGAGGAGCTGGCCCTTCTGGTGGAGACCGACGGCGCGGCGGACGCCGAGCAGATCCGCGCCCGCGTCACCGAGCGCACCGGCGTGCGGCCGCACGAGGTGCGCCTGCTCGCGCCGGGCACGCTGCCGCGCACCTCCAGCGGCAAGCTGCGCCGCTCCGAGGCACGGCGGCAGCTCGAATGCGGAGAGCTGAGGCCGCCGGATGCGGTGACCCTGCTGCACATCGCCAGGGAAACGGCGCGCTCCCTGCTGTCGCGGGCGCGGTCGCGCAGGTGATCTACGACGTGCTCATCGCCGGCGGCGGCCCGGCGGGGCTTGCGACCGCCATCCGCGCCGCCCAGCGCGGCCTGCGCACCATCCTGCTCGAGCGCAGCGAGGAGCCCCCCGACAAGGCCTGCGGCGAGGGGCTGATGCCTTCGGGCGTGCGCGAGCTCTCCCTTCTGGGCGCGCGCATTCCGGCGGACTGCGGGCAGAGGTTCCACGGCATCCGCTACCTCCAGGAAGACGGCAGCGCCGTCGAGGCGCGCTTCAGGGCAGGCGCCGGGCTCGGCATCCGCCGCACCGCCCTTTCGCGCTCGCTGCGGGAGCGCGCCCTGGAGTCCGGGGCGGAACTGCGCAGGGACACCGTGCTCTCCGCGCGCCCGCTCCCGCGGCACGTCGAGGTGGAGGCCGCGTCCGGCAGCATGCAGGCCCGCCTCGTCGTCGCCGCCGACGGCCTGCATTCCCCGCTGCGCCGCTCCGCCGGCCTGGACGAGCCGGCGAAGCCGGGGCCGCAGCGGTACGGGCTGCGCCGGCACTTCGCGGTGGCGCCCTGGGCGGACCTCGTGGAGGTGTACTGGAATCCGGGCATGGAAGCCTACGTGACGCCGGTCGACGCGCGCTCGGTGAACGTGGCGTTCCTGCGCGAAGGCGACATGGCGGAAGGCTTCGACGCGCTCCTCTCCCGCTTTCCCTTGCTGCAAGCCCGGCTGCGAGGAGCGGCGCCGCTCTCGCAGGTGCGCGGGGCCGGGCCGCTGCTCCAGCGCGTGCGCGCGCGCCACGGAAACCGCCTGGCGCTGGTGGGCGACGCGGCGGGGTACGTGGACGCCATCACCGGCCAGGGCCTCTCGCTCGCCTTCGCCGGATCGGCGCTGCTCATGAACGCCCTTCCCGAAGATCTTTCGCAGGACCTTGCGCCCGCGCTGCGCAGGTACGACGCGAGCGTTCGCAAGCGCTGGCTGCATTACGCGGTGCCCGCCCACGCCCTGGTGGCCCTCTCCCGCCGGCCGTCGCTGCGCCGCGAGGCCATCCGCTCCGTCGCGGCGCTGCCGGGCGCCTTCGGCGCGGTGGTGCGGGTGGTGGGGTGAGCATCAC
Organism: Myxococcales bacterium; assembly: GCA_036518615.1. Lineage (GTDB taxonomy): Bacteria > Myxococcota > Myxococcia > Myxococcales > 40CM-4-68-19 > 40CM-4-68-19. The sequence goes on from DATDMU010000509.1 coordinate 1,613, forward strand.
ACATCCCTTGCGGCCCGGGGCTTTCGCTGTACTCTCGAACCGATGCCCCCTTCCGACCTGAAGCCCGGCGAGGTTCCCCCCGGCGCCGGGCCGCGATCGGACACGCCGCGCTACGGCCCGGACTCGCTTCCGGAGGGCGGCGGAGCATTGGCGGTGCCCACGCCGAAGGAAGTGGAGCCGCTGCCGCAGTCGGAGCGCTACGAGATCCAGGCGGCGATCGGGTCGGGCGGGATGGGGAAGGTGTTCAAGGCCTTCGACCGCAAGCTGAAGCGGCTGGTGGCGCTCAAGTTCCTCCGCGGCGCCGACGCGAGCCTGGAAAGGCGCTTCCTCCAGGAAGCGCAGGCGCAAGCGCGGGTCGATCACCCGAACGTGTGCAAGGTCTACGAGGTGGGGCGCATCGGCCAGGAGCCCTACATCGCCATGCAGTACATCGAAGGCCGCACGCTGCGCGAGGCGGCGGGCGACCTCAGCTTGCGGCAGAAGCTCGTGGTGCTGCGCGACGTCTCCCTGGCGGTGCACGCGGCGCACCGGCTGGGGCTCGTGCATCGCGACATCAAGCCGGCCAACATCATCATCGAAGAGCGCCCCGAAGGGCCCCGTCCCTTCGTCACCGACTTCGGGCTGGCGCGCGACCTGGAATCGCCCGGCGACACCGTGCAGGGCGCGCTCCTCGGCACCCCGCAGTACATGGCGCCGGAGCAGGCCAACGGCGAATTGCACCGGCTCGACGCGCGCACCGACGTGTACGGCCTCGGCGCCACCCTCTACGAGGCGCTCACGCTGCGCCCGCCTTTCGACGGCCCGACCCAGCTCCAGACCCTCTATCGCATGCTCCACCAGGACCCTTCGCCTCCGCGCAGCCTCGTGCCCGGCGTGCCGCAGGACGTGGAGAGCGTGGCGCTCAAGTGCCTGGAGAAGGATCCTGCCCGGCGCTATCCGGGCGCGGATGCGCTGGCGGAGGAGTTGCAGCGGCTGATCGACGGCGATCCGGTCCGCGCCCGCCCGGTCACCGGATGGCGGCGGCTCGCCCGCAGGGTGCGCCGGAACGCGCGCGCGCTCTACGTGGCGCTCTCGCTCGCCGCGATGCCGCTCGCGCTTCTCTGCTGGACGCTGCTGCATCGGCCCGCGCCCCTGGTCGTGGCGGTGGCGGACTTCGACAACCAGACCGGAGAGGAGGGCCTGGACGGCCTCTCCGGCATGCTCATCACCTCGCTGGAGCAGTCGCAGCGCCTCTCGGTGCTCACCCGCTCGCGCATGCTCGACGTCCTGCGCCAGATCGGCCACGGCGACGCCGCCCGCATCGACGAGAGCCTCGGGCGCGAGCTGGCGCGGAAGGCGGCGGCGCAGGCCCTGCTCCTCGCCTCCATCCGCAAGTTCGACCAGCTCTACGTGATCGACCTCAAGATCCTCGATCCCCGCACCGACGAGTACGTGGCCGCGTTTCAGGAGAAGGGCGGCGGCAAGGAGTCGGTCCCGCCGCTCATCGACAAGCTGTCGGCAGCGGCGCGCCTCGCGCTCAAGGACAAGGCGCCCGAACCCAGGGCGCCCGTCGAGGATCTCACCACCTCGAATCTCGAGGCGTACCAGCACTACTTCCGCGGCCAGGAAGCCGTGGACCACCTGCAGTTCGCCCGCGCGGTGGACCAGTTCCGGGCGGCCCTGGACATCGACCAGCGCTTCGCGCTCGCCTGGTACGGGCTCGCCTACGCGTACATGTGGGAGCACGACGGGCCGCGCGCGCGCGAGGCCATCGACCGCGCGCTCGCGGGCAAGCTGCCGGAGAAGGAGCGGCTCCTCGCGCGCGGCGTCCGCGGCAGCGTCTTCGCCCGCGGGAAGGAGGCCTACGAGGCGTACAAGGAGTGCGCGAAGCGCTGGCCGTCGGAGAAGGAATGCGAGTTCATGCTCGGCGACGTCATCTTCCACGCCGGATACATGAAGTACGCCATTCCCGACTTCCTCGCCGCGCTCAGGCTGGATCCCTCGATGGAGCGCGCGCACCAGCACCTGGTCTGGGCCTACCAGCTCACCGGCGACGGCAGCTCCATGCTGCTCGCGGCGCGCGAGTACGTGCGCGCCGTCGGCGACGCCGCGGCGTGGGGGACGCTGGGGAGGGCGCAGGCGTCGCTCGGATCGATCGCGGAAGCGCGGGAGACCTTCGCGCGCGCCGCGCAGCTCTTTCCGGCGAGCCCCGTTCCGCGCGCGGATCTGGCGGCGCTGCAGGCGTGGGAGCAGGACGTGGACGGAGCCGCCGCGGCGCTTGCGCCGCTGCTCGACCGCGAGCGGCCGGTGCGCGACCGGCTGCTCGGACACATGACGCTGGGCGGCGTGCTGGTGCAGGGCGGTCGCGCCCGCGCCGCTGCGGCCGCCTTCGAGCACGCCGCCGCGGACGCGCGCGAGGCGCAGGACGGCGAGGCGGAAGCGGTCGCGCTCGCCGCCGATGCCTTGGTGCGCTTCCTCTACCTGCGCGACGCCGACGGGGCGCGGCGCATCGCCCGGGACGCGGTGGCGCGCGGCGTGCCGGAGACGATGTTCGCCTTCGTCTATCCGCTGCTCGGCGACGTCGACGCGTACGCGCGAACGCTGCAGAGCGCGGGCGATCCGCTCGCGGCCGAGTCGGTGGAGGTGTTCCGCAGGCGCATCGCCGGCGACTGGGCCGCAGCCGCCGGGCAGCTCGAGAAGATCGAGGACAAGTCGCCGTATCGCGACGTCCTCACCTACGTCCTCGCCGACTGCTGGATGCACGCGAGCCAGGACGACAAGGCCATCGACGCGCTGAAGCGGGCGCAGGCGACCTTTCCCGGCGTGGGCGCCCCCGGGCCGGGCTACGGGGGGATGTTCCGCGCGCGGGCCGACGGCCAGCTCGCCGCGCTCTACGAGCGCACCGGAAGGGTGGCCCTCGCACTGCAGACCACCCGCCGCTTCCTCTCCGCCTGGGCCGGGGCCGATGCCGACCTGCCGGAGCTGAAGGAAGCGCGGGCCCGCCTCGCCCGGCTGCAGTCGGGAGCAAATCCGCCGCCGCGTTGAGCTTTCAACTGAAATGCCGGCGGATGTGCGAATGTTCGCCGGTCATGGACAGGAATCGCTCGCTCTGGATGATCGTGGCCGCGGTGGCGCTGGCGCTGGTGGTGGGCTCCGCGTTCTACCTGCACCGTCCGAAGCCGGAAGCGGCGGCGCCTGCTCCGCCGCCGCAGGCCGCCGCCCAGCAGCCGCCGGACGCGCCGCTGCCCCCGGCGGAGAAGACCGATGCCGACGGCCGCAAGCAACTGGCGGCGCTCTCCTCGCGGCCGGAGTGGGCGCAGTGGCTGGGCGCCTCCGACCTGCTCGACCGCTGGGTGGTGGTCGTGGACAACGTCGCGGAGGACGTGAGCCCCCGCAAGCAGCTCGACTTCATCAAGGTGGGCCCGCAGGGGAGCGCGCCCAGGCTGGACTACGCGCGCTACGACGGCGTGGCGGACGTGATCGCCTCGGTCGACGCGAAGGGTTTCGCCCAGGTGCTGCGCGAGGTGCACCCGCTGCTCGTCTCCGCCTACCACAAGCTCGGCTATCCCGACCGCAAGTTCGACGACGTGCTGGCCAAGGCGCTGCAGCGGGTGGTGGATGCGCCGGTCGTGAACCAGCCGCCGAAGCTCGAGCCGAAGGGGGCCGTCTTCCGCTTCGCCGACGACAAGCTGGAGTCGCTGGGCCCGGTGGAGAAGCACCTGCTGCGCATGGGCCCGCGGAACACGAAGCTGATCCAGGCCAAGGCGCGCGAAGTGGCGGCCGCGCTCGACCTGCGCATCGCGGCGCATTAAGCGGTGCCGCGCTCCCCAAGCGGAGACGACGGCGGTCGCCGGACTAGTGCGCGATCTCGGATCTGCGATGCGACGTAGTCCAGACGTGCGGACATGGTCCGATGCGAGACCTGTTGCGTCTTCGCCTCGGGCCCTCGGGGAGGTTCTCCGCGCCTTGTCCCGGCTCACCTCGCAGCATCTCGCGCTCGACGGGGAATGCGACCCGCCGAACATTAAGCAGGTAGTTTCCTTTCGGAGGGTTCCGGAGAAGGTGGAGGCTTCCCTCAATTTTTGGCTTCGTGCCTCAATACTCGTCGCCCTGCTTCACAAATGCTGTTCAAGGCCACTTCCGTCGCTTCGGACGATGGTCACTCGGCCACTTACAGGTGTCGGCCGATGCGCACGATGACGTACTTTCGATCTGCACTAGCACCTTGCGGCTGCCAGTAAATGCTCTCGGTATCCTCCGGCTTGCCGCTCTTGATGTGCACTCGCTCGCGGATCTCCTCTCCGTGATACCGGAGACCCGTCAAGCCCGGTTCGTACTTCGCCGGGTGGTTCATGCGCTTGCCAAAGATCTCTGCGAAGGCCTTTCGACGATCTCCCATCGTGCCCTTCCTCTCTAGGAGGACGGCGTCGTTCATTGCGGCTAGGGCCTCGTAAACGAATGGCCCCAAGTCGGTTTCCATCTCAAGATCGTCGGGGAAGACCAGCGTCGCCGAGAACTGCTCCTTGGCGGACTGGACGGCTTCATGTTCATCGCTCGGAGGCTGAGGTGCTGGCTTGCCACCGCGTTCTTTCAGTTGGTGGAGAACGGCATCGTGACGATCCTTCCAGTTACGCGCTTCAGCCCTGAGCGCTTTGACCTCCGCTTCGAGATCCTCATTTTCCGTTTCGAGGCGCTGGTTCTCGCTGAGCGCGATCTGCTCTAGTTCCTTCGCCTCGCTAAGCTTGCTCAACGTTGTGTTCAGTTCCGCCCGCAGCGCCGCTTGCGAAGTCGCGACAGCCTCGCGCTCCTCGCGGTCGAGAGCGAGTTGAAACTCGCGAATCTCGCGAGGCTCACGGTAACGGGCTGTTGCGACGAGGATGAGCTTCTGTCCGATCGTTCGGAGGATCGCGCGTTCTGCCTCGTTGCCGAACTCAGCTATCTTTTTGCGCGTGATGAGCGGCATGTCGCGTGGAGCGGTCGTAACTGTCAGGCCGGGCCAATACGTCCGCACTCCACCGTCGAAGACGGACAATTCCTTCCCGAGCCGCTGCGAAAGGACCCAGGTCATCGATCGTCCAACGCGAACAACTCTGCCGAGCCCGAAGATGTGCTTGGCCAGCTTCTGACCTAAGTCCGGGATCTTCGGCGAAGTGTACACTGGCTCGGTGACCACGATCAGCGGAATGGTTCTGTCCGGGGAGAGGATCTCTTCGGCCAACAGTTCGGCCGCTTCGCTGTCTGTGACCTCCAGCACGGAGGTCGGCAGATCCATTCCGTCGTTCGACTGAAGCCTTATCGCTGCGCCGAGGTCCTGAAGAAAGCGAGGCGGCTGGACTTGGAACGGTGCCGGCGCGAACCGCTCCTCGATCTCCTCCCACGACATCTCGGCCACAATGCAGGGAGCCTGTCCGTCGGTCTCGAAGAGTCGGCAAGTAGTTCGCCAGCGTCCCTCGTAATCGCCACGCTGGTCGAGCGCGAATTCGACGAGACGCCCAAAAGGACGAACCTCGCTCCTTGAGTGCCACTGGAAATCGCGCTCGTCCGCATATCGGGTGCCGAGCTTGTAGTCGTGCCATCCCTGAAGAACTCGGCTGAACGCCTGTTCCACAGGCTCACCGCCATCACGCCGGAGAGCGCGCAACGCTAGGCCGAATGTTCGCACGTCAGATCCTCCGGTTCAGTGACGCCGCTCGATCTCTCTTGAGCGCGACGCGAGAACGAACTAGACTCTGCAACTGCGCTGGAGGCGGGGCTCGAACCCGCAATCCCTGCCAGGAGGCCGATTAACAGTCGGCTGCGTTTACCAGTTCCGCCACTCCAGCACAGAGGACGGTCGCTTTCTGACCGTCCTCCTTTTTCTAGCACGAACCGACAGAGCGATCAAGATCGAAATAGAAGAGCCTGTTGTCATCAGACTTCTTCAGCAAAATCGGCCGCTTCTGGCGTCTGCTCTTCCGGGTCGACGTTCACGTCCGGTGGCGCAGCCGCCTCACCGGCCCCGGACCTCGGGAAGAAGTACTTCCCCCGGGCGGGCCGCGATAACAGACCCGCCTGATGGGCCCGCACGAGGCGAATTGCAGCTGCATCTCTGCCGATCTTGAGCTTCGCGGCCAACCACTCTGGGTCCACCGTTCGTTGCGAATCTCGCACTGCCTCGACCGCTTCCTTGATCGCGTCTGAGAGGCCCACCGACCGCTTCCGGGATGAAGGAAACAAGTGGTCGATATCGACTTGTTCTTGGGGCGGCGATCCCGAGGCGTATCCGCGCAGCATCTTCTTCAGTGCGTCGCGCTCCCATTCAAGCTCGCGTGTCTCGTATTTGAGTTCCTGAATTGTGTTCAAGACTCGTTCGAGGCGACGCATGAGAGCGTCAAATTGAGTGGGCTTCTTCTCCATGTCCCCTAAGATAACACAACGATCTTCGTGTCACAAGATCGATCTAACTGATCAACGATCTATTTGTAGACTTGATCGGTTTTTCTCGCAAGCGGCCAATACTGGAGCGCCCGTGTACCGAGGGCATGGAACGAGGGAACGTCGTTTCTCCGGGGGAAGAGCGTCTGAACAACGGTCAACATCCGCACGTGCCTCGCGCGCCTTTTCCAAGGCGATGCCATTGGGCGCCCGGCGTCGTATGGTGCGCTCGCGTGACGTGAAACGAATCCGAGTCGACGTCGGACTCAGAACGCCTGCCGGATCGCGAGCGCCGCTCCCGTGTCGAACTTCGCCTCGGTGGACCAGCCCACCCCGAAATACGCGTCGAGCTGGAACTCGTCGATGATCAGCGCGTGCGCGCCGAGGCCCACGGCGTTGGCCAGCCCCAGCTTGCCGTCCAGGTCGGTCGCGCGATCGATGGCGCCGAAGGCGGCGAGGTTGTGGAAGAGGCCGACCTTGAAGACGTCCCTGACCAGCGAATAGCGGTACTCCACTTCCAGCCCCGCGTACCTGCGCGCGTAGAGCGAGCCGAAGGGGCCGCGCAGCACCTCGCCGCCGATGGAGCCCTCCTCGGGAAAGAGCACCGAGCCGGTGCGCGACATGCCGCGCAGCTCCACCCACAGCTCGTTCCACCCCATGGAGAACATCTTCTGGAACGAGCCCGCCAGATGCAGGGTGCGCGACTCGCCCGCCCGCGGGGCTGCGTAGGCGCGCGCAGCCAGCGAGAGCAGCGGGTGCCGGTCGCGGCGCAGGGTCGCCGGGGAAAAGTCCAGCGTGACGCTGGCCTCGCCGTACTGGCGCGTCTGCGCGAATCGGAACGACGGCCCGAAGAGCGCGCCGGGACCGGGCTCCAGCGAATAGAGCAGCCGCCGCTCCACGCCCGCCGCGATCGAGGCGCGCAGGTGCGGCACCGGCACGAAGAGGATCTGCGCGGCCGCGTCGAGGGTGGTGAACTTGAAGCTCTCCAGGCCCAGGTCGGGACGCTGCCGATCGCTCAGGTCGGCCCGGGCGCGCAGGGACGGCCGGACCACGCCGGCGATCGACGGGGCGTCGTACTGCGCCTCTCCCAGCGCGCGGGTGAAGGCGAAGTCGGACCCGGTGCCGTCGAGGCGCTGCCGCAGCGCGCCCGCCACCCTGCCGCCCAGCTGCCAGCGGTCGTCCTCGAAGAGGAGCCGGCCGGAATGGTAGGTGGCGCCGAGGCCGCCGCCTTCCGCCGAATCGATCTCCAGCTCGGGCGAGATGCCGGGCCGGAAGACGCCGGGCTGCACCAGGATGTGCAGCTCGTACGGCCGCCCCGGCCGCACCATCCCGAAGGAATACTTCTCGATGGGATTGACGTCGTCCGCCGGCCCGCCGGGAGCCGCGGGACCGGGCACCGGGACGATCTCGTAGGCGAATTCGGAGAGGCCCATGCGCCTCGCCAGGACGCGAAGCTGCCGCTCCAGCTCGTAGCGGTTGAAGACGTCCTGCTGGATGTGCAGCTCCAGGCGCAGCCGGAGCGTCTCGAACGCGCCGCCGCCCAGGAAGATGATCTTGTCCAGTCGCCCTTCGTCGATGTCGAGGACGATCTGCTCGCCCTGCAGGTGCGCCCGCACGGTGGCGAGCCCGTATCCGGCGCGGTGCAGGAAGCGCGAGGTGCGGACGGCGACGTCCCGCGCCGTCTCTTCGCTGGCGCGCGTGCCGGCGGGCAGGTCGAGGAAGCTGCGGTACACGTCGTCGAGCAGCGCCACGTTGCCGCGGAACACCAGCAGCGGAGCGAGGAGGAGCGCAGCGAACATTCAGGAACGATCCGCAACGCGCACGACGAAGCGCAGGCTCGACCAGGTGTCGTCGATGGCGCAGACCGAGAGCTCGCGGGCGTCACGCGCGAACAGGACGATCACGTCGGCATCGCCGCGGCGCCGCGGAACGACGCCCAGGGCGCGCGCGAAACCGTCCGGTTCGCCGACCAGGCGCACGCGAGAATCGTCCTTGATGCCCAGCTTCCGCGGCAGCGGCGTTCCCGAATGACCGGCCACGCCGCATTGCTACCACAAGGCGCTGGCTGCGAAGGCGCTACTTGCGCGACCGCTTGCGCGCGCTGGCCCGGCCGCCCTTGCGGCCCGCGGCCCTCTTCTGCGCGCGGCTCCGCGAGCGGCTGCCGGTGCGCTGACGCGCGCGCCCGCCACCCCGGGTCTCGCCCTTGCGGCGCCGGGTCTTGTTGGTCGTGGCCGCGGCGATGCGCTTGGCGGTGCCGGTGCTGCGCCCGCGCGCCTTCGCCGACCTCTTGATCTTCTCGTACTGCCGGTTCCGCTTCGCGCTGCCGAAGGATCGTTGCGCCATGCCCTGCTCCTGTTCCGCGCGCCGAAGGGCGCACCTCCCCCCTTCGCGCAGCAAGCTATGCACTCGACTTCTCTCGCGAAAGGGGAGCGAGCAGGAGGACCAGCGGCAGCAGCTCCACGAGCGCTGCCCAGGTGTACAGCGGAGAGGCGCTGCCGAAGCGGTCGTAGCCCTTGCCGGACAGCGCGTATCCGATGGCGTTGCCGCCTGCGAAGACGACGGCGGAGAAGATCGCCTGCCCGCTCGCGCGCAGGCTCACCGGCACGACGTGCTGCATGGCCTCGACCGCGCATCCCCACCACACGCCGAAGGAGAGCGCGTGCAGCATCTGCAGCGCGATCAGCGCGACCGCGTGGTGGGCGGTGGCCACCAGCGCCCAGCGCAGCGCGCTCCCCGCGAAGGCCATGGCGAAGAGCGCGCGCACCGGGAAGCGGCGCAGGAGCGCGGGAAAGCACAGCAGCGCCACCACCTCCGCGAGAACGCCCACCGAGAGCCCCGCGCCGGTGACGCCGGAGGAGAGCCCCTGGTCGCGCACCAGGACGCCGAACATCAGGTGGTAGGGCGCGCACGCGGCCCAGTGGATCGCGCAGATGGCGAGCAGCAGGAGCAGGCGCCCGTTGCGCAGGAGCGCGGCGGCATCGCGCCAGTGCGGCCGCGCCACCTGCGCGGCGCCCTCCTCCGCCCGCGACAGCCTCGGAAAGCCCTGCGCCACCGCGGTGAAGGCCGCGATGCAGGCGAGATACGCGAAGGGCATGGCGGAGTCCGCGGGGCGATCGCCGCGCGCCGCGAGAAGGAGGCCCAGGCCCTGCGCGGTCACCACGAACCCGATCGATCCCCAGAGCCGGGTGCGGGCGTAGCTGTGCCCGCGCTCGCGCTTCACCGCCTCCACGGTGGTGGAGTCGACCAGCGGCACCACCGCGCCGGAGAAGAGCGCCGAGAGGACGAGCAACAGGCCCACCTGCCCCGGCGTCCGCGCGAACGGCAACCCGGAGAGGGCGAGGAACATCCCGGCGGTGCACAGCGCCAGCGCGCGCGGCCGCGCGCCGAGCCGATCGGCGACGGAGCCCCAGACCAGCGCGGAGGGAGCTCCCACGCTCTGCTGCGCGAACGTCACCCAGCCGATCTGCTCGCCGGAAAATCCCAGCCCGCGCAGGTAGGGAGCGAAGTAGCTGAGGAAGGTGCCGACGCCTGCGTAGTAGAGGAAGTAGAACCAGCGCAGCCGCGCGATCATGTCGGCGCGTCTTCCGGCTCCATGGTGCACAAGAGGGGAAAGGCCGCCTTCTCCGCGAGCGCCATGGTCTCCTGCACCTTGGTCTCGGCGATCTCGAAGCTGTACACCCCCGCCACCGCCATCCCG
>DATDMU010000510.1:0-7518 GCA_036518615.1 Myxococcales bacterium
TCGTTGGAGTTGCAGGACAGGCCCGCCTGGCAGTCGGTGCTCGTCCTGCACGATTCGCCGATCGCGCCCGGCGTGGAGATCTCCGCGCAGCTCCCGTTCACGCAGCGCTGGGTGTTGGCGCAGTCGCGCACGGTCTTGCACGAAGGCGCGCCGTGACAGCCTGCGAGCAGCGCGGCACAGGCCAGGAATGGGGCGAGTCTGTCCACCGATCCTCCAGTCCCTGAAGTCTAGCGCCTCATCGTCTGCACGAGGGTCGGCCGTGTTGCAAGTGTCCGATGGAGCGTGATAGCCCCGCCGGCACTCATGGCGGACAGGGTCCTCGTGGTCGACGATGAGCTGAGTCTCCGCAAGGTGCTTTCGGCCACCTTGCAGCGGGAGGGCTACGAGGTCCAGGTGGCCGCCGACGGCGAAGAGGCGCTGGCGGCGCTGGAGCGCGACGGCGCGGACGTGGTGGTGACCGATCTGGTGATGCCGAAGATGGACGGCCTCACGCTGCTGCGCAAGGTGGTGAAGGCCCACCCCGACGTACCCGTCATCGTGGTCACGGCGCACGGCAAGGTGGACAGCGCGGTCACCGCGATGAAGGCGGGCGCCTTCGATTTCGTCACCAAGCCGTTCGAGCACGCCGATCTCAAGGCCATCATCGCCAAGGCGGCGCGCCAGTCCGACCTGAACGCGCGCAACGTCATCCCCGACGAGCCGGGGCGGCGCCGCTTCACCGAGATCATCGGCAAGGGCCAGCGGATGATCGAGCTGCAGCAGATCATCGCCAAGGTGGCGGACGCTCCCTCCACCGTCCTGATCCAGGGGGAGAGCGGCACCGGCAAGGAGCTGGTGGCCACCGCGCTGCACGAGAAGTCGTCGCGGCGCGAGGCGCCCTTCATCAAGATCAACTGCGCCGCCATCCCCCGCGAGCTGGTGGAGGCGGAGCTGTTCGGCTTCGAGAAGGGGGCCTTCACCGGCGCCGTGCAGAGCAAGCCCGGGCGCTTCGAGCTGGCGGACGGCGGAACGCTCTTTCTCGACGAGATCGGCGAGATCCCCATCGAGATGCAGGTGAAGCTGCTGCGCGCGATCCAGGAGAGCGAGTTCGAGAGGGTGGGCGGGGTGAAGAGCACCCGCGTCGAGGTCCGGCTGATCGCGGCCACCTCGCGCGACCTCACCCGGGAGATCGCCGCCGGCCGCTTCCGCGAGGACCTCTACTACCGGCTCAACGTGGTGCCCCTGCAGCTGCCGCCGCTGCGCGAGCGCCGCGACGACATCCCGCTCCTGGTGGAGCACTTCCGTCAGAAGTACAACGCGCGGCTGAAGAAGAACGTGGAGCGCATCGAGGACGACGCGCTGCTCGCGCTCTCCGGCTACTCCTGGCCGGGCAACATCCGCGAGCTGGAGAACGTGCTCGAGCGGACCATCCTCTTCGCCGAGCAGCCGGTGATCCGCGCCTCGGATCTGCCTCCGTCGCTCCGGGGGGACGCGGCCGCCGACGAAGGCGCCGCGGCGGCGGGGCCGGGCGTTCCCACCGCGCCGGGTCCGCTGAAGGAGATCGTGAAGGGCCAGGTGCAGGCCATCGAGCGCGACCTGATCGTGCGCGGCCTGGAGGTGACCGGCGGCAACGTCACCCGCACCGCGAAGCTGCTCAAGATCTCCCGCAAGAGCCTGCAGATGAAGATGAAGGAGTTCAACCTCCGCGGCGAGGACTGAGCCGTCTCTCAGCCCTTGAGCTTGAGCGCGAGCTGGTAGGTGGCGCGCTTCGGATGCCTCGGCGACAGCGCGGCGGCGATGTCGCGCGGGTGTTCGCCGCGGGCGAGGCGGGCGCGGACTTCGGACTCGAGATCGGCGGGGTCCTGGGGAAGTTCTTCTCGCGCGCCGGAGACGACGATGACCACTTCGCCGCGGACCTCGCAAGCGAAGCGCTGCTCCAAAGCGGAGAGCGTGCCGCGCGCCAGCTCCTCGTGCAGCTTGGTCAGCTCGCGCGCCACCAGCGCGGGGCGGTCGCCCAGCGCTGCGCGCAGCCCGGCGAGCGTCTGCGCGAGGCGCTGCGGCGATTCGTAGAAGACGAGCTGCGCCCGCAGCGGCCGCAGCTCCTCCAGCATCCGCGCCCGGTCCAGGGCCTTGCGCGGCAGGAAGCCGGCGAAGTGGAAGCGCGCTTCGGAAAACCCGCTCACGCTCACCGCCGCGACCGCGGCGCTCGCTCCCGGCACCGGCACGACGGCGATGCCCTGCTCCACCGCGCGGCGCACCAGGATCCCCCCGGGATCGCTCACCGCCGGCGTCCCCGCGTCGGTGATCAGCGCCAGCGACTGGCCGGCCTGAAGCCGCTGCAGGAGCGGCTCGACGCGCGCCGCCTCGTCGAAGGCGGGCAGCGAGAGCAAGGGCTTTTTCAGCCCCAGGTGCTTCATGAGATTTCCGGAGTGCCGGGTGTCCTCGGCCACCACCGCGTCGCAAGCCGCCAGCACCTCGCGCGCCCTCGCGGTGATGTCGCCGAGGTTGCCGATGGGCGTCGCCACCACGTAGAGCATCAATACCCCGCCTCGAACGCGTTCTCGAAGTGCGCCAGCGAGGGGCCGGAGGGCCCGTCCACCACCGCCACCACGTCGAAGCGCAGCGCCCGGGCGGGCCCGCGGCGCCGGGCCAGGTAGTCGCGCGCCGCCGCGATCACCCGCCGCTGCTTGCGCAGGTTCACCGTCTCCTCGGGTCCGCCGAACGCGGCGGTGGCGCGGGTGCGCACTTCCACGAAGACCAGCAGATCGCCCTTCTCGACGACGAGATCCACCTCGCCGAGCCTGCAGCGGTGGTTGCGGGCGACGACGCGATAGCCGAGCGATTGCAGCAGCGCGGCGGCCGCGTCCTCGCCGAGCGCGCCGAGCTTCTGCCGGGTCATGCGGAGAGGACCAGGTCGGCGGTGCCCGCGGCGGGCGCCTCGGCGACGCGGTGGATGACCTGCGTCTGGGTGGAGATGCCCTTGAGCATCTTCCCGATCAGCGCCCGCTTGGGCGCCTCGAGCGGGGAAAAGGCATCGTCCACCACGACCGGCAGCCGCTTGTGCGCGGCCACGCGCTCCAGCAGCGAAAGCCGCAGCGCCACGTAGACCAGATCGCGCAGCGGCGGCGGCAGGGTCATGTACGACCCGCTGCGCCCGTCGGCAGCGCTGAGCACGAGCACGCCCTTCTCGTCGAGCTTGCCCGACGCCACCCGCCTGTCGGTCAGGGCCGAAAGGTACGCGTTGAAGCGCGCCGCCAGTTGCGCCAGGAGATCGCCGGGCGCGACGTCGAGGAGCCCGGCGGCGCGCGAGAGGAGATCCTTCGGCACTTCCGCCTCGGGAATCTCTCCCTGCGACCTCGCCGGGGAGATGCCGAGGGCGCGGTTCAGGTCGGCCTCGATCTCCGCCACCGGGCGGGAGAAGCCGGTGGCCTGCACCTGCTCCTCCAGCTTTGCCTTCTCCGCGTCGAGGAGCGGAATTTCCGCCGCCGCGCGCGACAGCGCGGGATCTGCCTTCAGCTCCTGCAGCCGCGCGAGCGCGGCCTCGCGGCGCTTCAGCACCGCCTCGTGCTCCCGGAACACGGCGAGCAGGTCGTCCGGGGCGTCCACCCGCGCGGCCTTGAGCGCGGCCTTGAGCGGCGCCTGCTCCGCCTCGTGGCTCTTCTTCAGCGAGGCCTCGCGCTCCTTCAGCTCCTGCGCGTGCGCGGCGGCCTCCTTGCCGGCCTCGTCGCCCTCGATCCAGCGCAGCACCGCGATGGCGGCGGCGAGGAACGGGAGCAGCCCGAAGAGCGCGATGGACGGCCTCTTGAGCAGGACGGCGAGCGCGTCCAGCCCCGCCCCCCCGAGGACGCCGCCGTAGAACCAGGGGTTGCCGAGGAACGGCCTGGGCGGCAAGGCTTCCGCCTCCTCCAGCTTCTGGCGCTTGCGCGCGATCTCCGCGAGCGCGTCGTCGCGCTTCTTCAGATCTTCCTTCGAGCGGCCGGCCCTCGCGGTCAGGTCCTTGATCTGCTCCGGGCTCCAGGGCGTGCGCCCCAGCTGCGCTTCCACGGCGGCGACGCCCTCCTCCGCCTCCCGCAGCCGCTGCGAGAGCGCCTTCAGCTCCTCGAGGCGCTGCGCCACCTTGAAGAGCTGGTCCTGCATGGCCTCGAACTTGCGCGTGGCCTCCAGCTCCGCCTGCAGGGCCTTGACCCGGGGCTGGTCCACGGCCGCCTCGCCGCCGGCGCCGCGCCGCATCGAGGGCAGCTCGTTCCTCTCCAGGACGAAGAAGCGGGTATAGGCGTCGGCCGGCGGCATCCCGCACTGGACGCGCAGGAACGAGTCGATCTCCACGGGGTCGTCGGTGACCGGGTCGAACTTCCTGCCCGCGCCGTCGTAGCGCAGCAGCTGGCGCTGACCGCCCAGCTCGCGCAGGAGCCGGTAGGTGCTGCCGTCGCCGCTGAGCAGACCAACGCCGACGCGGGTGGGGCCGTCGCCGTCGGCGAGCCGCTCCAGGTCGTCCGGCGCCGGGCAGACCGGCGCCAGGATGGCGGCGCGCAGCGACGGCGCCCCGGACACGACAGCCACGTACCCGGGCTTGAAGGAGAGCTGGCCCTGACCGCTGAGGTCCTTGACCTTCTGGAACAGCAGCTCGGTGAGCTGCACCGTCCTCGCCTCTCCGCTGGAAACGGCCTACTGCGCGGTGCCGCCCTCTTCCGCGTGCTTGAGGCGGGCCGCCTTGCCCTGCAGCTCGCGGAGGTAGAAGAGCCGCGCGCGCTTCACCTTGCCGCTGCTGACGATGTCGATGCGGTCGATGCGCGGCGAATAGAGCGGAAAGATGCGCTCCACCCCCACCCCGTAGCTCACCTTGCGCACGGTGAAGGTGGTGTTGACCTGGGCGCGCTTCTTGCGGATGACCACGCCCTCGAAGATCTGGATGCGCTCCTTGTCGCCCTCGCTGATCTTCGTGTGCACCTTGACGGTGTCGCCGACGCGGAACCCCGGCACGCGCGCCCGCGTTTCCGGCTTCACGTTCCGCTGCTCCACCAACTCGATCGCCTTCGAACGCATCTTCGTACCCTCGTCTCTGCGATTACCCGTCGCCTGAAAAGCAATCCCCGTCAAGCCTTTTGCTGCCCGAGCAGGTCGGGCCGCCGCTCTCGCGTCCGCGCCATCGCCTGCTCCCGCCGCCAGCCGGCGATCCTCGCGTGGTCTCCCGAAAGGAGCACCTCGGGCACCCGCAGCCCGCGGAACTCCGGCGGGCGCGTGTATTGCGGCCCCTCGAGCAGGCCCTCGCCCGCGAAGCTCTCGCTCAGAACGGAGAGCTCGTTTCCGAGAACGCCGGGGAGCAGCCGCGCCACCGCGTCCACCACCGCGAGGGCGGCAACCTCGCCGCCGCTGAGCACGAAATCTCCCAGGGAAAGCTCCTCGTCCACCCAGCGCAGCACCCGCTCGTCCACGCCTTCGTAGCGGCCGCACACCAGCACCAGCGCGGGCAGGCGCGACAGCTCGACGGCCTTCTCCTGGTCGAAGCGCCGCCCCTGCGGCGACATCAGCACCACCCGGGCCTGCGGCTCGCGCTGCCTCGCCGCCTCGATGGCCGCGACCAGCGGTTCCGGCTTCATCACCATGCCCGCGCCGCCGCCGTAGGGCACGTCGTCGGTGACCCGGTGCTTTCCCTCGGCGAAGTCGCGGATGTCGGTCACCTGGACGCGCAACAGGCCCTTCGCCCGCGCCTTGCCGAGGATGCTCTCCTCCAGCGGCGCTGCGACCATGCGCGGAAACAGGGTGAGGATCTCGACAGCCGGCGCCACGTCACTCCTCCAGTTCGAACAATCCGTCGGGCGCGTCCACCACGATGCGGCGCGCCTCGGCCTGCACTTCCTTCACCAGCCCGAGCGGCACCAGCGCGCCGCCCGAGAGCCGCAGCAGATCCTGCGCGCCCGCTTCCTCCAGCTCCTCCACCGCGCCGCGCAGGGTGCCCGCGGCGTCCACCACTTCGAAACCGATCAGGTCGATCGCGTACATCTCGCCGTCGTCCAGCGGCGGCAACTCGGCGCGGTCCACCTTCACCTCCTGCCCGCGCAGCGCGTCGGCCTGGTCGCGGTCGGTGACGCCGCGCAGCGCCACCAGGTAGCCGAGGTTCACGCGCTCGGCCCGCTCCACCTCGAACGCGCGCTCCGCGAGCCAGATGCGCCGCACCCGCTCGAGCCCCTGCGAATCCGCGTTGTAGGGCGCCACCAGGAGGCGCCCGCGGACTCCGTGGGCCCTCGCGACGCGCCCCACCGCGAGGAGCGCCGCGTCCACCGCCCTACCGCTTCGCCGGCTGCGCCGCCGCCTTGCGCGCGTGCTTGATCAGCTGCGCGACGGTGGCGCTGGGCGTGGCGCCCATCTTCAGCCAGTGCTCCAGCCGGTCCTGCTTGAGCGTGACCCGCGCCGGGCTGAAGTTGGGATCGTAGGTGCCGATCTCCTCGTTGAACTTCCCGTCCCGCGGATTGCGCGAGTCGGTGGCAACGACGTGATAGAACGGCGACTTCTTGGCGCCCCGGCGGGCGAGGCGCAGCTTGACGGCCATGGAGACAGCTCCTTGAAAAAGCGGGGTTCTTTACATGGCTTCGGGCCTCCGCGTCAAGCCTGTCACCCGAGGAACCGGGCGAACAGCCACGCGGCGGCCGCGACGGCGCACAGGGCGTAGAGGAGCTTCGGCACCTCGCGCTGGTTCACGGGCGCCTCCGGGCCAGCTCGCGGCGGTTGAAGAGCACCACGGCAGCCAGCCAGGCGAGCAGCGCCCAGAGAATGTCCCAGGCCACCGCGTCCCAGCGCACCGCGCCGGCGACGAACGCGTCCTGCGGCCCCACGAACGGGTCCATCGCGGCGAGCCAGGGGGCGAGGTCCCAGCGCGGCAGGACGGCGGGAAGGACGCCGCGCAGGAGGAACCAGCCGAAGCGCGCAGCGACCAGGATCACCGCTCCGGTCCAGCCGGCGAAGACGCCGGAGAGCGCGACCAGCGTCGCAAGCCACCCGAGGTGGGGCAGGAGCGTCAGCGGCAGGAGCGCCACGCGCAGGCCCAGAGGCGACGGATCTCCGTGCAGGATCGAGAGCGAAAACGCGCACGCCCACGCCGCGCCCGCGGCCGCGCAGAGCACCAGCGCCACGCCCGCAAGCTGGCCGCCCACCCACTGCGCACGGGTGAGGGGACGCAGGAGCACGAGCTGGGCGTGGCCCGACTCCAGCTCCGCGGAGAGCACCCGCCCCCCGAGCCGCAGCGCCAACAGGAAAAGCCAGGCGCCCGAGAGCCCACCTCCACCGAACGCGCCGCCGCCCACGAAGGTCAGCAGCACCAGCACCAGGGCGATGAGGAGCGTCGCCGGCGAAAGGGCGGCGTCGGCGGCTGCGGCGCGCGCGATCGGCCAGGAGACGAGCGCGCTCATGCGACGCCCTCGACGAGCTGCAGGTACAGCTCCTCCAGCTCCGCGCCCTTGAGGATCACCTCGACGATCTCCGCGCCCTGCGCGACGAGCTCGCGGACCAGCGCGGGCACCGCGTCCTCGGAGGCGATGGCGAGCC
>DATDMU010000511.1:0-15874 GCA_036518615.1 Myxococcales bacterium
GATGGGCGCGTGCGCCCGATCGGCCCAGACGTCGAGCTGCTCGCCGGCGGCCGCGCGGAAGGTGTCGCCCGCGCCGAGGAGGACGGACTTTCCCGCGGCGCCCAGCTTGGCTGCGAGCTTGCCGATGGTGGTGGTCTTGCCCGTTCCGTTCACGCCCACCACCATCACCACCTGTGGCCTGGGTCCTTCGGGCAGGCCGCCGTGCGCCCCCGACGCCTGCAAGAGGATCCGCTCGATCTCCTCGCGCAGCGCCGCCTTCACCTTGCCGAGATCCGACAGCTCGCGCCGCTTGAGCCGTTCGCGGACGCTCTCGAGCAGGGCGCTGGCGGTGTGCACGCCCACGTCCGCCGAGAAGAGGATCTCCTCCAGCTCCGCCAGCGCGGCGTCGTCCAGCTCCTTGCCGGCTCCGACGAAGGCGTTGAGGCGGGCCATGAACCCGCCGCGCGTGCGCGCGAGCCCGTCGGCGAGCGTCCTGCCTGCCTCCTCTTCGACGCGCCGGCGCTGCGCCTCCGCGGCGGCGCGCTTCTCCTCCTCGGCGCGGGCGGCCTCCTCGGCGCGCGCCCGCGCCTCCGCCTCCTCCCGCGCCGCCGCTTCCGCCTGCCTGCGCGCCTTCTCCTGCGCCTCGACGGTCTTGCGGTGCTCGTAGTCGAGCTTGCGCCGCAGATCGGACAGCTCGCGCTCGTACCGCTCCACCTCCGCGCGGGCGGCCGACGACGCCGGGTCCCGCGCCGCCGCTTCCCGGGCCGCGGCCAGCGACGCCTCGGCCGCGGAGAGGTCCTGCCGCACCCGCTCTTCGCGCGCGACCCGCTCCGCGGGAGCGGCCACCTCCGGCACCTCGATGCGGGGCAGCTCCACCGCCTCGCGCTTGCGCGGCAGCTCCGGAGGCGGAGCCGGCTTGCGCGACACCAGCGCGCGGGCGACCAGCGCGATGATCAGCGCAAGCGCGACGAGGACGGCGACGGCAATGGCGATCTGGGAGCTGGTCGCGAGCGCGAGCATCACGGACCGCGCAGATCGCCTGAGACGGCGGCAGAATGCAAGCTCGGTCTGGCCTTCACGCCGCCGCGGTGGATCCCTGCCGGGAGAGCTTGACGGAGACGGTCTTGGAGATGCCCGGCTCCTCCATGGTCACGCCATAGAGCGAGTCGGCCACTTCCATGGTGCGCTTGTTGTGGGTGATGACGATGAACTGCGAGCTCCGGCTCATCTCGCGCACCATCTCGTTGTAGCGGCCCACGTTGGCCTCGTCGAGGGGCGCGTCCACCTCGTCGAGGAGGCAGAAGGGCGTGGGCTTGATCAGGAAGATGGCGAAGATCAGCGACACCGCCGTCAGCGCCTTCTCCCCGCCGGAGAGGAGATTGACGCTGGTGAGCTTCTTGCCCGGCGGCTGGGCGACGATTTCCACGCCCGGCTCCGCGGCCGGATTCGCCGGATCCTCCACCAGCTGCAGCTCGGCGTTGCCGCCGCGGAAGAGGCGCGGGAACACCTGGCGGAAACGGTCGTTGACCAGCTGGAAGGTGTCCTTGAAGCGCTCCTTGGAGGCCCGGTCGATGCGCGCGATCGCCGAGCGCAGCTTGGCGATGCTCTCCTCGAGGTCCGCTTTCTGGCGGGAGAGGAACCCGTGCCGCTCGCCCACCTCGCGCGCCTCGTCGATGGCGGTGAGCGACACTTCCCCGAGCGCATCGATCTTCTCGCGCAGCGACGCCATGCGCGCCTCGGCATCGTTCGCGTCCAGCGCCAGCGCCGCCTCGCCGCGGGCCTGGGCCACGTCGGCGATCTCCATGAGGTGTCGCTCGCGGACCTGCTGCTCCACGTGGCCGAGCTCGAGGCGCGTGCCCTGCAGGAGCAGCTCCGCCTTGCCGCGCCGCTCGCCGATCTGGCGCGCCTCCTCGCGGGCCTTCTTCACTTCCTCGTCGCCGCCGCGCAGCCGCTCCTGCGCCTGCTCGTACTGCGCGCGCGCGCGGCCCAGCTCCTCGCGCAGGCGCTCCGACTCGGCGAGGAGCTGCTGCAGCTCGACCTGCGCGACTTCCGCCTTGGCTTGCAGCGCCGCATCGCGCTCCTTGCCCTGCGCCATCTCCGCGAGCAGCTTCTCGCGCCTGCCCTCCACCTCCGCGCGCGACTCGAGCAGCCGTTCCAGCGATCGGGCCACGCCCTCGCGCCGCTCCGCCAGCGCGGCGGCGCTCACCTTGGCGCGAGTCACCTCCGCCTGCACCGCCTCGGAGCGCTCGCGCGCCTTGAGCAGGTCGCCCTGCAGCGCGCGCAGCCGCGCCTCGCGCTCGCTCTGCTCGCCCTCGCCCGCGGCCACCGCGTCGCGGGAGGCCTGCTCCTCCCGCTCCACCTCGCGCAGCGCGTGTCCCAGCGTCTCGCTCTCGTGGTGCAGGACCTGGTCGCGCTGGGAGATGCGGCCGAGGTCTTCCTGCAGCCTGCCCACGTCGCGCTCCAGCCGCAGCTGCGCCAGCTCCTCTTCGCGCTCCTCATGCAGGAGCCGCTTCACCTGCGTGTCTGCCGCCTGCACCCGCGCGGCGAGCTGCTGCAGGCGCTCGCTGGCGAGGTGGAGCCTCGCCTCCAGCTCCTGCACCGTTTCCGCCAGCTCCTGCACCTCGCGCCGCTTGTGCAAGAGTCCGTCGCCCACTCCGTCGAGCGCGCCGCCGGAGACCACTCCTTCCCTGTCCACCACCTCGCCGTCCGCGGAGACGAAGGTGCGCGCGCCGGGGTTGCGCGCCCAGAGCGCCAGCGCGGTGGCCAGGGAATCGCAGAGGAACACGTCGGCGAGCAGGAAGTTGCGCAGGCGCTCGTGCTCCGGCGCGCAGTCCACCACCTCGACGGCGCGCACCGTGCCCTCCGGAGCAGGGGTGTGGGCCGGCTCGGGCACCAGCGACAGCTGCTCCATCTCGGTCAGCGGCACGAAGGAGGCGCGCCCCTGGGCGGCGCGGCGCAGGTAATCCACCGCCTTCAGGCCCGCGGCATGGCTCTCCACCAGGACCAGCTGCAGCCGCTCCCCGAGCACCGCCTCCAGCGCGCGCTCGTGGCGCGGCTCGACCCGGAGCACGTCGGCGACGAGGCCGTAGACGCCGTCGCGGCGGCGTTCCTCCTCCTCGCGCAGCATGATCGCCTTCACCCCGCGCCCGTAGCCTTCGAAGTTCTTCTGCAGCTCGAGCAGCGAGGTGAGGCGGCTGCGGCGGTCGGCCAGCTCCTCGCGCAGCTTGATCAGCATCGCCTCGGTGTCCCGCTGGTCGGCGCGGCCCTGCGCGAGGTCCGCCTCGGAGGTCTGCTTGTGCGCGTGCAGGTCGCGGCGCCGGGTCTGCGTCTCCAGCAGCTTTGCCGCGAGCTCGTCGCGCTGGCGCGCGATCTCCTGCGCGCGCGCCTCGAGCTGCTCCTTTTCCGAGGCGGTCTTCTGCAGCCGCGCGGCCAGGTCGGCGCGGCGGCGTTCCAGGTTGACGAGGTTGGTGCGGTGGTTGGCAAGGCGGGTGAGGACGCCCACCGCCTCGTGCCGCTCTCCCTCGACGGCGTGCTGGGCGCCGTGGATCTCCGCCAGCGC
Source organism: Myxococcales bacterium (assembly GCA_036518615.1). Lineage (GTDB taxonomy): Bacteria > Myxococcota > Myxococcia > Myxococcales > 40CM-4-68-19 > 40CM-4-68-19. The sequence goes on from DATDMU010000511.1 coordinate 3,539, forward strand.
CGCGGCGAGCTGCTGCTCGGCCTGCTGCTGGCGGGCCTGGTCCTCGGCGGTGGCCTCCGCCAGCTTCTCCTGGTCCTTGCGCAGCCCCTCTTCCTCGCGGCCGAGCAGCTCGACCCGCACGCCCAGCAGCGACACTTCCTCCTCGTGCTGCGCCCGGCGCGCGGCGATGGTCTCCCGCTCGCGCCTCGCGAACTCCAGCTCCTGCTCGCCGAGGCGGAGCTGCTTGTCGATGCGGTGCGAGTGCTCCGCCAGGTCCTGCACCTGCTTCTCGTCCTCGAGGAGCTGCAGCCGCTCTGCGGAGAGGCCCGCCTCCAGCCGCGCCGCGTGGGCCAGCGCCACCTTCTCCGCCTCGGACGCCTCGGCGAGCTCGCGCGCCTGCGAGTCCTGACGGTCGAGAAGGCCGATGTACTGCCTGCACGACGAGAGCAGCTCCAGCTCGCGCAGCTCGGCGCGCAGCTCGCGGAACCTCTCCGCCTTCTTCGCCGCCCGCTCCAGCGACGAAAGCCGCTTGGCGATCTCCCCGACCACGTCGGACAGGCGGAGCAGGTTCTGCTCGGTGGCCTCGAGCTTGCGCTCCGCCTGCTTGCGCCGCGCCTTGTACTTGGTGACGCCGGCCGCCTCCTCGATGATGGAGCGGCGGTCCTCGGGCTTGGCGCTGACGATGAGCCCGATGCGCCCCTGCTCGATGATCGAGTAGGCGCGGGTGCCCACGCCGGTGCCGAGGAACAGCTCGGTGATGTCGAGCAGCCGGCACTGCGCCTTGTTGATCTCGTACTCGCTGTCGCCGTTGCGGAAGAGGCGGCGGGTCACGGTGATCTCGCCGAAGCCCTGATACTGCGGCGGAACGAGACGGCCGTCATTTTGAAACGTCAGCGACACCTCCGCCATGCCGGTGGCGGGCCGCGACTCCGACCCGGCGAAGATCACGTCCTCCATGGCCCTGCCGCGCAGGTGCTTTGCGCTCTGCTCGCCCATGGCCCAGCGGATGGCGTCGACCACGTTGCTCTTGCCGCACCCGTTGGGCCCCACCACTCCGGTGACGCCGTCGTCGAAGGAAAAGACCACGCGGTCGGCGAACGACTTGAAGCCGGAGATCTCCAGGCGCCGGATTTTCATCGGGCCGCAGCATCACCACGATCGGCCGCCATTCTCAAGCTTGATTCGAGGGCTGCGGATGTGCTCAGGCGCCGCGCAAACGGCGGGACAGATGCGCGCTCTTCGCGTCGCAGAAGCGCAGCGGCTCCGCGGCCCATCTTCCCGCGTACTCCACGCCGACGCGCGGCCCGCGCACGATGCGCGGGCGCCCCGCCCGCGGCAGGATGACGAGCTCGCCTCCGGGGTCGCAGAGGTCGGCGCGGTTGTGCGAGAGCTTCACCCCGAAGGCCTTGCAGACGTTGCCGGGGCCGCGGGCGTTGCCATGCAGCCACGGCGCGGAACCCGGCACGGGCTCCACCGCGCGGACCAGCACCGCATTGGCGTCGGCCCCGGGACCGCACACGCAGTTGAGCATCTGGTGGATGCCGTAGATGAGATAGACGTACGCGTGGCCGGGCTCGCCGTACATCACCTCGGTGCGCGCGGTGCGTCCGGCGCGCGCGTGGCAGGCGAGGTCGTGCTCGCCGACGTAGGCCTCGGTCTCGACGATCCGGCCGAAGAGCCAGTTCCGCCCCGTTCGCCGCGCCAGCACGCAGCCGAGCAGGGCCGGCGCAACCTTGACGGCGTTGCGGTCGTAGAAGCTGCGCGGAAGCGGCCCCACCACCCGATGGTAGACTTGCCGCGATGGGTGCGCAGCTTCATCTGGTGGACGCCGCGCCGCGGCTCGCCGCCTTCCGCCCCGACGCGCGGCTGCGGCTCCTCGGCGCGGGAGTGTGCGTGGGGCTGGCGCTCGCGTTGGTCGAGGCGGGCTATCGCCGCCTGGTGGCGCCGGTCCTTGCCGGACCGCTCTCCGCCTCGCTCCTGCTCTGGTCGGCGTATCTGCTGGTGACCTTCGCCGCGCGCGCGGGGCTGCGCTACACGCTGACGGCGGAGCGGCTGGAGATCGAGAAGGGCCTCTTCGCCAGGCGCCGCGAGAGCGTCGAGCTGTGGCGGGTGCAGGAGCTGGTCCTGGAGGAGACGCTGCTCGAGCGCGTGCGCGGGGTGGGGCGCATCACCGTGCTCTGCGACGACCCGCGGGCGCCGAGCCTCGACATCGGGCCGGTGGCCGGCGCGCGCAAGCTCTGCCGGGACCTCCGCCTCGCCGTGGCCGGCGCGCGCGGCCGCTCCCGGCCCGTCCCGCGTGCCTGACCGCTACCCCTCTTCGGGGATCTCCGGCTTGCCGAACCGGTCGTCGAGGAAGATCTCGTACCCGATCGATCCCTCCACCCACGGCAGCCCGTTGTTGATCCGCGCGTGCTCGGGGTCCGCCTCCAGCTCCCGCTCTTCCTGCTCCAGCCGCCCCAGGTCGGGAAAGGCGAAGCGGAGCAGCACCGTGTTCATCGGCCCGGAGAGCGCGTAGAGCACTTCCGGAACGCAGTAGGCGCGGCTGCGGCGGTATTCGCGCAGCGCCTTCACCCCGCGGACGAATTCGTAGAGGCGGCCCTGCTGGACGACTCCGCGGGTGAAGAGGTACGCGCTCATGCCAGGGCCTGCGCCAGGTCGGCGATGAGATCGCCCGGGTCCTCGAGCCCCACGCTCATCCGCACCATGCCTTCGTCCACTCCGGCGCGGCGCAGCTCCTCCGCGCTGTAGCCGGTGTGGCTGAAGAGGATGGGAAGCGAGGTCAAGGTCTCGGTCCCGCCCAGGCTGGCGGCGCGCAGCACCAGCTTCAGCCGATCCCAGAAGCGGAAGGCCTTCTCCTTCGTGCCGACGGTGAAGGTGACCATGCCGCCGAAACCGGTCATCTGCCGCGCCGCCAGAGCATGGTCGGGATGGCTGGGCAGGCCCGGATACCAGACGCGCAACACCTTTGGCTGGCCCTCCAGCCAGCGCGCCAGCGCGAGCGCCGACTGGCACTGGCGGTCCATCCGGACCGCGAACGTCCTCAGGCCGCGGAGCAGGTCGTAGGCGACCTGCGGGTCGATGACGGCTCCGAGCTTGCGCGCGAGCAGCCGCACCTTGTCGACCAATTCCCGCCGTCCCACGATGGCCCCGCAGAGGTGGTCGCTGTGGCCGTTGAGGAACTTGGTGGCGGAGTGCATCACCAGATCCACCCCCATGGAGAGCGGCCGCTGCAAGAGCGGCGGAGCGAAGGTCGAGTCGATCAGCGAGAGGGTCCCGTTGGCCTTGCACGCGCGCGCGACCGCGGCGATGTCGAGCACGCGCAGGGTCGGATTGGTGGGCGATTCGAAGAGGCACAGCCGGGAGCCCGGGCGCGCGCAGGCGTCGACCAGCGCTTCCGGCTCCGCCATGCGCGTCTTCACCCCGAATCGGCTGAGCACGTCGCGCAGCAGCTTGTAGGTCCCGCCGTAGAGCGCGGTCGCGGCCAGCACCTCTTCGCCCCCGGAGACGAGCGCCATCACGGCGGCGGTCATCGCGCCCATGCCGCTGCCGAAGAGCACGCAGGAGTCTCCGCCCTCCAGCCGAGCCATCGCCTCTTCGGCCGCGCGGACGGTGGGATTCTCGTCGCGGCTGTACATGTAGAGGCCGCCCTCGCCGCGCCCATAGCGCTGGACGGCGTCCGCGCTTTCGAACCGGAAGGTGGTCGACTGGACGATGGGAACGGTGACCGGCGCGTTGGCGCCCTCGGGAGCGCCGGCGTGAGCCGCGAGCGTGGCGATCTTCATGCGCCGCGTCCTATCGCCGCGCGGGATTGTGTTCAAGGCGCCGGAAAGAAAACGGCCCCCGGACGGGCAGTCCGGGGGCCAGCAAGATTGAAGCGCTCGAGTGTCGAGATGGCGGGGGGGGGACCAGGATCCCGGCGTCTCGAACGACTTCGGGAAGTACAAGGAGCAGGCTTCGTGCCAGAAGCCAAGATGCTGATTTTACGAGTGAGCGCACATTATCACACCCCGGCGCTACCTTGCAGATCTGCAAGATCGCATTGCACTCCTGCTCAGTTCACGGAGAGCAACTGCTCGAACTCCGGCGCTCCCTTGAGGCCGTCGAACATGGGGTCGGCAGCCAGCCAGCTGCGCACCTTGGCCGGGTCTTTTTCCAGGGCCTTGCGCAGCGATGCCAGGGCTTCCGGACGCCGCTCCCAGAGCGAGTAGAGCGCCGCGACGTTGTAGTTGAGGAGCACGTCCTCGGGGTTGAGGTCGCGCGCCTTGGCGTAGCAGCGCTCCGCTTCCTGGTAGAAGCCCTTCTGCGCGTAGGAGATGCCCAGGTCGAGCCAGCCCTCGTAGTTCTCCGGCTCCAGCCGCACCACCTCGTTCAAGAGCGTGATGGCGGCGCGGTAGTCGCCCTCGTCCATCAGCATGGCGGCCAGCTCGTGGCGGGCGAGCGGATCCTGCGGGTCCAGCTCGATCGCCGTCTTGAACTCCGCCTTCGCCTCGTCGCGCTGGTCGAGGTCGGCGTAGGTCATGCCGAGGTTGAGGTGCGCGTCCGGATACTCCGGGTCCAGCTCGATGGCCTCCTTGTACTGCTCGATGGCCATGTCATGGGCGTGGGTGGCGAGAAAGCAGGCGAGGTTGTAGTGCGCGGTGGGGCTCTCCGGCTCCAGCTTGAGCGCGGTCAGGTACTCGTCGAGGGCCTGGGCGAAGAGCTTCTTCTCGGAGTAGACGGTCGCGAGGTTGTCGTGCGCGTGGGCCGACTCGGGATCGAGCTCGATGGCCTTCTTGAACTCCTTGATCGCCTCGTCCAGCCATCCCCGGTCGGCCAGCTCGATGCCCCGGGAGTTGTGCTCGTCGGAACGGACCAGCTTGTCCTGTCCCTTGGTGTCGCGCCCCATGATGCCTCAGATAACACAGAAGGGTGGCCCGGGCCTTCCGTCCGCCCCGGCCACCCCGCCCTGTGTCCCGCCCCGCTTACTGGTCTCCCGTGTTGCTGTATTTGCCGAAATCCTTCAGGCCCTTGTCCTTCACCGAGGCCTTCACGATGGTGTGCTCCCCCTGGCCGCCGTTGAGGCTGTCGACCGTCCCGGCGAACAGCTCACGGATGCTGCGGCCGAAGACGCTGGTGACGCCGATGGCGGCGACGGCGATCAGCGCCACGATGATCAGGTACTCGCTCATGCCCTGCCCCGACTGGCCGTGCAGCAACTTGCGAAGGAAGCGACGCATTGGATGGCTCCTGGTTGAAGGGTGGTGTCGAGGACCGTACTTGCAGCCGGGGGCCCTGCCCATCGGTCACTGATCCGAGGGACGGGCAGGCGCTGAAGTGGCGGCACCCGGCTTTCCGGAGAAGAATCCCGCCGGTGAAGCCGCGAAAGCTGCAGCAGATCTGCGAGGAGCTGGTGCGCACCGTGGGCGCCGCGCCCGACTCCTGCGTGCTCGCCTGGAACGCGGAGACCACGCCGAAGATCGTCTTCGCCACCGGGAACACCGAGGCCGTGCTGCACGTCAGGGCGGGCCAGCTCCTCGGGCAGCCCGCGGGATCGCTCTTCGCCGGCGGCGAGCGGGCCGCGCGCGATCTGGCGGCGCTGTGCGCGAACGTGCCGGCGGCGGAACAGCGTCCCATGCTCCGCGATGGGGCGCCCTTCGCCGCGCAGCTCCTGCTCCGCGGCGCCACCGGCGGAACGGTGGCAATGGTCCGCGATCTCACCGCCGGCCAGCTCCAGGCCGACGCCGCGATCCGCGCCGACGACATCGCCCGATTCGCCTCGCTGGTGGCGCACGAGGTGCGCAATCCGCTCAGCGCCGTGAAGATCGCGCTGCAGACCCTGGAGCGCCACGGGACGCTTTCGCCCAACGACCTGAAACGCACCTCCATCGCGCTGCGCGAGGTGCTCAACATCGAGCTCCTCCTGAACGAGGTGCTGGAATTCGCCCGGCCGCCATCGTTGTCGCGGGTGCCCGGCGATCCGCGCACGCCCGTGGAGGAGGCCATCGCGGGGGTCGAGCTGGAGTGGTCGTCGCGCGGCGTCTCCTTCGCCCGCAAGCTGCCCGAGCGGATGGCTCCCGCGACGCTGGATCCCGTCCGCGTCCGGACCGCGGTGAAGATCCTCTGCCGCCAGGCCGCGGTGGCCACCGCAGAGGTGGGCGGCGGAGCCGTGGAGGTGGCGGTGCGGGAGATCCCTTCAGGCTGGGAGCTCCTGGTGTCCGACGCCGGCGAGACCCTCGCGCCCGAGCTGCGCGAGAAGGCATTCGTCCCCTTCACCCCGCAGCGCGCGCGCGGCAGCGGCCTCGGCCTGGCTGTGGTAGCCCGGATCGCCCGGGAGCACGGGGGCGCTGCCCGCATCGAGGAGCGGCCAGGCGGCGGAAATGCTATTTATCTGACATTCGCCGCGTGATGGACCACATCCTCATCGTCGACGACGACCGCTCCATCCGGGAGCTCCTCTCCATGCACCTCGAGGAGCGCGGGTTCGGCGTCATGTCGGCGGCGACCGGCGCGGAAGGGTTCCGCATGGCGGCGGAGATCCCCCCTGCCGCGATCGTCCTCGACATGCGGCTGCCGGACGCCTCCGGCATCGACCTCATCCCCGAGCTCAAGAAGCGCGCCGCCGAGGCGCCGGTGCTGATGATCACCGCGCACCACGACATGGCCACGACCATCCTCGCCATGAAAGCGGGCGCGTTCGACTACATCCACAAGCCCATCGACATCCAGGCGTTCGACGTCGCCCTCGACCGCGCGCTGGAAGTGCGGCGGCTCTCCAGGGGCACCGATTACCTGTCGGTGGCGGGCTCGCGGCCGTTCAAGATGGACGACATCGTCGGCACCTCGCCTGCGATGCTGCAGCTCTTCAAGGACGTGGGCCGGGTGGCCGCTTCCCGCGCCACCGTGCTCATCCAGGGGGAGAGCGGCACCGGCAAGGAGCTGATCGCCCGCGTCATCCACAGCTACTCGGCGCCGCAGAAGCCGTTCATCGGCATCAACTGCTCCGCCATCGTCGAGACGCTGCTGGAGTCGGAGCTGTTCGGCCACGAGAAGGGCGCCTTCACCGGCGCGGTGCAGGCCAAGGTGGGCAAGTTCGAGCTCGCGGAGGAGGGCAGCATCTTCCTCGACGAGATCGGCGACCTGTCGCTCAACCTCCAGGCGAAGCTCCTGCGGGTGCTGCAGGAGAGGGAAGTGGAGCGGGTGGGCGGAGTGCGGCGCATCCCCATCAAGGCGCGCATCCTCGCCGCCACCAACCGCGACCTCGAGGGCGAGGTGCGCGCCAACCGCTTCCGCGAGGATCTCTACCAGCGGCTGAAGGTGGTGACCCTCTCGCTGCCGCCGCTGCGCGAACGGGTCGAGGACATTCCCCTCCTCGTCGAGCACCTGTTGGTGAAGATCAACGAGCGGCTGCACAAGAACCTGCGCCGCGTTCCCCGCGAGGTGCTGGAAAAGCTGCAGCGGCGAGCGTGGCCCGGCAACGTGCGCGAGCTCGAGAACGTGCTCACGCGGGCGGCGGTGCTGTCGCAGGGCGACATGCTGCTGGAAGAGCACCTGGTGGGGCAGGCGCCCGCGCGCGCGGCCGACCGCGTCACGGCGTCGGAGCGCGTGCCGACCCTGGACGAAGTCGAGAAGGAGCACATCGCCCGCGTCTGGGCGCTGACGCGGGGGCATAAAGGAAAGACCTGTCAGATTCTGGGCATTTCGCGCCCGACGCTGGAAAGGAAACTCAAGAAGTACGGGATTTACGTAGAGTGAACGCGAAGCGTCCGCAAAACTGAACGTTGCGTTCAACAGACTCGACGATCCGACATAACGAAACGTTCAAGCGCCTGCCTCCCCGGACTGTGAACTGGCATGCACATGGCCGGAACGACTGATGTTTTCTTCTGCGCATTGGCTGGCATGCCCGGTGCTCTCCCAAGCGGGCGATACCCCAACCGCCCCGGAGTTTCACCTTATGCGTCCCCAGACCGATCCCCGCTACCAGCCGCAGTTCCAGCCGCTCGCCTCCCCGAGCCTTCCGCCCGCCGACGTCGTCGACTTCCGCGGATACTTCAAGGTGGAGACCTTCGGCCACAGCGCGGTCATCTATCGGCCGGGGATGCCGGCGGACAAGGTCTACCTGCTCCGCTCGGGCCGCGTGCGGCTCCTCCGCCAGGGCAAGGGCAAGAGCCGCTCCGTCCTCTCCATCCTCAAGCCGGGCGACCTGTTCGGCGAAGTGCTGCGCCCCGACGGCGCGCTGATGGAAGAGCTGGCCGTATCCTCGGGCAAGTGCGAAGTGTGGAGCATCGAAGGGCGCGACTTCCGCGCGCTGCTCGAGGCCCGGCCCGCGCTCGCAGTCGACGTGATCCGCGCGCTCAACGAGCGCGTCCGCCAGCTCCGCCAGCGCGTCCTCGGGCTGACCCGCAAGGACGTTCCCGCCCGGCTGGCCGAGATGCTGATCGCCCTGGCCCAGGCGCATGGCGAGCGCATCGCGCCCGCGAACGAGCTGTGCCTGCACGGCATCACCCAGCAGGACCTCGCCGACCTGGTTGGCGCGTCCCGCTCGTTCGTCTCCACCCTGATCAACAAGATGAAGCGGGACGGCCTGCTCGCCAACCAGGGCCGCCTGCTGGTGCTCCGCGACGAGGAGGGCCTGAATCGGGTTGCCGCTCGCGAGAAGTGATCGGGCGGTGCGGTGGCGGCCTCCCCCGGCGAGATCCCCCCCTCGCCCGCCGAGGTCGCCGCCGCTGTTTTCCGGCGCCTGGACTCCCCCCTCCGGGGCCGTGAAAAAAGAAGGGCCGCTCCCCCGAGGGGCGGCCCTTCTGGTTTTTGGGGGGAAATGCGCTCGCCGTCCGCTTGCGCCTAGGCCTTCGCGGCCGGCTCCTTGTCGGCCTTGGGAGGCTTCGGCTTCTTCTCCTTCGGCTTGGCTGCCTTGGGAGCGGCCTTGGGAGCTGCCGCCTTCTTCTTCACCGGCGGCGTGGCAGGGGCGTTCGCGTACTTCTTCTTGAAGCGATCGATGCGGCCCTGGGTGTCGAGCAGCTTCTGCTTGCCGGTGAAGAACGGATGGCAGTTGCTGCAGATGTCGAGGTGCAGGTCGCCGGCCGTCGAGCGGGTCTCCCAGGTGGCGCCGCAGGCGCAGTGGACCTTCGCGGTGGGATAGGCGGGGTGGATGTTCTCGCGCATGTGTGCTTCTCTCGGCTTCCAAGCCCGCGGGATTGCTCGCGCGCTTTGGCGCGGGGTCCGCCCGCAGGCGAAAAAAGGGTGCCGTTGGATAGCGGATCGATGCCATAAACGCAAGCTGCTGCAGCTCCCGCCACGAAACCGGACGAGCGTGTGCCCGCCGTGAAGCTCTCGATCGTCATCCCCGTCTATAACGAAGAACGGCACGTCCTCGACGTGCTCCGGCGCGTGGCCGCGGTCCCCCTCGACAAGGAGCTGGTGGTCGTCAACGACGCCAGCCGCGACGGCACCCGCAACCTGCTCGAGGAGGTGGAACGAGACCCGGCGCGCGTGCTCTCGGCCGCGCAGGGGCGCACCGAGCTGCGCATCCTCCACCAGCCGGTCAACCGCGGAAAGGGCGCTGCGCTGCACCGCGGCTTTGCAGAGGCGAGCGGCGACGTGGTGGTGGTGCAGGATGCCGATCTCGAATACGACCCTCTCGAGCTGCCGGCCCTGGTCGCGCCCATTGCCCGCGGGGAAGCCGACGTGGTCTACGGCAGCCGCTTTCTCAACGGGCACGGCGGTTTCCCCTTCTGGCACACCCTCGCGAACCGGCTGCTCACCTTCGCGAGCAACGTCTTCACCGGCTTCCGGCTGACGGACATGGAGACCTGCTACAAGGTCATGCGCGCGGGGATCGTGAAGGAGCTGCCGCTGCGGGAGGAGCGCTTCGGGTTCGAGCCGGAGGTGACGGCGCTCCTGTCGCACCGCGGACGGCGCGAGCCGCTGAGGCTTCTGGAGAGGCCCATCTCCTACAAGCCGCGCTCCATCGCCGACGGCAAGAAGATCGGCCTGAGGGACGCGTTCCGCGCGCTCTACTGCATCGTCCGTTACGGGGTGGTCTCGCCGCCCCGGAGCGGCGCGGTTCCGGAGCGCCGGCCCGCGGGCCTGTGAAGAGGGAGCGCATCACCGCGGCCGTCGCCGCGCTCTCGGCGTTGGGGCTGTGCAGGGCGGCCTACTTCCACTTCGTGGTCGAGCCGGAGCGTCCCGTGCGCCATTTCGACCGCGAGTTTCGCGAGCTCAAAGAGGCACTTCCGCCGGAAGGCGAGGTCGGGTACGTCTCCGACGTTGCCCTGGAGGAGGTGCCCGGCGAGGTCAACGAGGCGGGGAAGGAGCCCTATCTGGAAGTACAGTACGCGGTCGCGCCGGTCGTCCTTCGCTACGGCGACGACACGCTGCCGATGGTCGTCGTGCGGCTTGCGGATCCGGCCCGGTTGGACGAAGTGCTGGCGCGGCATCGCCTGCGGTTCTTCTCTTGGGCGGGGCCGCGGATCGCCCTGGCCCGTCCTCGGTGAACGCCCTTTTCGCCGCCGCCGCGGTGGCCCTCGGCGGGGCCGGGCTGGTGGCGCTCGGGTTCCCGGAGCGCGCAGGCGACCGCCGCGGCCGCGCCCTGCGCATCTGTCTCGGGCTCGCGCTCGGCCTTGGCGCCTGGTCGTCGGCGTTCGCTGCTGCGCTGCTGCTCTTCGGCCGGGACGCGCGCGCCATCGCCGCGAAGGACGCCGGACTCGCGCTCGCAGGCGCGGCGCTGCTCTGGGCGCGGCGTCGCCGGCCGGCCGAGACCGGCGCGCAAGGAGATCGCTCGCCGCGATGGGTCCAGGCCCTCTTCGTTCTGGGCGCCCTGGTCTGCACCGGCGCGATGATCGAGCACACGCTGCACTGGCCGGACGGCGGATACGACGCGTGGATGATCTGGAACCTGCGCGCTCGCTTCCTCGTGCGCGCGCGCGACTTCCACGAGGCCTTTTCTCCGCACCTGCTCTACTGGGTCCACCAGGACTATCCCTGGCTGGTTCCAGGAGTGGTGGCGCAGGCGACGCTCTTGCGGCACGGCGATGCGACGCTGGTGGCGGAAACAGTCTCCTTTCTCTTCGGGGCGCTGGCGGTGGCCGTCCTCTGCCTTTCGCTTTCGAGGCTGCGCGGGCCGCTCTGGGGAACCCTCGGCGGGCTCGTGCTCCTCGGCACGCCCTGCTTCTCGGTCTTCATCGCCAACCAGCAGTCCGACGTGCCGCTGGCCGTCTACGTGGTCGTCGCAGCGTCGCTCCTGGCCTTCGCGCTGGAGGATCCGCGCCGGCCGTCCACCACCTTCCTGCTCGCCGGTCTTGCGGCAGGCCTCGGCGCGTGGACCAAGAACGAGGGCCTGCTCTACGCCGGGTGCTTCTTCGTTGCGCTCTCGTGGCGGCTCCGGGAAGCGCGCCCCCTCTTGTGGTTCGCGGCCGGGTTCTCGCCGCCTGCGGCGCTGCTCGCGGGGTTCAAGGCGACCGTCGCGCTGCCGAACGATCTGTTGCGCTTCTCCACCGCGGCCGGCGTCGTGGCGCGCGCGTTCGACCTGCACCGCTGGGCGCAACTCCTCGTCATGGCGCTGCGGCGCATCGTCTTCTTCCAGAATTTCGCGCTCTGGCTGGTGGCGGAAGTGCTGCTCCTCCTTCTCGTCCTGCGCAAGCGGAAGGCGGGGCCGCTCGGTCTCGCGCTGCTTTTCGCCTTCGCGGCCTACGTTCCCATCTACCTGCTGCAGCCGCACCCGCTCGACTGGCTCTTCCGCACCTCGATCGATCGCATCGTCATCCAGCTCTGGCCGGCGCTGATCCTGACGACGCTGGCTGCGCTGGCGCCGCCGCCAGCGCCAGGGCAAACCAGAGCGCGTACATGACCTTCGTGTCGTAGACGAGGTCGTGGAACTGGGCGATGGCGAGCCAGGCGCAGAGCGCCGCGAGGGCGCCCGGCGCGTACGGGCTCGCGCTCCGCAGCAGCATGCGGAAGGCCGTGAAGAGCAGCCAGAAGAGGGCGAAGAGGCCCACCGGCCCCAGCTCCGCCAGCGTGGAGAGCTCGAGGTTGTGCGCCCAGGTCCGCATGACGAAGTGCGGATCGACGCGGTCGTAGTAGGCGCCGCAGACGTGCGGGTAGTTGGCGAAGCCGATGCCGCGCAAGGGATGGTCGGCGATGATCTCCTTCGCCCGCGCCCAGATGAAGACGCGGTCGGAGTTCGCGGCGCCGGAGAACGCGGTCAAGAGCCGCGCCCGGACGCCGGGATGCAGGAGGGTCACGGCGCCCAGACCGGCGAGCAGCGCGCCCAGGCGGGGCCGGCGGCTGCCCGCCACCAGCGCCACCGCGGCGACGCCCAGCGCCAGGTATACCGCGCGGTCGAACGTCACTGCCACCGCGGCGAGCGCGGCGAGCGCGCCT
>DATDMU010000512.1:0-5063 GCA_036518615.1 Myxococcales bacterium
TCGGGCAGGGTCTTCGTCTCCGACGAGGCGGGCGGCGCGGTCATCGCCATCGACGCCGCGGCGCTGAAAGTGCTGGGGAAGATCCCGCTCGGCGGCGAGGCCGGCAACACGCAGGCTGACCCCGAGGCGCACCTCGTCTACGCCAACGACCAGACCAACGGCGACCTGGTGGTCATCGATCCTGCGGCGCTCGCGGTGAAGGAGCGAATCCCGCTGGGGATGAAAGGCAACCACGGGCTCTACCTGGATGTCCCGCGCCACCTCGCCTTCGTCGCCAGCGAGGATCGCAACCAGCTGCTCGTGCTCGATCTCGCGGCGCGCAAGATCACGGCGCGCTTTCCGCTCGGCGAAGGGCCAGACGTGCTGGCCTTCGACCCCGGGACGCGCCGCCTCTACGTCGCCAGCGAGTCCGGAACGCTCTCCATCTTCCGCGAGAGCGAGAGCGGGATCGTCGAGGAAGGCCGTCCTCACGTAGGCCCGAACGCGCACGTGGTCGCCGTCGATCCGGCGACCCACCTCGTCTACCTGCCGCTCAAGGACGTGGACGGGCACCCGCTGCTTCGGATCATGGAGCCCGTCGCTCCCTGAGAGCGCGCAAGAAATGCGGGCCGCACCACCCCCGGCCGCGCAAGTCCTGCGTGGGGCTTCCCGCTCTCCGTCGTGGACCGCCTCGCCCGTCTCTTGCAAAAGCCACGCGCAAGCCCCGGAGGCGCGCACAGAATGTCTTACCCCATCGTTCGACGCGAGGCGTTTTCGGACACCACGTTTCTCTGGGAGGTCCTCGCTCCGGACATTGCCCGCGCCGCGAAGGCCGGGCATTTCGTCATGGTCCGCCTCCACGACGGCGCGGAGCGCATTCCGCTCACGGTGGCCGACATGGACCCGGAGCGCGGCACCATCACCATGGTCATCCAGGCGCTGGGCAAGAGCACGCGCGAGATGCGCGACTCCTTCCGCCAGGGCGACTCGTTCCTCGACTTCGTGGGGCCGCTCGGACAGCCCCAGCACGTCACCAAGGCGGGCCACGTGGTGCTGGTCGGAGGCGGCCTGGGCATCGCGCCCATCTACCCGCAGCTGCGCGCGTTCAAGGACGCGGGCAACCGCATCACCGGCATCATCGGCTTCCGCAGCAAGGACCTGGTCTTCTGGGAGGACAAGTTCCGCAAGTACTGCGACAAGCTGATCGTCTGCACCGACGACGGCTCCTACGGCAGGCCGGGCTTCGTCACCGCCGCGCTCAAGGACGTGCTGGTGGACGACAGGCCGGACCTGGTGGTCGCCATCGGCCCGCTGCCGATGATGCAGGCCTGCACCGAGACCACGCGGCCGCACAACGTGAAGACCATGGTGTCCCTGAACACCATCATGGTGGACGGCACCGGCATGTGCGGCTCGTGCCGCGCCACGGTGGGCGGCCAGGTGAAGTTCGCCTGCGTGGACGGCCCCGACTTCGACGGGCACCTGGTGGACTTCAAGGAGCTGGTCTCGCGGCAGAAGCGCTTCAAGCCGCAGGAGGCCAAGGCCACCGAGGATTACGCGCACGTCTGCAAGCTGGAGACGCAGCTCTTCGAGGAGGAGAAGCGCAACTACAAGAAGCTCAAGGAGCTGCAGCCGAAGCAGACTCCGATGCCGGAGCGCGACGCGAAGGAGCGCGCGGCCAACTTCAAGGAGGTCAACCTCGGCTACGCGCTCCAGGACGCATTGCAGGAAGCGGAGCGCTGCATTCAATGCGCAAAGCCCACCTGCATCGCCGGCTGTCCGGTGGCCATCGACATCCCGCGCTTCATCCGCCACCTGATCGTCCGCGACCTGGAAGGAGCTCTCGCCGCCATCTACGAGGCCAGCATCTTCCCCTCCATCTGCGGCCGCGTCTGTCCACAGGAGACGCAGTGCGAGGCCCAGTGCATCATCGCCAAGAAGATGGACGCGGTGGCCATCGGAAGGCTGGAGCGGTTCGTCGGCGACAACGCCCGGCCGCCTCCGGTGACTCCGCCGAAGTTCCGGCCGCAGGACAAGCTGGGCCGCGTGGCCATCTGTGGATCGGGCCCCGCCGGCCTCGCCGCCGCGGCCGACCTGGTCCGCTACGGCTGCGAAGTGACCGTGTTCGAGGCGCTGCACGTGGCGGGCGGCGTGCTCCGCTACGGCATTCCCTCCTTCCGCCTGCCGCGCGACATCATCGACCGCGAGGTGAAGCGGCTCACCGATCTGGGCGTGCGCATCGAGACCAACAAGGTCATCGGCAAGACCTTCACCATCCGCCAGCTCCTCGAGGACAAGGGCTTCGACGCCGTGTTCGTGGGCGTGGGCGCCGGCTCGCCTTCGTTCCTCGGCATCCCCGGCGAGTTCGCGGGGCAGGTCTATTCGGCCAATGAATTCCTCACCCGCGTCAATCTGATGGGCGGCGACCAGTTCCCGCTGCGCGACACGCCGGTGAACGTGGGCAAGAGCGTGGTGGTGATCGGCGCCGGCAACACCGCCATGGACTGCCTGCGCGTCTCCAAGCGCATGGGCGCGCCCACCGTGCGCTGCGTCTACCGGCGCAGCGAGGCGGAGGCGCCCGCGCGCATCGAGGAGCTGCGCCACGCCAAGGAGGAGGGCATCGAGTTCTTCTTCCTGCACGCGCCGGTGGAAATCCGGGTGGACGCTGAAGGCAACGTCAAGGGCATGAAGGTGGAGGAGATGCAGCTCGGCGAGCCCGACGAGAAGGGGCGCCGCAAGCCCATGCCGACTGGCCGCTTCAAGGAGCTCGAGTGCGACATGGTCATCTACGCGCTCGGCACCAAGGCCAACCCGATCATTTCGCAATCCACTCCCGGAATGACGCTCGACAAGCGCGGCAACATCGTGGCGGACGACGGCAAGACGCAGGCCACCTCGCTGCCCGGTGTCTTTGCCGGAGGCGACATCGTCACCGGTGGCGCCACCGTCATCCTCGCCATGGGCGCGGGGCGGCGCGCGGCGCGGTCGATCGCGGCCTACCTGTCCTCGGGCAAGCAGTGGCCGGTGACCAAGGAGATGGCGGACGCGTTCGTGGCGCCGGCGGCGCTCTCCGACGCGGAGGCGGCGGCGGCGCTCTCCGCGGCCGACGAGTACAGCGGCCTCGTCTGCCCCAAGTGCCACAAGCCCATCGAGGGCGACGAGTCCTACGTCTGCTGCGCGGGCGCCCGCCTGTCGTGGCGCTGCGACGCCTGCGGCAAGGTGAGCGAAGGGTTTGCCTTCCCGTATGGGATGTGCCCTTCCTGCGGCGGCACGCTCCGCGCTCTGGGCGAGCGCCAGCTCGAAGGCACGGCCTCGATGGAAGCCATCCGCAGCGCCTTCGAGATTGAGCTGGGCGGCATGGCCTTCTACCAGCGCGCGGCACGCGACGCCGCCGACCCCGCGATGCGCGAGCTGTTCGCGCGGTTCGTGGGCATGGAGAAGGAGCACATGGAGACGCTCTCGGCGCGCTACCATGTCGAGCCGCCGGCCGCGGGCGATCTGCAGCTCGACCGCGCCGCCCTCTACGCCGGCATCCCCAACCGCCCCGACGCGCCCGACAACCTCTTCCGCATCGCCATCGCCTTCGAGCAGCGCGCGGCGGAGTTCTTCGAGCGGCACCAGGGGGAGTGCACGCGCGGCTCGCCGGAGGCGCAGATCTACAGGGAGCTGGCGGCGGAGGAGCGCGAGCACGTGGCGCTGCTCTCGACCGAGCTGAAGCGCTGGCAGAGCGGCAAGCCGGGGCTGCTGTAGGGGTGACCTTCAGCGCGTGACTTGAACGATCTGGCAGGCTTGCCGTCCTGCGACGATTGCGCATGCCTTCGCAGACCCTCTCCGGCGTGCGTAGTAGATGCCCTGCTGCAGAGGCTCGAGAACCTTCGCGTCCGACGTGGTCCACTGTGCCGGCAGCTGCTGTGCTCCTTCGACCTGGAACCGCGTCGTCGCACCGACGCGAAGCTTGTTCGATATGGCCGAGATGCGCAGCGCCGTGCGCTGCGGCGCCGTAACCACCAGCGCGAGATCCGCATGCGCCGCGCCGGAGCGTACCGTCAGCGTGGCCGCACCGGGCTGGAGCCCAGACCGAACCGTCATCCCGGACGCTGCGCCGACGTTCGGAAACGTCGTTTCCCAGTGGAGCGCTTTCTCCGCCACCTCCCGGCCGCCGTCATCGAGCACACGGACCGTGGCTCGTGATGCCGGCGCCAGCTCGAGCCGTGACGGAAGGATTTGCAGACTGCCGACCGCGTTCACGATCACCCGGAGCGTTCCGCCGGTCGATCCGCGGATGGCCACCTCGCCATTGCGGTGCGCGATAACGTTCCCGCCCGTGTCCACGCTGGCGATCGCCGGGTCACTGCTGGACAGCAACTCCGCCGACGGTGAGCTGCCGACGGTGACCGGCAAAGCCGTGGGCACTTCCAACGCCTCGACATGGATCGCATCCTCGCGAAACGTGACAAATGGTTGGCCTGAAGATGCGGTCGCCGCTTCAGGCCCATGAGTGTCGCTGCAGCCAGTCGTCGCCAATACCAGAATACATGTACACCACAGGAGGCAGCGCAAATCTCCCTCCTGGAGTCGGCGACCGCGGAGACAATAGGCTCTACAGGAATCGTCCTCGGTTCGTCGCATTGTCGCAATGTCTTTCTCGTTCATTGTCCTGGCCTCGATTCGCCACTATCGGTCGGAGGCCGACGCGCGCGCCGAGAGCTTCTTCCCTGGCACAAGAAGAACCGGAGTAAGAACCACGAGGACAACCCCACCTTCCCTGGCAATCCGAACAAGGGGGACGCCAAAGCCCGCGACAACTCCAAGCAGTACCGCCAACATGCCCAAGCCAGCCCAGACAAGCAGCGCCAGCCATCCCGGCAGAGCTTGAACATCGCGGATCCAGTCCAGCTTCCTCCCTGCGAGAAGTCGCATCCACAGTAAGCCAAGCACACACCACCCGATCAACAGCGGGGTCGTCAGTCGAACCGCCAACACAACCCACGGAGCTCCGGCCCTGTCGCTATTCTCGTACAAGGTGGCGATTACGCCAAGGAGCGCCGAGTACACGACGAGTCTCTGGGCGTGGTCGATATGTC
>DATDMU010000513.1:0-3773 GCA_036518615.1 Myxococcales bacterium
AGCTGGTTGTAGAACTCGGGCGCCATCACGCCGCCGGGCATGGCCGTCTCGCCGAGCAGCTTGCCGATGACCGGCAGCGGCTGTCCGGGGTAGGCCAGCTGCCAGCGCATGATCATCATCAGGGTGAAGCCGAAGAGCAAAAAGACCAGAGCGGTGACGGCGTACTGGATGCCGATGACCTTGTGGTCCACCGAGAAGATGTACTTGCGCCAGAAGGGCAGCTCGTGGTGGCCGTGGCCGTCGTGGGAGTGGTCGTGGCCGTGGTGAGTGGTCTCGCTCATCACTTCTTCTCCGGCGCAGGCTGGTTGTCGGGGGCCGCAGCGGCGGGCGCTTCCTGTGACGGCGGCGCGTTCTCCGCCTGCCATTTGGCGAAATCTTCCGGCGTGTCGATGAGCACGTCCGCGCGCATGCGGTAGTGCCCGAGGCCGCAGAGCTGCGCGCAGGCCAGCTCGAAATGCCCGGGCTGCGTGGCCTCGAACCAGATGGGGATCTTCTGCCCGGGAATGGTGTCCTGCTTCACCCGCAGCACCGGGATGTTGAAGCTGTGGATCACGTCCTTGGAGCTGACCTCGACGATCACGGGCGTGTGCACCGGCACGTGCAGCTGGTTCACGCTGGTGATGTCGTCCTTGCCGTCGGGATCTTCCGGATCGATCCCGAGGGGATTGTCGCCGGAGATGAGCTGGGGCTGGTTCTTGCCGAACTTGCCGTCCTTGCCCGGGTACTGGAAGTTCCAGGCGAACTGCTCGGCGATCACGTTCACGTGCAGCGCCTTCTTGTCGTCGGGCACGTTGTTCTTGTAGGCGAGCCACACCGGGGTGGAGAGGCCGAAGAGCAGGAACACCTCCACCACCACCACGCCGGCCTCGATGTACTTGGTGGCCATGGCCTTGACCGGCGCGTAGAGCGCGGTGTGGCCGGGGCGGGCGCGGAACTTGACCAGGCAGTAGACGTAGAAGATGCCCCAGCCGACGAAGAGCAGGAGCATGAACCAGTGGAGTACGGAGATCAGCTGGTCGATCTTCGCGCCGTGGACCGAGACGTCGGGCGGAAGCCACCAACCATAGATTTTCTCGTCCATGCGGCGACCTCGAAAGGGATCAGCGGGCGAGCTGTGCGACGGCGGGCGCAACCTCTGCGCGCCGCGAGGAAGCGACGAAAGCGGTGCACCAGAGGAAGAGTCCCGCGAGCAGGAGCGCGGGCGTGAGCGTCCAGGCCAGCCGCGACGGCGAGGCCTGCCGGGGCTGATGGCGCCGCGCGAGGAAGAACATCGCCTCCGTCGCCAGCACGGCGAGGGCCGCGAATCGCGCGATGGTCAGGATGCCGAGCGTTGCTGTTTCGGGCGAGGTCACGTCCATCGGGGGCGCGAATCTGGTAGCACGCCCGCCGCGACGAAACAACACGCGTCAACATGTCCCAACCACCCTGCGACAAGCCGCCGCATCCGCCTGAGGCCCTAGCGGTCCAGCATCAATGCGCCAAACACGGCCGGCAGGTAAATCAGTGAAAAAAGGAACAGGTTGCGGGCCCAGCGGGGGCCGGAGGAGGCGCGCAGGCCGAGCAGGCCGTAGCCGAGGAAGCCGAGGCCCGCGGTCAGCGCCACCACCAGGTATGCCGTGTGCGCGGTGCCGATGGGCACGAAGAGCAGCGACACCGCCACCAGCGCCACCGTGTAGCGCACGATGTTCGTGCGCGCCTCGCGCTCGCCGCCGGGCTCGTTGGGCTGGACCACCAGGCCCGCGCGCGCGTACTCCTCCTTGCGGAAGAGGGTGATGGCGAGGAAGTGCGGCACCTGCCAGAGAAACATCACCGCGAAGAGCAGCACGCCGGGAAGGTCCAGCCGCTCGGTGGCCGCGGTCCAGCCGATCAGCGGAGGGATGGCGCCGGGGAGCGCGCCGACCAGCAGCGCGGTGGCCGTCTGCCGCTTCATCGGCGTGTAGAGCAGCACGTAGCTGACCAGCGCGATGGAGGCGAGCAGCCCGGGCAGCGCCCCCACCGCGAAGGTGAGCAGCGGCACGGAGACGGCGGCGAGGAGCAGGCCGAACTTGAGCGCCACCGCCGGCTCCATCCGGCGCGCCGGCAGCGGCCGGTTCATCGTCCGCGACATGAACGCATCGCTGTCGCGCTCGAGGTACATGTTGAGCACGTTGGCGGCGGCGACGATGAGCACGGTCCCGAGCAGGGTCATGCCCACCGTCACCGCGGAAAGCCCGTGCGGAGCGAGCCACAGCCCGCTCGCGGTGGTGAAGACCACCAGCGCGGTGATGCGCGGTTTGGCGAGCTGGAGCAGGTCGGACGGCGCGGCGGTCACGCGAGTCTCACGGCCGCCGCCGCGCGCGCCGCCGCCGGCTCTGCCCGGGTCAGCGCCAGGAGCGCGACGCAGTCGGCGAGGAGGAGCGCGCCGACCAGGAGGTGGCCGGTGAGCGGCACCAGGTCCTTGAAGGTGAGGATGGTGAGGACGCCGAGGGCGATCTGCACGAGCACCAGGGCCGGCCCGAGCAGCGCCAGCGCGCGGACCGCGCCGCGCGACGTGCGCGCCACGCGGACGGAGGTCCAGACCACGAGCCCCAGCACCGCCAAGGCGAAGGCGCGATGGGCCATGTGCAGGTGCACCATGGGGTGCACGCCGGCAGGCCAGAGGGCGCCGCGGCAGTAGGGAAGATCCACGCAGACCAGCCCCGCGCCGGTGTGCCGCACCGTCGCCCCGAGCAGGATCTGCGCGTAGACCGCCGCCGCCGTCACCCAGAGCAGGCCGCGTGGCGCGGCGAGCGACGGCTGCGTGCCGCCGAGCCGCAGCGCGAGCACCAGCGCGACGGCGAGGAAGAGCATGGAGGTGCCGAGGTGCATCACCAGGACCAGCGTGGGCAGCCTGTAGAGGACGGTGAGGCCGCCGAGCAGCCCCTGGAACATCACGATGGACAGCGCGGCGGCGGCCAGCTTGCCGTCGAGCTGGCGCGCCCTGCCGATCACCCAGGCGCAGCCCAGAAATCCGAGGACGACCAGCGCCAGCCCCGCGGCGGGAAGCTGGTCGCTTGCGTGCTTCACGTAGCCCGACCAGAACGATGCGCCGAGCACCAGGGCCGCGAAGCCGGCCAGCGCCGCCGCAAGCCATCCCTGCCGCGCGCGGCGCAGCGTCAGCACCACCAGAGCCACCGTGCACAGGCCCACGGCGGTGGCGATGAGCCGGTGCGTATGCTCCACGGCGACGCCGCCCACCATCTTCGGGGCCACGCTTCCGAAGCAGGTGGGCCAGTCCGGGCAGGCGAGGCCGGAGTCGGTGTTGGTCACGAGGCCGCCGGCGACGATGAGGACGACGGTCAGGAACGCTGCCGCTGCTGCGAGTCTTCGAATCACCGCTGCGCAACTCTCCTTCAGGAAAGCAAAGGGGGAGACCGTTCTACGCGGTCTCCCCCGGCACGGGCAATGCGTTCCGCGTCCCGGCCGCCGAAGGGCGGCGCAGGGACTGCGCTTCTATGCTCCGCCCTTCTCCGTCCCGTTGTAGGAGAACTTCACCTTCGCCGGCTTGCCGGCCTCGACGGTCACTTCCTCCGTCTTGGTGCCGTACTTCTCGTGCCAGCTCTCGATGGTGTACTTGCCCGGGGGCACGTCGGAGATGGTGAACTTGCCGTCTTCGCCGGAGACCGCCTGCAGGTTGTTCTTCGACACGCCGATGTAGCCGCGCATCCACGGATGCACGTCGCACTTCCACTTCATCAGGCCCGCCTCCTTGGCGGTGGTCTCGATGGGAGCGGCCTTGTCGTTGGGCATGCCCT
>DATDMU010000514.1:0-9380 GCA_036518615.1 Myxococcales bacterium
GAGAAGGAGATGATGGCGCGCAAGCCGGAGCGCGCGGTGGCGGTGCTGCAGGACGGGTTCAAGCTCGCGCGCTGGCAGTTCGGCATGGCCTCCGGCCTCCACGCCAACATCGGCATCCTCCTCTACGTGCAGAAGAAGTTCGACGAGGCGGAGCCGCACCTGCGCAAGAGCGGAGCGGCGCTGGTGAAGCTCTGGCTCGCCCAGGCCATGCTCGGCGCCATCCTCTTCCGCAAGAAGCAGTACGAGGAGATGGAGAAGGTCTTCGACTCCGCCATGCGCGGGAACAAGAACGAGACGCTGCTCTACGCCGTGTACGCCTGGTGCGAGCACCAGCGCGGCGAGAAGAAGAAGGCCATCGAGGTGCTGCAGAAGGGCGTCTCGGAAAACGCGTCGGACGAGAAGCTCAAGGGCCTGCTCAACCGCGCCCAGAACGACAAGCGGCTCAAGCTGGAGCCGTGGGGCGAGCAGTGGTGGCAGTTCTGGCTGGAAACGCCGCCGATGATGATGGGGCCCGGCAGCGGCGCGGTGTTCAGCGGCCGACAGAGATTCGGCCGCGGAGGCGGGTTCCGCCGCTGACGGCAGGCGGGCAGCCGAGCCCCCCGCCCACACGGCCGCACATCTTGGCGTTCTGCCAGCCGAATCGCTACCTTCCCGGCGGGTCGTTGAGTGGCGGGGGCGGGGGCTGTGTGAACGTCAGGGTCGTCGGAGCAGGAGAAGCGGCCGAAGGGCTGCGCAGTGCGCTCGCCCGCGCGGGCATCGCGGAGCGCTCGGGCGAGCCGGAAGCGTTCGTCTGCACGCTCGACGACCTGCCGCGCGCCATCGCCATGCGCGAGCTGGCGGGCATCACCGGCCCCATCGTCGCCCTCACGACCGACGCGGCCGGGGCGATCGAATCCGGCGCCGACGACGCCGGAGGAAGCGCCGACGAGGTGGCCCAGCGGGTCGGCGCCCGCCTGAAGGCCCCCAAGGTCGCGCGCATCGAGGAGGCGCCCGCCCCGGACCCGGTGCCCGCCGCGGGCAGGCGCCAGAAGCCGCTTATCCTGGTGGTGGAGGACGACGAGGACGCGCGCATCGTCCTCACCGAGCTGCTCCGGCCGCGCTACGACGTGGACGCGGTGGGCGACGGAGAGACGGCGCTCAAGCGCGCGGCCGAGTTGAACCCCGACCTGGTGCTCCTCGATCTCTTCCTGCCGGGCATGGACGGGTTCGGCGCGCTGACCGGGCTGCGCCGCAACTCGAAGACGGCCGACACGCCGGTGATCTTCCTCTCCGCCCAGGGCGACGCGGAGACCAAGTCGCAGGGCCTCTCCCTCGGCGCCGCCGACTACCTCGCCAAGCCCTTCTCCGAGCAGGAGCTGATGGCCCGCGTGGACCGCACGCTCAAGCTCACCGCCCAGAAGGAACACTTCCGCGCCCTCGCCCAGACCGACGGGCTCACCGGCCTTCCCAACTTCCGCTCCTTCCACGCCCGCCTCGAGGAGGAGGTGGCGCGCGCGCACCGCTACGGGCACCCGCTCGCCTGCGCGATGGTGGACCTCGACGGCCTCAAGGGGATCAACGACCGCCTCGGACACGCGGCGGGCAACCGCGCGATCATGGCGCTCGCAGACGCGGTGCGCGAGGAGCTTCGCGACACCGACTTCGCGGCCCGGTACGGGGGCGACGAGTTCGTGGTGCTCCTGCCGCAGACCAACGAGGCACAGGGGGCGCAGTTCGCAGAGCGCCTGCGGCGGCGCCTGATCGCGGTCAGCGCGGACGCGGGGCTGCCGGTGCGCGGGTCCATCGGCGTGGCGGCGGTCAACGCGGACGAGCTGGACTCCGCCGATGCCGCGGAGGACCTGCTGCGGCGCGCGGACGAGGCGCTCTATCGGGCCAAGCGATCCGGGCGCGACCGCGTCGAGGTCGCGCACGTCGAGCACTGACCCGGCGGCCTCAGCCGATGCCCGTCACCTTGATCTCGGGCTCGCCGCCATCGTGCTCCACCGCGTCCTCCTGGTGCGGGGTGCGGCCGGAGTAGCGGTAGAGCTTGTTGTAGAGCGTCTTCTCGCTGATGCCGAGCGCCTGCGCCGTGCGCGCCTTGTTCTTCTGCAGCCGCGTCAGCGTGGCGAGGATGTACTCCTTCTCGATCTCGCGCAGCGGCAGGCCGTAGGGAAGCTTGAGGTACGCGCTCTCGCCCCCGCCCAGGGCGAGCTCGCCGGGCAGATGCTCCGGCTCGATGGAGCCGCTTCCGCAGAGGATGACCGCGCGCTCCAGCGTGTTGCGCAGCTCGCGGATGTTGCCGGGCCATGCGTAGTCGCAGAGCAGCTTCATCGCCTGCGGCGAGACCCCCTGCAGCTTCTTGCCTCCCTCGCGGGCGAAGCGATCGATGAAGTGCTGCACCAGCACGGGGATGTCGTCGCGGCGCTCCTTCAGCGGCGCGAGGTTGATGTGGAAGACGTTGAGGCGGAAGTAGAGGTCCTCGCGGAAGCGGCCCGACTTGATCTCCTCCTTGAGGTCGCGGTTGGTGGCGCTGATCACCCGCACGTCCACCGTGATCTCGCTCTTGCCGCCCAGGCGGCGCAGCCGCTCCTCCTCGATGACGCGGAGGAACTTGGCCTGCAGCTCGATGGGGATCTCTCCCACCTCGTCGAGGAACAGCGTCCCGCCGTCGGCCAGCTCCCAGGCGCCGAGGCGGCGCTGGTCGGCGCCGGTGAACGCGCCGCGCTCGTGGCCGAACATCTCGCTTTCGATCAGGGTGGCGGGGATGGCCGAGCAGTTGATGGCGATGAAGGGCTTGTCGCGGCGGGGGCTGAGCTGATGGATGGCGCGCGCCACCATCTCCTTGCCGGTGCCGCTCTGGCCGGTGATCACCACGCTGGCCTTGGAGGGCGCGACCTTCTCCACCAGCTCCATCGCCCGCCGCATGGGTGGCGAGCTGCCCACCAGCCCCACGCCCGAGTCCATCTGGCCCAGGCGGCGCCGCAGCACCTGCATCTCGTGCAGCGTCTCCTTCTTCTCCAGGGCCCGCTGCAGGATGATCTTCAGCCGCGCCGGGTCGAGCGGCTTCTCCACGAAGTCGAACACGCCCTCGCGCACCGCCTCCACCGCGGCGTCGATGGTGCCCTTGCCGGTGATGATCACGACCGGGGTATCGGGCTGCTCCTCGCGGAGCGCCCGCACCAGCGAAAGCCCGTCCAGCTTCGGCATCACCAGGTCGCTGATGATCACGTCGGGGTGGGTCTCGGCCGCAATCTTCAGCGCCTCGTGGCCGTCGGCGGTCTGGTCGACGTCGTATCCCCAGCGCTGCAGCAGCTCTCCGAACAGCTCGCGGGTGGTCTCTTCGTCGTCGACGATCAGGATGCGGGCCTTCGACATGGCGCGTGGTTACCTCGGATGAAGGAAGGACAGCGAGAGCCGTGCGCCCCCTGCCGTGGGGGTTTCGATCGAGAGCTCGCACCCTGCCTCGAGGGCCAGGCGGCGGACCGCCTCGAGGTGGGGAACGGCATTGTCGCGGTTGCCGAGGCCGCCGTCGGCGCGCAGCTCGAGCACCACCACGGCGCCGCCGGGCTCGAGCCAGACGCCGACGCTGCCGCCGTCGCGCGCGTGCTCGATGCACGCCACCAGCGCGTGGGCGACCAGGTCGCCGAGCACCGCGGGATCCGACTGCACCAACGCGGCGGGAGGCCCGCGCTGCGTGACCTGGACGCCCGCCCGGCGCGCGTCGTAGCCGAAGAGCTGCGCCGCGCGGGAAGCCGCGGCTGCGAGATCCGGCGGCAGGTGCTCCGGCGCCGCGAACTCACCGAACGAGCGGAGGAGCTGGTCGACGCGCCCGATGCCGTCGCGCAGCGCGCCGACGTGCTTCTCGATGGGCGAGCCGGCGGGCGCGGCGCGGGCGGAGAGCTTCTCCGCCATGAGTTGCAGGTGGAGCGCCATGTTGTGGAGCGGATTCTTCGCCTCGTGCGCGAGACCTACCGCGACGCGCTCGAGCAGGCGGGCGCGGTCGGCAGCGCGCTGCTGCGAGTCATCTCCGGCTGCTCTGGCAATGCGCGGAATCGGTTGCCCCATGTGCGCCTCTGGCCGTGCGGCACTGTCGGCTTCCACGGCAAGTGGGCGCAACGCGTCGTGCGCTGGAGTTTTTACTGCCCAACTCTGCGCGCGCCACGCGGAGTTGAAAAGAATGCCTCACGCCGTCTGCTTGTCGGGCAGCGGAGCGCCTGCTGCCGGGCGGGCCGGCGCGGAGAGATCGACGAGGGAGATGCCGACCCGCCGGGCGACGTCGAAGATGCGGTCGTCCCGGTAGAACTCGCCATAGACGATGCGCTTGATGCCGGTGTTGGCGATCATCTTGAAGCACGGCCAGCACGGGCTGGCGGTGGTGTACATGTCCGCGGCTTCGATGCGGACGCCGTTGCGGGCCGCCTGGAGAATGGCGTTGGCCTCGGCGTGGATGGTGGCGACGCAGTGCCCGTTTTCCAGCATGTGGCCGGCGTCGTCGCAATGCGGCATGCCGCGAATGCTTCCGTTGTAGCCGGTGGAGAGGATGATGCGGTCGCGCACCAGGAGCGCGCCCACGTGCTTGCGATCGCAGGTGGCGCGCGATGCCACCACCCGGGCGATCTCCATGAAGTAGCTGTCCCAGTCCGCGCGCATGGGCGCGCAGTCTACTGCTCGCGCGCCATCGGCGCAGCCATGGAGGGCGTGGCCGGCGCCAGGGCGGGTCCCTTGAGGCCGGCGAGCGGGCCGATGCCGCTGCGGACGAGGAACGCGCGGATCTTGCCCGGCGGAGACAGGAAGGTCTCGCCCGGCATGGGCACGTCGAAGGAGAAGTCGTCCTTGCTGATGCCGCCGAAGGCGACCTTGGCGGTCCGGTAGCCCTCGACGATTCCCACCAGCCGGCCGGAGGGCACCGCGAAGACGCCGCCGCCCGAGGCGCCGTAGCCGATCGGCGCGTCCGTCTTCATCGCGCGCTGGATGCGCGGGTCCTGCTCGTCGATCTCGAGCTGGCTCACGATGCCCGCGGAGACGCTGAGTGACCTCCCGTACGGGGCACCCACCACCACCACGTCGTCGCCGACGTCCACCTGGTCCTCGGAAGCGACCGGCGCGGCGGCGAGCGCTTCGCCCTCGACCGCGAGGAGCGCCAGGTCTTCGTCCGGCACCTTGCCCTCGTGGACGATGCGCGCGCGGACGCGGTGGAGCTTCGGACGCTCCACCACCACCTGGAACGAGGCGCCGCCGGACAGGCCTTCGCGCTGGACGACGTGCTGGTTGGTGAGCACGTAGGAGGTATCGCCCTCGACGGCCACCACCACGCCGCTCGCGGCGCGCTCCACCTTGCCGCGCACCAGGACCTCGACGCGGACGCTCTCGCGGAGCGCCTTCTGCACCACCTTGCTCCGGTCGCTTCTGGCCCACGCCGGGAGGGCGACCAGGGCGAGAGCGACGGCTGCGGTCCGGAAGGTCAACGTTCCTCCTCTCGTGGTGCCTGGGACTCAACAGTACAGGCAAGGGCTCCGATTCCAAACCCCGCAAAAATTGCGGAGTGGTGGGACAATTCCTCTGCTACGCTTGCACTGTGTTTCAGAGGCTCGGGTCCGTCGTCACCATCATCGTGGGGTTCTTTCTCGGCCTCGTGCTCGCGAGCCTGGACCACATCCTGCCGGCGTCGTCGGTGCAGGAAGGGCCCACCCGGTGGCTGGTGGTGTTCGTGGACTGGGTCGCGCCGCCGCTGGCCGGCGTGCTGATGGCCGCAGCCCTGCTCTATGCCCAGCGGGCGCGCATGCTGCACGCCGCCGAGAAGGCCGCCGCCGAGGTGCTGGCGGAGCGGCTGGCGGGCACCGAGCGCCGGCAGGCCATCTGGGTCGTGGCGGCCGCCGTGGCGCACGACCTCAAGAACCCGCTGCACAACCTCCAGCTCCTCGTCGAGGAGGTGTCCGACGAGAAGGATCCGGAGCTGCGCGCGGACCTCCTGCGCCGCATCCACGACAACGTCGCCCGCGCGACCGAGCGGCTCTCGGAGCTGTCGCGCGCGGGGCAGAACCCGCACGAGCGCGTCGAACAGAGAGTCGAAGTGGCCAGCGTGCTGGAGGAGCTGCGCGGGCGCCTCAAGCCCACCGTCCAGGCCACGCGGGCGCAGCTCCACATCGATTGCCCGCATGGGTTGTCGGTGCGCTGCGAGGCGCACGCATTGCGCACCGCGGTCGAGAACGTGGCCGCCAACGCGCTGGAAGCGCTGCAGGCCCGCGGCGGCGGGGGCAGCCTGTGGCTGAGCGCCGAGCAGCGTGAAAACGTCGTCGAGCTGCTCGTACAGGACGATGGTCCCGGTATCCCGGAACCCCTGAGATCGCGCCTCTTCACGCCGTTTGCCTCGGGCCACGACGGCACCGGCCTCGGTCTTTCCATTGCGCGCGCGCTGGCCCGGGCCGGCGGCGGCGAGCTGGTCTGCGCGGAGTCGCGCCCGGGCCGCACCACCTTCCGCTTTACCTTCGAGGCGGCCTGAGCGTTAGTTACACTACCGCCCAGCCCCGGAGGCCGACCAAAATGATGCCCGAACGAACCGAACACGCAGCTCCCCGCTCCGCGCCGCGCCTGATCCTCCTCGTCGAGGACGAGCCCGACGCCCGCACCATCCTCTCCCGGCGCCTGTCGGCGTTCGGCTGGACGTGCCTCGCCCACGCCAACGTGGAGAGCGCCATCCTCGATCCGGACCTGCGCTACGTGGAGGCGGTGGTCGCCGACGTCGTGCTGGGCGAGGGCAGGATGTCGGGCATCGATCTCATCGCCGCCCTGCGCAGGCAGGAAGTGCGGGCGCCGGTGGTGCTGGTGACCGCCTTCGCCGACACGCAGCGGCTCAAGGCGGCGCTCAATGCCGGCGCCTCGTATCTTCTCGAGAAGCCGTTCACCACCGAGGCGCTGCGGCAGGTGCTGGACAAGGTCTCCAGCGTGGACGTGGACCTGGCGCGGCTGGTCAACAAGGCGCTCTCGCGCGCACGGCTGACGCGCAAGGAAGAGGAGGTGGCGCGCCTGGTGCTCAAGGGCCTCACCTCCGCGGAGATCGGCGCGATGATGGGCAACAGCGAGAAGACCATCAAGCAGCACCTCACCCAGGTCTACGCGAAGCTGGGCGTGGCAGGGCGCGCGGAGTTCTTCCACCTCGTGTTCCCCAGCTGACAGGCTTTTCAAGTTCGCGTCCGGCGTGCAATGGTCCGGGCCCGTGCTGCGGCGGGAACCGTACCGGCTGCTGTTTCCTCTCGGCGCGCTCCTCGCCTGGGCAGGGGTGCTGCCCTGGCTCTTCTTCGCCCTCCGCGTGCGCGGCCTCTACCAGCCGGTCACCGACGTGCTCGCGTACCGGTCCTTCCTGCACCCGCTCGCCGAGCTGGACGGATTTCTCGGGTGCTTCGCGGCAGGGCTGCTCTTCACCGCGCTCCGCCCAGCGCCCGCGGCATGGCAGGTGGCGGTGGCCGCGCTGGCGCCGGTGGCGAGCGCGGCGGCCGCGGCGGCGGGACGCTGGGAGCTGGGACAGGCGGCGTGGCTCCTGCTGCTGCTGGTCTCGGTGGAGTTCGCCTGGCGGCGAACGGCGCGGCCGCTCTCGCCGGGCCTCGTCTGGGTGCCGCTGGCCTTCGCCATGGGGGCGGGCGGCGCCGTCCTGGCGGAGATCGCCGCGGCGCACGGCGACCGATGGTTCTGGCTGCACGAGATGGGCCGCGACCTGGTCATGCAGGGACTCTTCACCGGGCTTGCCGTCGCCGCCGCCCGGACGCTGCGCGGGGACGACCGCACCAGCCCGGCCCTGCACCTCGCCGCCGGAGCGCTCTTCGCGGCCAGCTTCTATGTGGGCAGGCGCTTCGGCGCCCACCTCGGCTTCGCGATGCGCGCCGCGATCACGGTCTGGCTGGCGCAGCCGCTGCGTCCGTCGTGGGAGTTCGGGCCGCGCAACCGGCGCCGCGCCTTCGCGCACGTGGCGCTGTGGATGCTCGCGGCGGGAAACGCCTGGGTGGCGGTGGCGCCGCAGATCCGCCGCGCCGGCCTTCACGTCATCTTCCTCGGCTGCTTCACCGCCCTGCTGCTTGCGGCGCTCTTCCCGCGGCCCGGGGAGGCGCCCGCGTTTCCGGTGCGCAAGCTGGCCTGGGCGGGAGGGCTGGTGGCGCTCGCCATGGTGGGACGCGTGATGGTGGAGCTCGATCCCACCTGGTTCCATCTCTGGATGGGGGTGTCGGCGGCGGCCTTTCTCGCCGCGACGGTGGCCTGCGTGCGCGTGCCCGTGCTCGGCGCGCGCGACGCCGGGCGGGGCCCTGGAGCAACTGAGCCGGTTCAACTGGATGAACCATTTGTCAGCGATTGAAGTTTGAAGCTCGGGCGACCGCCCCCACCGACCCGCCCGGCCCCGCCCGGAACAGGGTTCCGGGCGCGCGCTAGTCCGTATAGCGGCGCGAGAGCAGGAGCACGATGCCGTCCTTGGCGCAGCTCTCGCAGTAGCCGTACTTCTCCAGCGCCCGCAGGGTGTCCTGCACCTGGGTCTGCTCGCGCGAGCTGAGCTGCGCGCGCTCGTCGCCGAGGTAGCGCAGCACCTTCTCGGCGTTCTTGCGCAGCGTGCGCTTGCGCTCGTCGAAGAAGTGGTCGCGCAGCCGCCGGAAGAGGTCGGGAAAGATCTGCGAGTAGTCGATCTCGCCCTCGGGGTGCTCGAGCCGGTGCGCGCCGACCGCGGAGATCAACCCGCGCCGGAACTCGCGCCGGTCCTCGGCGCCGGCCATGACGATGGACTCGGTCTGCGCCATCATCTCCTCGTCGGCCCGCTCCATCTCGCCGGTGTGCGGGTTGCGCACGCGCTCGCCGCGCGTCCAGGCCAGCACGTGCAACGCGTAGCGCTCGAACATGGTCCGGTACTGCTTCTCGGAGATCAGCCCCATCGCCTCGCGCACTTCCTCGTCGAGCACGTCGAGGTACTCGCCCTCCGCCACCCGCACGAACTCCTCGTGGTCGTGGTAGCCGTCCACCACTTCCTGCTGGAGGAACTCGTAGACGCTCTTGTCGCGGGTGAGCGCCTCCAGCTCCTCCAGCACCGCCTGCGGCGTGAGGCACTTCCAGGCGGGGTTCTGCGCGGCGTTGCCGATGGCCGTCTTCAGCTCGCGCGCGCTGGCGCCGGTGCGGCCCTCGTAGTTGGGATAGCTGTCGGACTCGCGCCAGATCTCCGGCAGGTGCTTCTTCAGCTCGCGCGCCTGCTGCGAGGAGAGGCGATCGGGCGCGTTGCCGTGGTCGTAGAGCCGCGCCTTCTCCAGCGGCGTGAGGTGATCGGCGAGCTTGCGCAGGTCGCCCTTGTAGCGGTCGCTGACCGGCTTCTTCAGGCGCGTGAGCACCGCCCAGAGCGCGGCCACCCAGGTGGCGTGCGGCGCCACGTGCTTGCC
>DATDMU010000515.1:0-7347 GCA_036518615.1 Myxococcales bacterium
GGAGCTGGAGATCATCGCCACCGAGTACAAGATGTTCGTGGACACCAGCATCGCTTTGGTGGCCGAGGTGGACGGCAAGCCGGCCGCGATGTGCTTCGCCATCCCCGACGTGAACGAGATGGTGAAGGACTTCGAAGGCGAGCTGATGCGGCGGCCGTGGAACCTGGTGAAGCTCCTCTACCGGCTCAAGTTCCGCCGCCCCCACCACGCGCGCCTCTTGCTGCTCGGGGTGAAGGAGGAGTTCCGCGCCTCGCACCGGTACGGCACCCTCGCCGCCGTGCTCTACGTGGAGGTCGCCCGCCGCGGCGCCAGGGCCGGCTACGTCGGCGGCGAGCTGAGCTGGACCCTGGAAGACAACGTCATGATCAACCGCGGCATCGAACGCATGGGCGCCAAACTGTACAAGACGTACCGCGTCTACGAAAAAGAGCTCTGAGGCGCCGCGCATCCGATCTCCCATCCGTGTCGTTGCGGATGGGATGGGGGCGGCATGGGGCTTGCTCAAGTTCCCGGGTGGGAGGAGCAAGCCGATGGGCCTTCGCAAGATGTGGCGTCAAGTGCGATCGCTCTCCGAGCGGCCGCACAACCTCCTCGCCATCTCCGACATCCACCTCGGCTGCGACCTCAAGCCAGGCGGAAGGTTCGACAAGCCGCGGTCCACCGATGCGCCGCTGGCCTCGTTCCTGGACTGGCACGCCGCCCACCGCGAGGGCGGCAAGCCCTGGCGGCTGATCCTCAACGGCGACATCGTCGACTTCGTGACCATCACGCTCGTGCCCCAGGAGGCGGTGCCCTTCGAGATCAGCGCCGAAGAGCGCGCGTTCGGCCTCGCGCCGACGGAGCCCAAGTGCGTGTGGAAGCTGCGCCGCACCGCCGAGCGGCACCCGAAGGTATTTGACGCGCTCGCCCGTTTTGTCCACAAGGGCAATTCCGTTCACATCATTCGCGGGAACCACGACTCCGAATGGCGCTGGCCTGCGGTGCAGGAAGAGCTTCGGCGCATCCTCTCGGAGCGCTCCGGCGCGCCGCGGCGCAAGGTGGACCGGCTGGTCGAGTTCCACGAGTGGTTCTACCTGGAGCCGGGCTTCTTCTACGCCGAGCACGGGCACGCCCACGACCGCTTCTCGGTGCAGACCGACTTCTTCAGCGAGCACCGCAACGAGGGAGAGATCGAGCTCCCCCTCTCCAGCAAGGTGCTGCGCTATTTCGTCAACAAGTACACCGAGCAGGTGGACCTCGACGACGACTGCGACACCTGGGGCGTCAAGGAATACCTGCAGTGGGTGTGGAGGGCGGGCAATCCGCTGCGCGTCGCGGCCGACTACTTCATCATGGTGTTCCGGGTGACCTATCCGGTGCTCCGCCAGTCGGTGCGGATCTCGCGGGCGTTCGCGCGCGTGGCCGACAAGGCGCTGGCCGCAAAGGTGGACCGGCACGCGCAGGTGCGGCGGCTCCTCGCCAGTTTCCAGGGCACCGAGCGGCAGGCGCAGCAGCTCGCCGAGATCGCCTCGCGGCCGGCGGAGCAGAGCCTGTTCGATTCCATGCAGCTCTTCTACCTGGACCGGATGCTGCTCGCGGTCGTCTCCCTGCTCACGGCCTGGATCACCTCGCTCGCGGTGAGCGGCTTCTGGGCCAAAGGCGCCGCGCTCACGGTGGTGGGCGTGCTCTTCGCCGCGCTCAACGCCCTCCTCGGCGCGAACCGGGTGACCGACGCGCATCCCCTGCTGCAGCGGGCGGCAGAGCGCGTGGCGCAGGTCTTCGACGTCAAGTACATCGTCATGGGTCACAGCCACAGGGCAGTGCAGGAGCCGGTGGGCAACGGCGCCTGGTACTTCAACCTCGGCTCCTGGACGCCCGGCCGCTCCTCCGACGGGTTTCCCCACGTGGCGGTGACGGGCGGCTCGGCAGAGCTGCGGCGCTGGAAGGGCCCGCCCACGGTCGCGACAGACCCCGGCGAGACGATCTCCGCCACACCCGCGGCCGTCCCGGCGTAGACTGTCCCGCATGGCCGGTGAAGTCGCGCACAAGCCCGCGCTCCTGGAAGCCGCCGCGGCGCTGCGCGAAGTGCATCGCGCGCTGGTGCAGGCGGTGCGCGGCGCCTACGAGCGCGAGGTGGGTCCCGCGGGCGGCCCCGGGCAGCTCCTGCGCCTGCTCACCGAAGATCCCTACTTCGCCTGGCTGCATCCCATGAGCGAGCTGATCGTCGATCTCGACTCGCTCCTCGCCCAGGAAATCCTGCCGCCGGGGACGGTGGCCGGCGTGCGGCAGGAGATCGACCGCCTCACCCAGGCGGGCGGCTCGCCATTCTGGGAGCGCTACGCGCCGCTCTTGCAGTCGGACACCGAGGTGGTGATGGCGCACGCCCACCTGAGGCGATCCATCAACGCGCTGCCCGAGGCGGCCGAGGGCGTCCACAAGCGCAAGGAGTGGGACGCGCCGCGCGTGCACGCCAAGCGCAAGTCGCGGAGCTGAGGCTCATTCGACGGCCTCGGCGATGCTCTCGAACAGCCTGCGGCCGTCCTCGCCCCCGAGCACGCCCTCCGCCAGGCGCTCGGGATGCGGCATCATGCCGAGCACGTTGCCGCGCGCGTTGGTCACGCCGGCGATGTCGGCGAGCGACCCGTTCGGATTCATGCCGGAGACGCCGCGCACCCCGCCCGCGTCGGTGTAGCGGAAGGCGATCTGCCCTTCGCCCTCCAGCCGCCGCAGCCCCTCCGCGTCGATGTAGTAGTTGCCCTCACCGTGGCCGATGGGGATGCGGATCACCTCGCCCTTGGCGTACTTGCGCGTCCAGGGCGTCATCGCGTTCTCCACCGTGAGCCAGACGTCGCGGCAGACGTACTTGAGCGAGTCGTTGCGCCGCATGGCGCCGGGGAGCAGGCCCGCCTCGAGCAGGATCTGGAAGCCGTTGCACATTCCCACCACGTGCCCGCCGCGCTGCGCGAACTTGCGCACCTCCTCCATCACCGGCGAGAAGCGCGCGATGGCGCCGGTGCGCAGGTAGTCGCCGTAGGAGAAGCCGCCGGGGAGCACCACCACGTCGGCGCCGTGCAGGTCGCGGTCCTTGTGCCAGACGAAGCGGGCGGCGTGGCCGAGCACGTGCTTGGCCACGTGGTAGACGTCGTGGTCGCAGTTGGAGCCCGGGAATACCACCACCGCGAACATCATCAGCGGATCTCCTCCACGCGGTACTCCTCGATCACCGTGTTGGCGAGGAGCTTCTCGCACATGTCGCGCACGCGCTTCTGCGCCTCCGCCGCGTCCCTGGTGTCGAGGTCCAGCTCGATGACCTTGCCCAGCCGGGCGTCCTTCACCTCGGCGAAGCCGAGCGAGCCCAGGGCGCGGGTCACCGCCTGGCCCTGGGGGTCGAGCACCGACTTCTTCAGCGTGACCACGACGCGCGCTTTCATGGGCAGCGGCCCTCCGGAGGCGCGCACCCTAATGCCGCAAGGCCACGGATTCAAGCGGCCCCGCGCGGGGCGCAGTGCGCGGCGGATGACTCCGGGGGAGAGGGAGCGGTTGGCGAGCGGCCCGCCCCGGACTACGATCCTTCGATGCTGGAGCTTCTCGCGGCGGGCGCCGCTCTCGCGTGCCGCGCGCTGCTGCAGGCTGCGGAAGCCGCCGTGCTCGCCCTGGGCGAGGACGAGATCCGCGAGCAGCTTCAGAAGAACCCGCACCGGGCGCGCTGGCTCCTGCGGCTCAAGCAGCACCCCGAGCCCACCGCCGCCTCGCTGCGCGGCGCCTCCTCCGCCCTGCTCGCCTTCGCCGCGGTGGCCTGCGCCATCGTGGTGGGCGACGTGCTCTTCCGCGCCGGCGTCCACGCCAGCTCGCGCAGCAAGCTGCAGCTGGTGGCCGGCCTCCTCGCCGGCGCCGTGGCGCTGGCCATCGATCTCGCCCCGCGCTCGCTCGCCTCGGCGAACCCGCTCGCCTGGGGCCTGGCCCTCGCCGGCCCGGCGCGCGTCGTCTGCCTGCTGCTCAGCTTCCCGGTGCGCGGCATGCTGCGCTTCTTCGACGCGCTGCTGCTCCGCCAGGGCGCCACCGCGCGGTACACGCCGCCGCCTCCTCCGCTGCAGGAGATCGAGCGCATCCTCAGCGAGGAGGCGCGGGGCGGCGCGCCGGGGGCGCCCTCGCCGGAGCTGGTGCACGGGCTCTTCTCCTTCGCCGACCGCACCGCGAAGGAGATCATGGTGCCGCGCACCCGCGTGGTGGGCGTGCCCATCGACGCGACGCCGGAGCAGGTGATCGAGCTGCTCGCGGAGGAGGGCCACACCCGCATGCCGGTCTACGAGGACGACCTCGACCGCATCAAGGGCGTGCTCCACGCCAAGGACGTGATTCCGCTCCTCGCGCATCCCGAGCTGATCGTCCTTCAAGACTTGGTGCGGCCGGCGCTGTTCGTTCCCTGGACCAAGCCGGTGGGCGACCTCTTGCGCGAGATGCAGCAGAAGCGGTCGCTCATCGCGCTGGTGGTGGACGAGTACGGCGGGTTCTCGGGCATCGTCACGCTGGAGGACATCCTCGAGGAGATCGTGGGAGAGATCCGCGACGAGCACGACCGCGAGGGTCCGATGCCGCAGTTCGGCGCCGACGGCACCGCGCTGGTGCGCGCGGAGATCCGCGTCGACGACCTGAACCAGGCGCTGGGAGCGCAACTGCCCGAGCAGGACGATTTCGAGACCCTGGGCGGGCTGCTCAACTCCGCCGCCGGCGCCATTCCCCAGGCGGGCGACCGCTTCTACATCGGCGGACTGGAGCTGACCGTCGTTCAGCGCGACGACCGCCGCGTGCGCCTGGTGCGGGTGGCCCGGCCCAAGCCCTCCTCCCCTCCGGCGCGCGTCACCTGAACGCGCGCTCCATCACCAGGCGGCGCGCCGCGGTCTGGAAGCCGAACGAGGCGTAGAGAGCGCGCGCGGCTGCGTTGTCCTCGCCCACCGAGAGCACCGCAGCGCTGCCGCCGCGCAGCGCGTAGGCCAGGAGCGCGCGGCCGATGCCGAGGCTCCGGAGCTGCGGCAGCACCCCCCGCTCCTCGATCGCCAGGGCGTCTCCGAGCTGCGTGGCCGCGAGATAGCCTGCGGGCCGGCGCTGCCATTCCGCCAGCAGCACGAGCCGGTCCGACCCGGAGAAGAGCTGCGCCACGTCGTCGGCGCGGGAGAGAAACGCGTCCGGAGCGCCGGCCCAGGCCTCCCCGGCAACCTCCGCGACGATCTTCTGGTCCTTCGGCCGCGCGGCGCGGATGCGCAGCGCCTGCAGCGGCGGCGGCTCGACCGGTGCGGCTCGGCGCTGGAGCGTGAGCTGGGCGGACCTCTGCGCAAACCCGAGCGCGGCCAGGAACGCGCGGCCGGGCACGGCACCGTCGCGGACGCGCGCGCGCAAGGTGACGCCGCAGGCCAGCGCGGGCTCACAGAGCGCGCGTCCCACTCGCTGCCGGCGCACGGCAGGATGGACGGCGCAGTACAGGTCGTATGCCCGCCCTCGAGGCGACTCGCGCAGCGCCGCGAAGGCGATGCCCTGCACGGCCCCGGTCTCGTCGCAGGCCACGCGCCAGAGCTGGAGCTGCGCGCGGCCGAGCGCGGCGATGGCAGAGAGCCTCTGCCCGAACGGCTCGATCTCCGGGTCCAGCGCGCGCGCCGCCTCGCAGAAACGGGCGGCGGCCGCGGCGTCCGCGGGCGCGAACTTGCGGACGGTGACCGCGGCGGTCAAGGCAGCGACTGCGCCACCAGCTCGGCGATGTCCTTCGCCTCCACCTGCTCCGCGCGGCCGGTCTCGCCGATGCCGTCCTTGATCATGGTGAGGCAGAACGGGCAGCTGGTCGCGATGGTCCCCTTGCCGCCCAGGGTCTGCGCCGCCTCCTCGACGCGGTTCTGGTTGATGCGCTGGCCGATGGTCTCCTCCAGCCACATCCGCCCGCCGCCCGCGCCGCAGCAGAAGGTCTCGGTGCGGTTGCGCTCCATCTCCCGCACCTTGATGCCCAGGGACACCAGCGCCTGCCGCGGCGCCTCGGTGATGCCGTTGTGCCGCGCGAGGTAGCAGCTGTCGTGGTAGGTCACCTCGCCCGAGAGCGCCGCGTCGCCGGGGCGCAGCCGCCCGTCCGCCACCAGCTGGGCGATGACCTCCGAGTGGTGCAGCACCTTGAAGTGCCCGCCGAACTGCGGGTACTCGTTGCCCAGCGTGTTGAAGCAGTGCGGGCACTGGGTGATGATCTTCTTCACCCCGTAGCGGTTGAGCGTCTCCACGTTCTGCTGCGCCAGCGCCTGGAAGAGGTACTCGTTCCCCAGCCGCCGCGCGGAGTCGCCGTTGCAGGTCTCCTCCTCGCCGAGGATGCAGAAGGACACGCCCGCCGCCCTGAGGATCTTCACCAGCGCGCGGGAGACCTTCTTCTGCCGGTCGTCGAAGCTGCCGGCGCAGCCCACGAAGAAGAGGTACTCGACGTTCTTGAGCGCCTCCGGGTCCATCGCCGCCGCGACGGGGATCTCCAGATCGGCGCACCACTCCGCGCGCCGGTTCGAGCCCATGCCCCAGGGATTGCCCTGCGTCTCCATTCCCTTGAAGACGCGGGCAGCCTCGTCGGGAAAGCGGCTCTCCATCAGCACCAGGTTGCGCCGCATGTCCACGATGCGGGGGAGCTGCTCGATGAAGACCGGGCAGGCCTGCTCGCACCAGCCGCACGTCGTGCACGCCCAGACCGTCTCGTCCGGCAGCACGCCGCCTTCGCCGACCAGCGGCGGTAGCTTCTCCACCATCTCCGCCGGAAGCTGCAGTCCGCTCGCGAAGGCGCCTTCCGATCCGGTGGCGGGGTCGGCATGGGCCTCGCCGTGCCCGTCGCCATGCCCGCCGCCGGTGACCGGAGGGATGCGGTTCATCCCTCGCAGCAGTTGCCGAATCGGCAGCGGCATCTGCTCGGCCATCTGCTGCGCGTGGTGGCGGATGGCGCGGTTCACTTCCTTGTGGGTGAGCGGCTTGCCGGTGTCGTAGGTGGGGCAGTAGGTCTGGCAGCGGCCGCACTCGGTGCAGGAGTAGGTGTCGAGGATCTCTTTCCAGCTCAGATCGGTGAGCTTCGCGACGCCGAACTTCTCCGAGTTCTCGAGGTCGAGCTTCGAGAGCTGCCCCTGCGGCGTGAGCCGCTGGAAGAACACCGTCGGCAGCCCGGTGATGATGTGGAAGTGCTTCCCGATCGGCAGGAAGTTGAGGAACGCCATCACGATCGTCACGTGGACCAGCACGAACGCGGTCATGATTCCGGCGGCGTGGCCGCTCTCGATGAATCCGGCCACCCGGCCGGAGACGGGAAGGTACCAGGGCACCTGGCCGCCGCTCTTCGCGACGATGGCCGCGTCGATGATCACGTCG
>DATDMU010000516.1:0-3267 GCA_036518615.1 Myxococcales bacterium
ACCCACGGATTAACAGTCCGTTGCTCTGCCAGCTGAGCTATCGGGGAACAGGACGGGCCGGCGAAGGGCGTCGCTTGTAAGCCGCCACGGCTGGGCGTGTCAAGGTTACACTTCCGTCGTGCAGCCCCTCCGCCCAGGCGATCCCATCGACGTGGTTGCGCCCTCCAGCGCCTTCGACCGCGAGCGCTTCGAGCGCGGCATCCGCGCGCTCCGGGACATGCAGCTCGTCCCCCGCTACACCGACGAAATCTTTTCGCGCACCGGCCACCTCGCCGGCAGCGACGAGCGGCGCAAGGCCGAGCTGGACGCCGCCCTCCAGTCCGACTCCAAGGCCATCATCCTCGCCCGCGGCGGCTACGGGCTGCTGCGTTTCGCAACGCACATCCACCGCGTGCCGCAGAAGCTCCTCGTCGGCTACAGCGACGCCACGCTCCTGCACGACCTCTGGCGCCGGGCGGGCGTGCCCTCGATCCACGGCCCCATGTGCACGCAGCTCGGCGAGGATCCGGAAGCCCAGCAGCGCCTGAAGAACCTCCTCTTCGGCGGCCCGCCCCAGAAGCTCACCTGGCAGCCGCGCACCGCGCAACACGGCCGCGCCGAGGGCCCGCTCGCCGGCGGCAACGTCGCCTCCCTCGCCTCGATGTGCGGCACGCCGCTCCAGCCCTCCTTCCGCGACTGCATCGTGCTGCTCGAGGACCTCAACGAGCCCGCCTACCGCCTCGATCGCCTGCTCACCCAGCTCCTCCTCAGCGGCGCGCTCGACGGCGCTCGCGGCTTCGTCGTCGGCGACCTCTTCGCCGCCGACGAAACCTCCGACAACCGCGAAGAGACGGTGACCGAGCGCCTGCTCCCGCTGAACGTCCCGGTCGTCTTCGGCGCGCCCTTCGGCCACGCCGGCCGCAACCAGCCGGTGGCCTTCGGCTGCGCCCACGCCCTCGATGCGGACAAAGGCGAACTGATCCAGCTCGAACCGCCCACCGAGCGGGGCTAAAGCTGCTAGTGTCCGCCGCCCATGCGCGTCTACCTGCTGGGCATCGCCGGCACCGGGATGGGCTCCTTCGCCGGGCTCCTGAAGAAAGCCGGCCACGAGGTCTCCGGCTCCGACGAGAACGTCTACCCGCCCATGAGCGACAAGCTGAAGGAGTGGAAGATCCCCACCTTCACGCCCTTCTCGGAAGCGAACCTGACCAGAGCGCCGATCGACCTCGCCGTGGTCGGCAACGTCATCCGCGCCGAGAACGTGGAGGCCAGGGCCGTCCGCCGCCGCGGCATCGCGCACATGAGCTTTCCCGAGGCGCTGGAGGAGCTGTTCCTCACCACCCGCCATTCCGTCGTCGTCGCCGGCACCCACGGCAAGACCACCACCACGAGCCTCTGCGCCCAGGTGCTCATGCACGCCGGCCGCGACCCGAGCCTGCTGGTCGGCGGCGTCCCGCTCAACTTCAACGAGGGCTTCCGCCTCGGCCACGGCGAGCACTTCGTCATCGAGGGAGACGAGTACGACACCGCCTACTTCGACAAGGGGCCCAAGTTCCTCCACTACCGCCCGCGCACCGCCATCTTCACCGGCGCCGAGTTCGACCACGCAGACATCTACAGAGATCTGGCGCACTACGAGAGCGCCTTCGAGAAGTTCTTCGCGCTCCTGCCGCAGGACGGCTACGCCGCGGCCTGCAGCACCTTCCCCAACTGGAAGCGCCTCGCGGGCTTCGCCCGCTGCAGGATCGAAACCTACTCCGCGCACGACCACATCGAGTCCGACTGGCACTCGCGCTGGCTGCAGCTCGGCCCCGCCGGCGCGTCGTTCGAGATCGACTTCAAGGGCAAGCCGGAGATCCGCGTGACCCTGCCCTCCGCCGGGCGGCACAACGTGGAGAACGCCCTCGGCGTCTACGCCGCCTGCCGCGCGCTGGGGCTCAAGCCCGACGAGATCGCCAAGGGCTTTGCCAGCTTCCGCGGCGTCCGCCGCCGCCAGGAGCTTCGCGGCGAGGTGAAGGGCATCGCCGTCATCGACGACTTCGCCCACCATCCCACCGCAGTCAGAGAAACCATCGCCGCGGTGCTGGCGCAGTATCCGGGCCGCCGCCTGGTGGCGGTCTTCGAGCCGCGCAGCAACACCGCCATGCGCAAGATCCACCAGGAGGAATACGCGCACGCCTTCAAGGGCGCCGACGAGGCGATCATCAGCCAGCCCTCCGCCATCGCCAAGGTGCCGGAGAGCGAGCGCGTCGACGCAAGGCGCCTCGCCGAGGACATCGGCAACGCCGGCACGCGGGCGCGCTGGATGGAGTCGCCCGATGCCATCGTCGCGGCGCTCGCGAAGGAAGCCCGCCAGGGCGACGTGGTGCTGGCCATGTCCAACGGCGCCTTCGGCGGGCTGCACGACAAGCTGCTCGAGGCGCTGGGCCGATGAACGTCGTCGAGCTTCGCGACGTCTGCGTGGCCGCGGCGGAAGAGGGCGCGCGCGTGCTGCGCGAGCTGTACGACCGCCCCCGCGAGGTCCACTTCAAGGGCCGCATCGACCTCGTGACGGACGCCGACAAGGCGAGCGAGGAATCGGTGCTGCGCGTCCTGCGCGACCGTGCTCCGGGAGCGAGAATCCTCGCCGAGGAGAGCGGCGCCTCCGGCGAAGGCGAGATCTCCTTCATCGTCGATCCGCTGGACGGCACCACCAACTACGCGCACGGCGTGCCCCTGTTCACCTGCACGGTGGCGGCGGAGGAGAACGGCGTTCCGGTTGCGGGCTGCACCGTGGACCCGCTGCGCGAGGAGAGCTTCTTCGCGGCCCGGGGCAAGGGCGCGGTGCTGCGGCGAGGATTCGTCGAGAGAGGACTGCGCGTCTCCTTGACCCGCGAGGTGGTGGACGCGCTCGTCTGCACCGGCTTTCCCTACGGCGACCGCGACAAGCTCCCGCAGATGCTCGCCGCCTTCGGCAAGTTCACCGAGCTTGCGCGCGGGACGCGGCGGCTGGGCAGCGCGGCCCTGGACCTCGCCTACGTCGCGGCGGGCAGGCTGGACGGTTTCTGGGAGACGGGACTACGCCCCTGGGACGTGGCCGCGGGACAGCTGCTCGTCGAGGAGGCCGGAGGCGCGGTGACGCGCTTCGACGGCAGCCCGCACCGGCTGGCGGGCGGCGAGATCGTCGCCGCTCCGCCGGGACTGCACGAGAAGATGCTGCAGATCCTTACTTCGGCTGCTGCGCGTTGACGTCGTCGCGCCGGTTCTGCTTCCACGCCTCTTCGTCGTGACCGGTGGCCTTGGGCCGCT
>DATDMU010000517.1:0-2103 GCA_036518615.1 Myxococcales bacterium
CACGTGCGCAGCAAGGTCACCATGGCGTACGACATCATGCGCGAGGTGCAGCGGGCCGCCGGCAAGCACCGCGAGGATCTGCTGGTCGTCTCCTGCCATCCCGAGGTGGCGAAGCTGCTGCAGGGGCCCGAGCGCGAGGCCATGCGCCTGTTGATGATGAAGCTCAACAAGAGCATCACCGTGCGCCCGCAGCCGCAGTACCACGTGGAGCAGTACGACCTGCACGCCAAGTGGAGCCGCCCCGATCTGGAGAAGACGCAGCGCGGAGGTGGCCGGCGCGACGGAGGCCGGCGCGAGGGGAACCGCAATCCGCCGCCGCGCAGCGAACCCCGTCCCGCGCAGCCGGAGCCGGGCGTCGAGCCGGCGGCGGTCAAGGTGGGCGACTGACGCCGCGGCTGACAGCCCGGCTCGCCGGCCTGGGCGAGCGGGCGCTGGCGGTTCCCGGCGTACGGCGATTCGTCCGGGCCGTCGTCCTGGTGGGGCGCGGATTCCGCGGCGAGGCGATCACGCTGCGCGCCTCCGCGCTCACCTACCTGACGCTGCTCTCGCTGGTGCCGCTGCTCGCGGTGCTCTACAGCGTCATCGACCTCTTCAGCGGCGAGGCGCGCATTCGCGACGCCGTGCAGGCCTACGTCAACTCGCAGCTCGGCATCGGCGCGGGCGCCGCCATCGCCTCCGCGCTCACCACCTTCACCAGCCGCGCCACCATCCAGACCCTGGGCGCCATCGGTTCGCTCGCCCTCCTCCTCTCGGTGATCTCGCTGCTCTGGAACATCGAGAGCGCGTTCAACCACATCTACGCGGTGAGAAAGCCGCGCTCGCCGGTGCAGCGGCTCCTCAAGTACTGGTCGTTTCTGACCCTCGGTCCCATCCTGCTCACCCTCTCGCTGTGGGTGACGTTCGGGATCTCCCGGACGCAGGCGGCGCACGGGCGCGCCGGACACAACGAGGTGCTGCACACCCTGGCGACGCTCTCCTCCATCCTCATCACCTACGCGGCGCTCGCCTTCCTCTACAAGGTCATCCCCAACGCCCACGTGCGCATGCGCTCGGCGCTGCTCGCCGCCTTCACCGCAGGCACGGTCTGGGAGCTCGCCAAGTTCCTCTTCGCCTGGGGCTCGTCGCGGATGGTGCAGGTCCACAAGATCTACGGCTCGGTCGCGGTGCTGCCCATCACCCTGACCTGGATCTACATCTCCTGGAGCATCGCGCTCGTGGGGTGCCGGCTCTGCTACGCGCTCGATGCCTCGCGAAAGCCGGAGCCGCATCCCGACATCCAGGCCGCGGCAGCGCGGGAGACCTTCACCTTGCGCCTCGTGCTGGCGCTGGTGCAGCTCCACCGCGACCGCGGCGCTCCGCCGCGGCTGCGCGCGCTGATGAACGAGCTCGGGGCCACTGCCCGGATGGTGCGCGAAGGGCTCTCCGCCCTCGCCAAGGCCGGGCTCGCGGTGGAAGCGAAGCAGGGCGGGTGGCTGCTCGCCCGTGAGGCGTCGCGGATTTCGCTGGCGCAGGTGCGGGCGGCCGCGCGGGCCAGCCTGCCTTACCCCGCGCAGGAAGCGGATCAGGTGAGCCTCGCCATCGCCCGGGCCTACGCCCAGGCGGAGGGGGCGGCAGAGGCGACTCTCACCGAGTCGGTCGAGGCGCTGCTCCGCCGGACGGACAGCATTCCCGTCGCGCCTGTCCAGCAGTTGACACCAGAACCGGAAGCCCGCCCGCTCGGGGTGGGGCAAGGTGCGGAAAAGCCCGCTTGAGGCTCGAGCCCCGGGGCGCTTGCCCGGAGGCCCTGGGTTCTTGTAACGTTCCTTTCCGTCGAACGTTTTCGACCGCCGGACCCGCGCGGAGCCAAAAAAAGATGCTCAAGAGCGACCTGATCGCCATCCTGGTGGCCAAGCGCCAACTGACCCAGAAGCAGGCAGAGCAGACCATCGAGACGATCTTCGAATCGATGAAGGCCGCGCTTTGCAAGGGCGACAACATCGAGATCCGCGGACTCGGCGCCTTCCACGTCAAGAACTACCAGGGGTACAACGGGCGTAACCCCAAGACGGGAGAAGTGATCCCGGTGAAGCCCAAGCGCGGCATCCTCTTCCGCACCGGCAAGGA
>DATDMU010000518.1:0-14996 GCA_036518615.1 Myxococcales bacterium
GTGGCGCACAGGCGCGACGTGGTGTTCGTGGGGTCTCTGGACTGGCGCCCCAATTCCGACGCCGCGGTGCTCCTCGCGAAAGAGATCTGGCCGCGCTGCCGGGCGCTCCTGCCCGGTGCGCGGCTGGTCATCGTGGGCCGCAATCCGCCCCTCCACGTGCAGGCGCTGGCGGCGCACGACGTGCACGTGATGGGCAGCGTCCCGTCGGTGCAGCCGTATCTCGACGGCGCGTTCGCCACCGCCATTCCGCTGCAGGCGGGCTCGGGAACGCGCATCAAGATCCTCGAGGCCTGGGCGGCGGGGGTGCCGGTGGTCGCGAGCCGCATCGCGGCGGAGGGCCTGCCCTACACCGACGGCAAGGACCTCGTGCTCGCCGAGGAGCCGGGCGAGTTCGCGCGCGCCCTGGTGCGGCTGTGGCGCGATCGGCCGCTGGCGGAGGAACTGGCGCGGGCGGGGCGCAAGACCGTGGAGCCGTTCACGGCGGACAGGATCGCGCGGGAGCTGGCGCGGGATTACCTGGAGCTGCTGGATCCCGCGAGCGCGCGGCCGTACAACGACGCGTACGCGCCTGCCATGGCGGCGGCGCCGTAGCTGCGGGCCCGGTCCAGCGCGCGCGCTTCCATCCGGGCGCGCACTTCCCCATTTTCCAGTGTAGCCAGCCCCTCCGACAGCGCGGCGGGGTCGCC
The DNA here is from genome assembly GCA_036518615.1 of Myxococcales bacterium. Classification (GTDB taxonomy): domain Bacteria; phylum Myxococcota; class Myxococcia; order Myxococcales; family 40CM-4-68-19; genus 40CM-4-68-19. Next base: position 687 of record DATDMU010000518.1, read on the forward strand.
GGGCGGCACCAGCAGTCCCGCCCCGTCCGCGAGAAGCTGCGGCAGCTCTCCCACGCCGCTCGCCACCACGCAGCGGCCCAGGGCCAGCGCCTCCAGCGCCACCAGCGGCAGCCCCTCGGTGATCGAGGGAAGCGCAATCACGTCGGCGGCCGCGAACACCGCGCGCGCGTCTTCCAGGTAGCCGAGAAAGCGCGCGTCGAGCCCCGCCGCGGCGTGCGTCAGCTCTTCGCGCAGCGGTCCATCGCCGGCGACGAGCAGCGTCGCGGGCCTGCCGCGCAGCGCCTGAAAGAGCACGCGGTGGCCTTTCTCCGGCGAGAGCCTTCCGATCACCGCGACGCAGAACCTGCCCGGGGCAACGCCGAGGCGCGCCCGCGCCTGCTCCTGTTCCTGCGCGGAGACGGGCGCCGCGGGCAGAAGGCCGTTGGGCACGAAGCTCACCGGCGCCGCGGGCACCCATCTGCGCAACCTCCTCTCCAGGGCGCGGGAGACCGCCACCACCCCGCGGGTGAAGTTGCCGAGGATGCGCGCCACCGCCTCGTAGATGCGGACGGCGCCGCCGCTGCGGGTGTCGCCGTGGAAGGTGGCCACCACCGGCACCCGCGCCAGCCGCCCCGCGATCACCGCCACGAAGAGCGCCTTGAAATCGTGGGCGTGCAGGAGCCGCACGCGCTGCTCCAGCACGGCGCTGGCCACCGCCCTCGCGCAGCGCAGGTCGAAGCGGCGGGCGCTGTCGAACCGCAGCGCGGGCAGCCCGCGCCGTCGCGCCTCTTCCGCGAGCGCGCCGGCAGCTCCCGGCCGGACGATGGCGCCGACGATGGGCTGGTACGGCGCCGAGGTGCAGGCGGAGAGCGCGAGGACGGCGCGGTCCGCGCCATAGAGCGCCGTGCCCTGCCGGAGATGAAGGACCGGGATCACGATCGCGCGGAGATCTCGCGGTAGAGCGCCGCGTAGGCGTCCACCATCGGTTCGATGGAATGCCGCACCGCCCGCTCGCGCGCGTTGTGGCCCAGCCTGCGGCGGAGCGCGGCGTCGGTGGACAGGCGCTGCAGGGCGGAGCCGAGAGCCGCGCGATCGCCCAGCGGGACCAGCAGCGCCGTCTCTTCGCTTCGATGGACCTCGCGCACCGGCACGAGGTCGTGCGCCACGGTGGGCAGGCCGGCCGCCATCGCTTCCAGCATGCTGAGCGAACGCCCCTCGCTCAGCGAAGTCTGCGCGTAGACGTCGAGCGCCGGGAGCAGCCTCGCTGCGTCGGGGATGAGGCCCTTGAAGTGGACGTTGGCGTGGCCGCGCGCGCTCGCCTTGAGCGCGGCCTCCATGGGGCCTGTGCCGATCAGGTAGAGATGCACGTCGGCCCGATCGGCGAACTTGTCGAGGAAGGACGTGAGCAATCGGTCGGGGCCCTTGATCTCCCGCAGCCCGCCCACGTAGCCGATGGCGATCTCTTCGGCGCCGATGCCGAGCTCCGCGCGGGCGGCCTGGCGCGGCATCAGGCCGGCGCCGTCGAGCGGGACGCCGTTGGCGATGACCGGCACGCGCGCGCCGCTCGGCGCCCAGGCCAGGATGTCCTCTTTCACCTTGTCGCCGCACGCCACCAGGGCATCGGTGGCCCGCGCCGCCAGCGTCGCCGCCTGCCGCTTCTTGCCTTCCGGCGTGCGCTGCTCGTGGAAGGTGGCCATCACCCGCGTCTTCGGACGCAGCGCGCGCACCGCCACGGCATTGAGCCAGGGGCCGAGGTCGTGCGCGTGCAGCACCGAGGCGCCCTGCTTCTCCAGCGCGCGCCGGATGCCCATCAGCGCGCTGAAGCTCATGCCTCCTTCGGGCAGGTGCGCCACCTCGATGTCCTGCTTGCGCGCCATCTCTCCCACCGGACCGTCCGGCCCGAGCGCCACGATCGACGCGTCGATGCCGCGGGCGCGCGAGCGGGCAGCGAGCTGAAGCACCAGCTGCTCCAGGCCTCCGAGGCCCAGTCCGTACATGAGATGAGCCACCCTGACCGCCATGCGAGGAAGGTACGCACGGGCCGCCACGCCGGGGAGAGAGGCAGGCAGGCGCCCGTCTAGCGCGGGTGCATGCCGCCGTCGATTCCGACCACCTGGCCTGTCATGTAGTCGTTCTCGAGGATGGCGACCGACAGCGCGGCCACCTCGCGGGAGCGGCCGAGCCGGCCGACCGGCACCATGCCGGCGAGCTGCGAGGTCTGCCCGGCGAACATGTTGGTATCCGCGATGAGCGCCGGCGCGATGGCGTTCACCGTCACGCCGTCGCGCGCCACCTTCCGCGAGAGAAAAGCCGTGATGGCGTGCAGTCCGGCTTTCGACGCGGCGTAATGCGGCCCGACGATGCCGCCGGTGAAGGCCGCAACCGAGGAGACGAAGAGCACGCGGCCGAACTTCCGCTCGATCATCGCGGGAAGCGCGGCCTGCGCGGCAAGGAAGGGCGCGCGCAGGTTGACGGCCATTGCGCGGTCGAAATCGGCGGCCGTCACCTCCTGCCACTGGCGGCGATCGGCCACGCCCGCGTTGGCCACCAGGATGTCCACCTGCCCGAAGTGCCGGCGCACTTCCAGCACCTGCGCGGCGGCGGCATCGGGTTGCGACAGGTCGGCGCCGAAGGCCGCCGCGTCTCCTCCGCCGCGGCGGATTTCCCCCGCGACCTTCTCCGCCGCCTCGCGGCCGCGGGCGTATCCGAGCGCGACGCGCACGCCCATGGACGCGAGCCGCCGCGAAAGCGCGCCGCCGATGCCTCCGCTCGCGCCCGTGACCAGGGCGACCTTTCCCGCCAGCTTTTCCATGGCGGAGTTCTCTCGCCGCCGCGGCGCGCTGGCAACGGGCGGACGGCCGATCTGGTAGGAAAGCCTCCGAGCCATGGTCGATCTGGTCAAAGCGATGGACACCGCCCGCCGCGCGGTGGAGGCAGCCTCCGCCGCGAGCCTCGCCCGGTTCCGCCGCGGCGTCCGCGTCGAGCTGAAGCCGGATCGGACGCCGGTCACGCAGGCGGACCGCGATTCGGAGGCGGCCATCCTGGCGGTGGTGCGCGAGGCGTTCCCCGAGCACGGCTTCGTCGGGGAAGAGACCGGCGAGCACGCGGGCGTCGCAGGGACGCGGTGGATCGTCGACCCGCTCGACGGCACGAAGGGGTTCACGCGCGGCGGCGCGTTCTGGGGGCCGCTGGTCGGCCTCGAGCACGAGGAGCGCATCGCCGCAGGCGCGATGGCGCTGCCCGCGGCCGGCGAGACGTACTGGGCCGCAGAGGGGCTGGGCGCCTGGATGCGTTCCGGAAGTGCGGCGCCTGTGCGGCTGCGCGTCTCGGCGATCCGCGATTGGCGCGAGGCGACCCTGTCGTTCGGCGAGCCGGCGGCCCTCCTCCGGCCACCGCTCCTGGAGCGGGTGGCGGCGCTCGCCGTGTCCGCGCAGGTGGCGCGCTGCTACGGCGATCTGGCGGGAGCCGCGCTGGTGCTGCAGGGGAAGGCAGAGGCGTGGATCGAGGCCGGCGTGCAGATCTGGGACATCGCCGCGCTGCGCATCCTCGTGGAGGAGGCGGGCGGCAGGTTCACCGATTTCAAGGGCGCGGCGACGCACCGCTCGGGCAACTGCATCGCATCGAACGGGCTGGTGCACGAGCACGTGCTGGCGGCGCTGAGGTGACGGCGCTCCGGTTTGCCGACTATGTCCGGCACGACGGCCTCGGGCTCGCCGCCCTGGTTCGCAAGGGCGAGGTCGCGCCTTCCGAGCTGGTCGAGACTGCCATTGCCCGCATCGAGGAAGTGAACGGCCGCATCAACGCGGTCGTCCAGCGCAGCTTCGAGCGGGCACGCCGTGCCGCCACCGGCGCTCTCGCGGACGGCGCCTTTCGCGGCGTCCCGTTCCTGCTCAAGGACCTCTACGTCTTCGAGGAAGGCCTCGCCACCACCCACGGCTGCCGGTACTTCGCGGGCGCGGTCTCCGATCACGACTCGGAGCTGGTCTTGCGCCATCGGCGCGCGGGCCTCGTGGTCCTCGGCAAGACCGCCACGCCGGAGCTCGGCATCCTGCCCTACACCGAGACTCCGCTCTACGGCGCCACCCGCAATCCCTGGGACCTGGAGCTCACTTGCGGCGGGTCGAGCGGCGGCTCGGCGGCGGCGGTCGCGGCGGGCATCGTGCCGCTCGCCCACGGCAGCGACGGCGGCGGCTCCATCCGCATCCCCGCCTCGTGCTGCGGACTCTTCGGGCTGAAGCCGTCGCGCGGCCGCACGCCCTTCGGCCCGGACTTCGCCGAGGGCTGGCACGGCATCTCGGAGGAGCACTGCCTCACCCGCAGCGTGCGCGACAGCGCGGCGCTCCTCGACGCCACCGCGGGTCCCGACCTCGGCGCGCCGTATGCAGCGCCTCCGCCAGAGCGGCCCTGGCTGGAGGAGGTGGGGCGCGACCCCGGCAGGCTGCGCATCGGATTTTCGGCGCGCTCCCTGCTCGGCAAGAAGGTCGACGCCGAATGCGTCGCGGCGGTCGAGGCGGCGGCCAGGCTGTGCGAGCGGCTGGGGCACACTGTGGAGGAGGCCGCGCCTTCGGTCGACCAGCGCGCGGCGCGCCGGGCGTTCCTCGTCATCGCCTCGGCGGAAACCGCGGCTGCCGTCGACGAGGCTTCGCAGATCCTGCGCAAGAAGCTCTCGCCCGGGGAGTTCGAGCCGGGCACCTGGTTCTTCACCCAGGCCGGGCGCGCGCACAGCGCCGCCGATCTCGCTTCTGCCGTGCACTGGAGGCACGCCATGGGGCGGGAGATGGCGCGCTGGTTCGAGCGCTACGACGTCCTGCTCACGCCCACGCTCTCGAGGCCGCCCGTCCGCATCGGGGAGCTTTCGCCGCGGCGGGCGGAGCTGGCAGTGCTCGCGGCGCTGCGGATTTCCCGATCGCGGCGCGCGGTGCGCGCGGCGCTGCGCCAGCTCGCCGAGCGCGCGTTCGAGTTCGCGGCGTTCACCCCCATCGCGAACCTCGCCGGCGTGCCGGCCATGAGCGTTCCTCTGCACTGGACCGCGCAGGGTCTCCCCATCGGCGTGCAGTTCGTCACCCGCGCGAACGGCGAGGCGCTCCTCTTCCGCCTCGGGGCGCAGCTCGAAGCGGCCCAGCCGTGGTTCGACCGCCGGCCGCCGCTCTGAACGGCCGGCCTCACAGGTCGAAGAAGGCGGTCTCGTTCTCGCCCTGCAGGACCACGTCGAATCGGTATTCGCGCGGTCCACTCTCCGCGCGCGCGAGCAGCGTGCGGCGGACCGATGGGTCGGAAATGGAGGCGAGGACGGGATCGGTCTCGTTGGCCGGATCCCCGGCGAAGTAGATCCGCGTGCTCAATTGCCGGAGCAATCCGCGGGCGAAGATGGTCAGGCAGACGTGCGGCGCCTGCAGCGCGCCTCCCGGGCCCGGAACCCTGCCCGGCTTGATGGTGGTGAACCGGTACTCGCCTTGCGCGCCCGTCAGCGCCCGGCCGAATCCGAAGAAGCCCTCGCCGCCATATCTCCCCTGCGCGTCTGCCTGCCAGATCTCCAGCATCGCGTCCGGCACCGCCTTGCCGTCTCCGTCGAGCACCCGTCCGGCGATGGCGATCCGCTCGCCGTCCCCGGTCAAGTCGGTCCGTCCGGGGCCCAGCGCCGGGGCGAAGAAGGGCCCGACGGTCTGCGAGGGCGTCCCCGGCATCGTCATTGCCCCATCGGCGTCGACCGCCGGCCGCGCAGGACGATGTCGAACCGGTAACCGAGGGCGTATTCCGCTTCGCTCAGGCCGGCGTCATAGCTGCAGATCAGCCTTCGCCTCGCCGTCTCGTCGGGAACCGAATTGAAGATGGCGTCGGTCGCGAGCAGCGGATCGCCGGGGAAATACATCTGGGTGATCAGCCGCGTCGCGAGCGCGTTGCCGAAGAGCGAGAAATGGATGTGCGCCGGCCGCCACGCATTGTGCGTATTGCGCCAGGGATAGGCGCCGGGCTTGATGGTGAGGAAGCGGTATTCGCCGCGGTCGTCGGTCCACGCGCGCCCGCAGCCGGTGAAGTTGGGGTCGAGCGGCGCATCGTGCTGGTCGTTCTCGTGCAGGTATCGGCCCGCGGCGTTGCATTGCCACACTTCCACGAGCGATCGCGGAATCGGGCGGCCGTTTCCGTCGAGCAGGCGGCCGGTGACGATGATCCGCTGGCCCAGCGCCTCGCCCTTTCCCACCCGCGTCAGGTCGGTCAGCGCCGCCGCCGGGGGAAACTCCGGCCCCGTCGTCTCGCTCAGCGTCTGCTGCAGGGGAATGAGCGGCCGGCGCGGCGCGCGCTTGATGGTGCCGCGATACGCCTCGTGCAGATAGGGCGGATGCTCGCCGGCCTGCGGCCGCTCGTACTGCCCGGGTGCGCTCATGGCGCCTTCTCCTCCAGCACCGACCGCGCGATCCGGAAGGCGGTGTTGGCAGCCGGAACTCCCGCATAGACGCCGACCTGGAGGAGCACTTCCTTCAGCTCGTCGGCGGAGACGCCGGTGTTGCGGCTCGCGGCGATGTGCAGCCGGAGCTCCTCGTCGCAGCCGAGCGCGGCGAGCATGGCGATGGTCAGCATGCTGCGCGTCTTGCGGTCGAGGCCCGGCCGCGACCAGACCTCGCCCCAGGCGACCTCGGTGGTGAAATCCTGGAAGTCGCTGCTGAACGCGGTGGCGTTCTTCAAGGAGGAATCCACCCAGGCGTCGCCGAGCACCTGCCGGCGGACGGCGAGGCCGCGTTCGTAAAGGCCGGGAGTCTTGGGCACGGCTGGTCTCCTTCAGGCGGCGAGAAACTCCGACAACGACGCGTTGAAGCGATCGCGCGCCTCGATGTTGGAGAGATGGGCGGCAGGCAGCTCGACGAACCTGGCGCCGCGGATCCGGCTGGCGATGGCGCGGCCGTGGTCGGGCGGCGTCGCCGGATCGCGCGAACCGGCGATCACCAGCGTCGGGGCGCGGACTGCGGAGATGGAGTCGAGCTGGTCCTGATCGCGGATGGCCGCGCAGCAGGCGGCATAGCCTTCCCCAGGCGTGGCGAGGAGCATCTTGCGCACCTTCTCCACCGCCTCCGGGTCGCGGGCACGGAACTCCGGCGTGAACCATCGCTCGATCACGCCTTCGGCCAGCGCGGTCATGCCTCTGGTCCGGGCGAGCGTGATCCGCTGCTGCCACAGCTCGGGCGTGCCGATCATCTGCGCGGAGGTGTTGCAGAGCACCAGCCTCTCGATGCGGCCGGGCGCGTTGGTTCCCAGCCACATGCCGATCATCCCGCCCATCGAGAGGCCGCAGAAGCTGGCGCGCTCGACTCCGGTCTCGTCGAGCAGGGCGAGGACGTCCTTGCCCAGCTCGGCGATCGTATACGCGCCCGGCGGGACGTCGGAGCGGCCATGCCCGCGCGTGTCGTAGCGGAGCACGCGGAAGCGCCCGGTCAGCGCCGGCATCTGCGGGTCCCACATCTCCAGCGCGGTGCCGAGCGAGTTGGAGAGCACCAGCACCGGGGCCTTTTCGGGCCCGTCGAACCGATGGAAGAGACGCGCCATCAATCATCCTCCTTGCGCGCGGCGAGCACCCGATCGACGAACGCAGATGCCATTCCCAGATATGCGCCCGGTTCCAGCGCGGCGGCGAGGTCGCGGGGCGAAAAGTGCGCCGTCACCGCCGGGTCGGCAGAGAGCGTCTCGAGAAGCGTCCGCCGCGTTTCCACGGCGCGCCGGCTGGCGCGGGCGACGATCTCGTGCGCTTGCGGGCGGCCGATGCGTTCCGCCAGCGCCGAGGACGCGGCCTCCGCGAGCGCCACGCCGCCCTGCGCCGCGAGGTTCTCGCGCATCCGCGCCGCGTCGATCTCCAGGCCTTCCACCGCCTCGGCAATCGCGGCGAGCGAGCCCGCCGCCAGCGCGCCGAGGGCGGGCAGCGTCTCCCATTCCGCCTGCCAGCCGCCCAGGCCGCGCTCGTGTTCCTGCGTCATGGCCGAGAGCAGGGTCGCGACCAGTCCCGGCGCCCGCGCCGCCGCGGCGAGCGCCACCGACGACGCGACCGGGTTGCGCTTCTGCGGCATCGCCGACGAGATGCCCCGGCCTTCCCCCGCCGGCTCGAAGGCCTCGGAAACCTCCGTCTGCATGAGCAGCGAGATGTCGCGGCCGATCTTCCCCAGCGTCCCGGCGAGGATTCCAAGAAAGGCCGCCAATTCCGCCAGCCGATCGCGATGCGCATGCCAGGGGAGCGCGGGCAGCGGCAGATGAAGCTCGCGCGAGAGCGCCTCGGCGACATCCAGGCCGCGCCCGCCGAGCGAGGCGAGGGTGCCCGACGCGCCGCCGAACTGGAGCACGAGCGTCCGCGGCACGACGTCGGCAAGGCTTGCGGCGCGGCGCTCGACCGCGTCGAGCCATCCGGCTGCCTTGAGGCCGAAGGTGACCGGAGGCGCCTGCTGCAGCCAGGTGCGCCCCGCGAGGACCGTCTCCCGGTGTTCCGCGGCAAGCCGCGCGAGCGCGGCCGACAGGCGGGCGAGATCGCGCGAGAGCCCCGCCGACAGCCGCCTCAGCTGCAGGACGAGCCCGGTGTCCATCGCATCCTGGCTGGTGGCGCCGAGGTGCACGTAGCGGGCCGCGCCGGGCTGCTGCGCGGCGACGAGCGCGGTCAGCGCCTTGACCATGGGAATGGCGGGATTGCCAGCGCGCGCCGCCGCATCCGCGAGCTGCTCCAGGTCGAACAGCTCCGCGCGGCACTTGCCCGCGATGGCTTCGGCAACGTCCAGGGGAACGATCCCGACCCGCGCCTCGGCGCGCGCAAGCGCCGCCTCGAAATCGAGCATCCCCTGCAGCCGTGCCCCGTCGTCGAGGCATTCGTCGGCCCAAGGGGCGCTGAAGAGCTTGTCCAGCAGCCGCGAAGAAGGCACGCCGCGAGAATGGCGCATCGGCAGCGCCCGCGCCAGCGGCAGCGGCGGCGTCCGTCCTGTCAGGCGAGCGAGACGCAGGCGTCTTCGTAGCAGCCGCGGCCCATGTCCTGCCCCTCGAACACGTTGCGCTCCCGGATCCAGTGGAAGGAGCGCTCGAAGACTTCCTTGGTATAGGGCTCGAACACGATGCGCTCGCCCGGGCCCCAGCGCCGCGTGTCCGCCTGGGAGAGGAAGCGCTTGGGAAATTCGTTGCGGTAATGCTTCGTGTACAGCTCCGGCCGCAGGTCGATGTCGCGCTGGGCCCTGCGCAAGGCGCGGAAGTACTTCCTCACGTCCTCGGGGTCGGGATCGCCGGTGAGCATCGTCGCCATCATGAAGGTGGTGTCGATGATCTTGCGGAAGCCGAGCTGCTCGAGGAAGTAGTACGGCCCGCTGAAGAGAGAAGCCGCGGGCACCTCGCGGTCCACGAGCTTCGCCAGGCGCGAGAAGAGGATGCCGTCGGCGAACGACAGCTTGATGTCCGAGGCCGGCAGGTACTGTTCCAGCGCCTGGATGGTGGAGTAGTGGCTGCCCGACTGGTACCCCACCGAGATGGGCACGCCGCGCAGGTCCTCGGGATTGCGAATCTCCGATTCCGGCGGCACGAACACCGCCGCGGGCGAGACCGAGTACGCGTCGGCGAACATCTTGCCGTGGCCCCTGGAGGCGGCGACGTTCACCGTCCAGTGGCAGGCGCAGCTCACGTTGGTGTCGCGGCCTTTTTCGAAGCTCTGGAAGGCGCCCACCTTGTCGGGCGTCTCGTGCGCCTTGTCGAGGTCCTTCCCTTCCCAGATCCCGCGGAACTCGTAATCGAGCCCCTCCGCCTTGAAATAGCCCTTCTCCTCGGCGACCCACTCATGCAAGCGAAAATGCGGGCTGATGACGAACTTCCCCATCGATGTCTCCTCCAAGGCTGGAAACGCGCATCATTTGCACGGCCGCGTCCACGCGGCAAGGGCGCGGGGGCAAAGCCGTCGAGGTTCTCGACGTGACCCGGCGTGGGCTATTTGTGGCCCGTGAATGAGAGGGTATAGGCGGCATTGGCGCCGCAGCCGCTGACGGTCCCGTTGGCGGCGATGGTCAGGGTGCCGCCGGAGAGCGAGGCCTGGCCGCCGGAGACGGCGAACACAGCGGACGAGCAGCTTCCGATCTGGCCCGGTGGGCAGCTGAACGCGTGGATCGAGAACGCGGTCGGGGCCGTCACCGTCGCGTTCGGTCCTGACCCGTTCCCGCAGACGTCGCCCCAGACGATCTCATCGGATGCGGACGCGTTGCTGATGTGCGTAGACGCCGGGGAAGTGGCCGACTGCCCATTTGCGTTCAAGGTCGTGGTGCCGGTCCACAGGCCGACGAGTTGCGATCTGTCGACCGGGTTGCCGCCGCCGCCGCCACCGCCGCAAGCCACCGATCCCGCGAGAACCAGCCCAAACATGATTCGCCGCATAATCCGGGTCCTTTCCCTTGGATGTCTGCCCGCGCAGAACAAACCCTGTCATTCGCTTTTACACGATTGCCCGGAACATCCACAAGGGACGATCAATGGGACCCCATGCTCGATTCGCCATGCCCAGGCCGACAATCGGAGAATCGAGCAGGGTTCATTCAGTCGTCGATGCTCTGCTGCGCCTTGGCGGCCTCGAGCAGGAGGTCGACCAGCTTGTCGGCGAGCGCAGGCGCGCCTTCCAGCGCCTCGCGGTAGGTGCGTCGCACCGCCACCTCGCGCCGCGGGTCGAGCACCGCCCTTCCCGTCTGCCGCTTCGACTCCCCGATCACCCTCGCCACCTCCAGCCGCCGCTTCACCAGCACGCAGAGGTCGTGATCGATCTTGTCCACCCAGGCCCGCAACTGCGCCAGCGGCAGCCGCGCATCCGGGTGCAGCGCCAGCGCGCGCGCCAGCTCGGCGAACCGCGCCGGCACCAGCGCCTGCTCGGCGTCGCTCGAGGCGCGCGCCGGGTCGTCGTGCACCTCGACGATGAGCCCGTCCGCGCCTGCCGCCCACGCCGCCCGCGCCAGCCCTTCCACGAGGTCCGCGCGGCCCGCGGCGTGCGAAGGGTCCGCGATGATGGGCAGGTGCGTGAGCGGCCGCGCCGCCAGCATGCCGCCCAGGTCCAGCGTGCTGCGAGTGGAGGGCTCGAAGGTGCGGATGCCGCGCTCGCAGAGGATCACCCGCGCCTCGCCTGCCGCCATCACGTATTCGGCCGCGCCCAGCCATTCGTCCACCGTCGCGCCGGCGCCGCGCTTGAGCAGCACCGGCCGCCCGGCCCGCCCGGCGGCATGCAGCAGGTCGAAGTTCTGCATGTTGCGCGCGCCGATCAGGAGCAGGTCGGCCTTCGCGGCCACCGGCGCGACGTGGTCCACCGCCATCACCTCCGTGATCACCGGCAGCCCGTTCTCGCGCCCCACCGCGACCAGCCAGTCCAGCGCCTCGAGCCCGTGCCCCTGGAACGCGTACGGATTGGTGCGCGGCTTGAAGATGTTGCCGCGCAGGGCCGTGGCCCCGCACGACGCCACTTGCTGCGCGATGCGCATCACCTGCTCGAGGCTCTCCACCGAGCAGGGCCCGGCGATCACCGCGCGCGCCCCTCCGCCCACCCGCAGCGGCCCCACCTCCACCACCGTCGGGGCCCTGCGCGCGGTGGCATGCGGCAAGGACTTCACCACCGGCTCGGTGCCCTCCCTCGGCGGGGTGACCCGGGCCGCGTGCGCCGCCGGCTGGCCCAGCGAGATCACCTGCACGTCGCGCACCGGCGCGAGCGCCTGCAGCCGCGCCGCGTCCGCGCCGAGCACCCACATGCGCACGGGAAATTCGGCGCTGCCGGCCAGCGGCAGGAGCGTAGCGCCGGTGAGCACGTCCAGCCTGCCCGTCGCCGTCATCGAAGAGGTGCGCAAGAAAGCGAGGGAGACCTCCGCCCGGGCGTGGTCCGCCATGCGCAGGTGCACGAAGCGCGTTCCGTTCTGCTCCTTGTCGGAGAGATCCTCGACCAGCACCTCGAGGCCGCAGCGCTCCGCCGCCCGCTGCGAGCAGACCGCCGCGTCGGTGGAAGCGTCCGCCGCCACGATCTGCGCCGCGCCCGCGGTGTCGTAGCAGACCACCCGCTCGATGCCCATCTGCGCGAGCCGGTGCGTGCACTGCCGCAGCGCCGCGGGATGCGACCAGGCGCGCTTCACCTCGCGCAGCGGCGTTCCCGGCCGCACCGCGAGCGCGAGCCGCACCGGCACGCTGGTCAGCGAGACGGCCACCAGATCCATGCCGGCCGCCACCGCCTCGGCGAGCGGCTCCAGCGCCTCGGTGATGGCGCCGACCACCGCGTTCTCCATCGGCAGCACCGCCTCGTCGATGGCTCCATCGCGCAGCGCCTCCAGCACCTTCTCGAAGCTGGCGAAGCCGTGGGGAATACCGCCATGCGCCGCGGCGGCGACCTCGCCGTACGCGCCCGGCTCGCCCTGGTACCCGATCCTCAGCTCTGCGTCCTTCTTGGACGCGTCGCCGGGTGCCATCCGATCCGCGATCTCGCGAAGGACCACGACTCCCTCCAGGAGGTTACCCCTATCAAACCACGCCGCGCCGCAGCAGATGCGGGGAAAAGGCCGGCGCCCCCGCGCATGCTAGAGTGGCGGGCGTGGCGACGGACGACGAGACGCTCCCTCGAAAGCTCTGGACTCGAGGTTTCGGAGCCGAGCCGTTCGCGCTGATTTTTCGCAAGCATTTCGCTGGGTTGCGCGCCGCCTACCAGGCGCAGCCGCAAGAGGGCGTGCTCATCGCCGCAATCGACGGCAACGGCGTCTTCGACGCGCACGCGCATCTGCGCCTGCCCGCTTCCGGCATCGCGCACCTGATCGTCGGCCGGCACGAGCGCTGCGACGTGGTGCTCTCCCGCGACAACGACGTGTCGCTCCGGCACCTGCTGCTGCGCGCCACCCGCGACCGGCGCGGGCAGATCCACCTGCGCGCCATCGACCTGCGCTCGCGCTGCGGGCTGCTCAGCGAGGACGGCCAGCGCTGCGAGGCCATCGCCAGCAGCGGACCGCTCTTCCTGCAAGTGGCGAGCTACGCCCTCTTGCTGCTGCCCACCGGCCCGTCGGCAAAGCCGTGGGCGCCCGACGCCGACGAGACCTGGTGCGGCTTTGCCCCGCGCAGCCAGGAGATCCTCCCTCCGGCGCAGCCGCTCAAGTCGCGCTCGGCGCCCGCGCCGGGAGCCCTCCGCCTCGCCACCATCACCATCCAGTCCAGCTCGCAGCAGGCGGGAGATCTCACCTCCACCCACGCCGTCTGGAGCGACCAGCTCGAGCGCGGCATCCTGGTCGGCCGCGACGACCGCTGCAGCCACGGCGGCCTCGACGAGGGCAACCTCAGCCGCGTGCATCTCGTCCTGCTCAGCGTGGACGACGAGGTCTGGGCCATCGACACCGCCAGCACCAACGGAACCCGCGCGGTGAACGGCGGCCCCTTCCGCCAGCTCCTGCTCTCGGGCGAGACGCAGCTCGTGCTCGCCGACGCGCTCAGCTTGCGCTGGGCCCCCGCCATGCATGCCGCTCGTGCGTAACTTTCCCGCATGGCAGCGACGAGCAGCAGGGAGAAGAGCGATCGCCAGGTCGGCTATGCAGTGATCGGGCTCGGGCACATCGCCCAGTCGGCGGTGCTGCCCTCGTTCGCGCACGCCCGCAACTCGCGGGTGGTGGCGCTGGTGTCCGGCGACGAGGAGAAGCGGCGCAAGCTGTCGCGCAAGTACCATTGCGACGCCTACGACATGCGCGACCTGGACGACGTGCTCGACCGTCCCGACGTCGACGCGGTCTACATCGCGACGCCGAACGACAAGCACGCGGACCTCGCGGTGCGCTGCGCGAAGGAAGGCGTCCACGTGCTCTGCGAGAAGCCGCTCGGCATCACCGAGGAGGAGTGCCGGCGGATGATCGAGGCGGCGCGCGAGAGCGGCATCAAGCTGATGACCGCCTACCGCCTGCACTTCGAGCCCGCCAACCTGGAAGTGATCAAGCTGATCGAGCAGGGCCGCATCGGCGAGCCCCGCTTCTTCTCCAGCACCTTCGCCTACCAGGTGAAGCCGGGGAACATCCGCACCTCGGCCGAGCGCGGGGGCGGAGCCATCTGGGATCTGGGCGTGTACTGCGTGAACGCCACCCGCTACCTCTTCCGCGCCGATCCGGAAGAGGTGTTCGCGCTGCGCATGGACCGGCCCGACGACGCGCGCTTCGAGGACATCCACGAAGGGATGAGCGTGCTGCTCAAGTTCCCCGGCGACCGCGCCGCGCAGTTCACCGTCAGCTTCGGGTCGTTCGAGCAGGACGAGTACCGCATCGTCGGCACCAAGGGGTCCATCACCCTCGACCAGGGCTACGAGTACGCCCTGCCCAGGACGCTGGTCCTCTCCAGCTCCTCCGGCCA
>DATDMU010000519.1:0-17251 GCA_036518615.1 Myxococcales bacterium
CATCGGAGGGTGCATGAAGGTCTTCCTCACGGGCGGCAGCGGGTACATCGGTTCGGCGGTTGCGCTGGCCCTGAAGAAGGCGGGGCACGACGTGCTCGCGCTCGTGCGGTCCGAGGCGAAGGGTGAGTCGCTCAAGAAGGCAGGGATCAAGCTGGCGGTCGGCGATCTGGGCAATCCCGCCGGGTATGCCGGCAGCGCCTGGGGGCGGGCCGCGTTCGTGCATCTGGCGCAGGAGTACTCGCCGCAGGGACCGGAATTGGACCGCAAGACCATCTCCAGCGCGCGCGACCTTTTGCGCGGCCAGGTGGGCGCCACGTTCATCTACACGAGCGGGTGCTGGGTCCATGGCGGAACCGACGGCGCGGTGGTGGACGAGTCGGTGCCGCTCAAGCCGGCACGGGCGGTGGAATGGCGGCCGGCGCACGAGCAGGCCGCGCTGGAGATGGCCAAGGACGGCATCCGCTCGGTGGTGGTGCGGCCCGGCATCGTCTACGGCGGCGCGCGCGGCGGAATCCCCTCCATGTTCTTCGGCACCGCCGTCAAGCACGGCGCCGCCCAGACCGTGGGGCCGGGCGAAAACCACTGGCCGCTCGTGCACGTGGACGACCTGGCCGAGCTCTACGTGCGCCTGGTGGAGCGCGCGCCCGCAGGGTCGGTCTACGACGCGGCCGATGCGTCCCGTCTCACCCAGCGCGAGATCGCGGAAGCCGCGGCGCGCGCCGCGGGCAAGGACGGCAAGGTCCAGCCGCAGCAGCCCGACGGCAGCCCCTTCCACGAGGCGCTGATGCTCGATCAGCAGATCTCCAGCGAGAAGGCGCGCAACGACCTGGACTGGCGCCCCCGCCACGAGAGCTTCGCCGCGGAGGCGGAGCTGCTCTTCAAGGCCTGGCAGGCAGCGCAGTAGGCGCCTTACGCCTTCTGCTGCTCCAGCGCGGGCGCGATCGCGTCGAGGAGCGCGCGGTCGCCGTGCAGCGCCACCCGCTGCGAGTAGAGCTGCAGGCCGCGCAGCCCGCCCAGCTCCTCGCCGCCGCCCGCGTGGCCGGGGCCGCCGTGGAGAAGCTGCGGCAGCACCGTGCCCGGGCCCATGGTCTGCCCCGCGACCTTCTCGCTGCCCACGTAGATGCGCCCGTGATACGGCGCCACGGCCAGGGCGAACGAGCGGAGGAACTCGCGGTCGTCGCTGTAGACGGAGCAGACGAGACCGCCGCCGCCGCGCCGGACCAGCTCCGCCGGGGCGTTGCTGGCAGCGAGCGTGGCCACCGGACCGAACACCTCGTCCTCGTGCATGACGCTGGCCTTCGCCGCGTCCGGCGAGAGCAGCAGCACCGGAGAGACGAAGAACCCCTTGCCCTCCGGCGCGAGCGCCTTGACCGAGCCGTCGCCGCCGAACACCGGCCGCGCTTCCGACGAGAGCCTGCGGATGCCCGCGCGGACGTCGCGGAGCTGATCGGCGGTGCTCAAGGGACCCATCGTCACCTCCGCGCGCTGCGGGTCGCCGACGCGCACCTGGCCGAGGCGATCGGTCAGCGCATCCTGCGCGGCAGAGAGGCGATCGGGCGGAACGAAGATGCGCCGCGTGGCGGTGCACTTCTGGCCGGTCTTCTGCGTCATGTCGCGCGTCACGTCCTGCAGGAAGAGGTCCCACGTGGAGGTGCCGGGCTGCACGTCGGGACCCAGCACCGCCGCGTTGAGCGAGTCTGCCTCGACGTTCAGGCGCGCGCCGCGACGGGCCAGCTGCTCGCGCAGCCTGCCCGCGGTGTCGGACGAGCCGGTGAACGCGACCACGTCCTGCGGCCCCAGCCGGTCGAGCAGATCGCCGGGCGAGCCGCAGACGAACTGGAAGGCGCCGCGCGGCAACAGGGGAATGCCGATCTCCGCCAGCCTCGAGGCGACGATGGCGGTGCTGGTGGCCGGCTTGCTGATGGCCGGCATCCCCGCGAGCAGCGCGCACGCCGCCTTCTCCGCGGTGCCCCAGGCCGGGAAGTTGAACGCGTTGATGTGCACGGCGACGCCGTCGCGCGGAACGAAGAGGTGGATGCCGGCGTAGCGGGCCGTGCGGCCGAGCTGGACCGCGTCGCCATCGCGCAGGGCGCGCAAGGATCCGAGCTGCTCGCCGAGCTCCGCGTAGTGGGCGAGGGTGGCGATGGCCCCGTCCACGTCGAACTTGGCGTCCGAGCGCGTGTTGCCGCCGTTCTGCATGGCGAGGCCGAGCAGCTCGTCGCGCGCGGCGTAGAGCGCCTTGCTCCAGGCCTTGAGCAGCTCGGCGCGCCGGGCAAAGGTCAGCTCGCGGAGCGCGGGCCCGCCCTCGCTGCGCCCCCATTCCACCGCGGCGGCGAAGTCGATGCCGCCCGTCGAGGTGCGCGCCAGCGGTTCTTCGGTGGCGGGGTTCACCAGCGTGGCGAGGGGCTCCTTGCCCTCCACCCAGCGCCCTTGCACGTAGCTGCGCAGCGTCTTCATGTCAGGCTCCTGCCCGCTCTCTCAGTGAGCGGCGGTGTGGCGCGGCTGCTGCCGGTTTCTCGGAGGCTGCGGCGCGGGGCGCGGCAGCGCCTGCGGCATCTCCGCCACGGCCCAGGCCACCACCGCCACCGCGGCGGCATTCTTCGCCAAGTTCCACGGGTCGATCTTGTCGAAGGTGTCGGCGGCGCTGTGGTGGATGTCGAAGTAGCGCGTGGGGTCCGGATGGACGTTGACGAACGGCACGCCCGCCGCCGCCATGTGGCCGACGTCCGCGCCGCCCGCCTCGCCTTCTTGCAGTGAAAGCCCGAGCGATGCGAGCGGAGCCAGCCAGGGCGAGAGCAGGGCCGCCCCGCCTTCGCCCGCGTGCAGCCGGACGGCGAGCGGCTTGTCCGATCCGCTGTCCGCCTCCAGCGCCGCCACGTGCCTGCCCAGCTCGGCCTGGTGCGCGGCGGCGTATCCCCTGCCGCCCGCGCTGCCGTTCTCCTCGTTCATGAACAGCACCACCCGCACCGTCCGCCGCGGATGCTGCGGGAGGGCGGCGATGAGGCGGCCGGCTTCCATCACCATGGCGACGCCGCCGCCGTCGTCGTTGGCGCCGTCGGCCAGGTCCCAGGAGTCGAGGTGCGCGCCGATCACCACCACCTCGTCGGGCTTCTCCCGCCCGCGCACGTCCGCCACCACGTTGGCGGAGTCGGCATCGGGGAGCATGCGGCAGCCGAGCGAGAACTGCGCGCGCAAAGGGCCGCGCCGCAGCAGCCGGTGCATCAGCTCGGCGTCCTCCGTGCTCACCGCCGCCGCGGGAATCTGTGCCACTCCCTCCTCGTAGACGGTCACGCCGGTGTGCGGCGAGCGGAAGGAAGCGGTGGCAAGCGATCGCATCAGCACGCCGGCCGCGCCCACCTTCGCCGCCTCGGCCGGACCGCGGACGCGCAGCTCGACGAACTTGCCGTAGCCGTCGGGCGTGTTCATCGAGTGGTTGAGGAAGACGATCTTGCCCCGCGCCGAGCCGCCCAGCTTCGCGATCGCGTCCAGCGAGCCCGCCTCCACCACTTCCCCGGAGACGTCGCCGCCCACGCTGTTGCCCAGCGCGGTGAGCGCGAGAGGATGCCCCACGATCCCCCTGCCGGGCAGGATCTCGCCGCTCTCCGGGCCGCGCACCCAGTGCGGCACCTTGACCGGCTCGAGGCGGGCCGAAAGCCCGTCCTCCTTGAGCTTCTGCAGCGCCCACTGCACCGCAGCCGCGGCTCCCGGCGAACCGGAGAGCCGCGGTCCGATGGTGTCGGTCAGCTCCTCCAGGCGGGCATACGCCACCCCGTCGGAGAGCGCAGAGGCGATGAGCTTCTGCGGGACGTCAGAGGCGATCGGGGCCGAGAGCAGCACGAGCGCGACCAGCACGGTGTGGGCCTCCTGGGAGAGGCCGGCACTCTACATCGCGAAATCCCAGGAGAGGCCCGCAAAAGCGACCGTGTGTTCGTTCTGCAGGCCGCGCAGGTCGGAGACCACCGGCACCTGGACCTGGATGCGCGCGAGCAGATCCATGCCGATGGCGAACGCCGCTCCGCCGGTGGCGTAGCCGAGAAAGCCGCCGCTGTTGGGGTCGGTGCCGCTGGATCCGTGGTCGTAGCCGGCGTAGCGCGCCTGCCCCTCCAGCGAGAGGAAGAAGCGCTCGTTGAAGAACGCGCGGCGCACTCCCGCGATGGCGGAGAGCACGTTTCCGTACTGGAAGTGGCGCGAGTTCTGCGTGTTCAGCCGGACGGTGCCGCCGGTGTACCAGGTCCAGGGATGATCGCCGAAGGTGTACCAGAGGCCGAGCGAGGGATCCCACGAGCCGGTGCCGAGCTGGATGTGCTCGTCGACCTCGCCGTCCATGGTGCGGTTGTTGGCGCCGGTGGGAAGCTTGAGGCCCGCCACGATGGAGAGCACGTGCCGCGGCACGAACCCGCCGGCGCGGAGCAGCTCGTAGCGGCCGGTGAGCTGGACGTCGCCGAGACCGCGGGCGGTGTCGTCCACCGACCCGGACGTCCCGATGTGATCGCGCCAGAGGAAGAAGGGCACTTCCACCTGCGCGACGAACTTCCGCGCGGGCGCGAACTGCGCGCGCAGGAGCATGCGGTTCTCGCGCTCGCCTTCGAATTCGCTGTCGAGGCCGGACTCCTTGGTGAGGTAGCGGTCCTCCACGGCGAGGCGGACGCTGTTGGTGGACGGCCGGTCGAGGCCGAGGGTGAGCGCGGCGGGGTCGCAGCCGCAGACGGAACAGGCGAGCGCGCGGCCCGCGAACAGGGTGAGGGAAACTGCAAGGACGCCGGCAAGCCGGCGGAAGAACGGGGACATGACAACCTCCGAAGGTGTGAACGCGCAGGGCGGAAGAAGACCGGAAGAACCAGCGCGATCAGCCGAGCGGAGGGGGTGTCGGGACCTCGACGGAGCGCCAGGGCGGCGCGTTGGGTTGGGCAGGAGCGATGCGAGGAGCTACGGCGGCGACGGTGACGTGCTCGATGGACGGCGAGAGCGCCGCGAGGACGGGAGCCGGAGTGGCGTCGCCTTGATGGCTCCCGCACGAGCGCATCGAATCCTGCCCCTCGCCGATGGCCCGCGCCTTGCTGCAGGCGGGGCAGGGGCACTTCTTGCGCACACCGTGCTCTCCGCCGTCACAGCAGCAGTGGCGCACGGTGGAGGCGAGCGCCAGCGAAGGGGCGACGATCTGCGCGCCCATCACCAAGGCAAGAAGGATTGCCCGCCCTCGCATGCATTCGGCATATCAAGGTGCGAAGGGTGGTGTAAATCCGTTTCCTTACGGCGGTTCAGAACCAGTCCTGCCGCGCCGCGCCGTAGGAATCCTCCCCGCTGCGGCACAGCTCCGCCAGGTGCGCAACCCGCGGCAACTCCGTCCGGATCCAGTGCTGCGCCGCGGCAAGCTTGCCCCGATAGAAGGGCTCCTCGCGGCGGCGCAGACCCTCGCGGGCCGCCGCGGCCTGCTCCATCCATTGCCACGCTACGGCCGCCGTGCTGAAGAGGTCCATGTAGTCGAAGGCGTGGAGCATCATCCTCTCGCGGTCGCCTTGAAGCCCGTGGCGCGACAGCTCCATCGTCAGCGCGCCCACCGTGCCCACCGCCTCGCGAAGGGCGTCGATGTCCGCCTGCGCCACGCCCGCGCGGCCGGCGCGCTCGAGCGTGGTGGCGACTTCCTCCGACAATGCCGTGAGCGCCGCGCCTCCTTCCGCCACCACCTTGCGACCGAGCAGGTCCATGCTCTGGATTCCGCTCGTCCCTTCGTGGATGGAGTTGAGCTTCTGGTCGCGGAGCCAGGCCTCCGGCAGGTACTCGCTCGTATAGCCGTAGCCGCCGTGCACCTGCACCGCCAGCGCGTTGGCCTCGAAGCCGCGCTCGGCGGGAAAGGTCTTGGCCACCGGCGTGAGCAGATCGAGCAGCAGGTACGCGCGATGGCGCTCCGCCTCGCTTCGCGCATGGCGGGCGAGGTCGGAGTAGCGGGCGCACGCGACCAGGAGCGAGAGCCCGCCCTCGACGATGCACTTCTGCTTGAGCAGCATGCGGCGCACGTCGGCGTGCTCGATGATGGGGATCTGCGGCGAGGCGGGGTCGCGCGAGGCGAGCGGCCGTCCCTGCGGGCGCGTCTTCGCGTACTCCAGCGCCTCGAAGTACGCGACCGAGGCGGTGGAGACGGCGTTCATGCCCACCATCAGGCGCGCCTCGTTCATCATCTGGAACATGTAGGAGATGCCGCGGTTGGGCTCGCCCACCAGCCAGCCCCTGCAGTCTCCGCGCTCGCCGAAGTTCAGCGCGATGGAGGGGAGCCCGCGCCAGCCCATCTTGTGGAACACGCCCGCGCAGGTGCAGTCGTTGTCCGCGCCGTCGAGACGCTTCTTGGGGACGGCGAAGAGCGAGACGCCCTTGATCCCGGCGGGGGCGCCCTCGATGCGGGCGAGGGTGAGGTGGACGATGTTGGCGGTGACGTCCTGGTCGCCGCCGGAGATGAAGACCTTGTTGCCGTCGACGAGAAATCCGCCGCCCGCCCGCGGCCTCGCGCGGGTGCGCACGTCTGCCAGGCTGGAGCCTGCCTGCGGTTCGGTGAGCGCCATGGTGCCGGCCCACTCGCCCGCGTACATGCGGGGCATGAACTCGCGGCGCAGGAACTCGTCGCCGAACTCCTCGATCAGGTGCGCGGCTCCCTGGGTCAGGCCCAGGTAGCCCGCGGCGGCGCCGTTGGCGGCCATGCAGTAGTGCGAGGCGAGGACCGCGACCGCGGCGGGAAGCTCCTGGCCTCCCACCTCGGCGGGGCGGGTGGCGGTGGCGAGGCCCAGCTCGAAGAGGCGGGGGAGGATCTCGCGGAGCGCGGGATGCACCCGGACCTGCCCGTTCTCCAGCCGCGGCGGCTCCTCGTCCATGGGCTTGAAGGCGGGAAAGAGCACCTCGCGCGCCAGCTTCCGCGCGCTGTCCAGGTAGAGGGTGAAGGTGTCGCGCGAGTGCGCCGCGAAGGCGGGCAGCGCGCAGAGCGCGGCGAGGTCGAACACCTCGTCCACGAGGAAGGAGACGTTGCGGTCGGAAACCAGCGGGTTCGGCATGGCGGCGCAGCCTAGCAAAGTCGCCCGGCCGGATCGTTTGGGTACAAACAAAATCCGCCGAACGTCTTGCGCAAGCGGCGGGCATCGCCGATGCTCCCGGCGATGCTGGAGCTGCCCGTGGAAGTGGACCGGTTCCTCCGCGACGAGATCGAGTCGCTGGAGGAGCTGGAGATCCTGCTCCTCCTGCGCGAAGAGCCCGCGCGGTGGTTCGAGGCGCCGGAGGTGACGGCGGCGCTGCGGCTGGGAGCGTACAGCGCGCCGGAGCGGCTGGCCCGCCTGGCCCGGCGGGGCTTGCTCGAGGTTGCGGGCGTGCCGCAGCGCTACCGCTATGCGCCCGACCCGCTGCGGGAGCCCGTCATCGCCGCAGCGGCGCGCTGCCATGCCGAGTGCCGGCACCTGGTCATCGCCAGCATCTACGCGCCTTCGCCACGGCGGTCGCGCCCCGCCTGACGATTCCTGCGCAGGGGTGCGCGCGCCGCGCAGCGCATAATGTCGCGTGGCCTCGCCTGGGGATCCCGTGGTCTTTTCAACGGACTGCAACAGGAGCCCCCCATATGAACCGCATCGCAATCGCCATCGCGCTTTCCGCCGCCGCCGCGTGCGGCGGCCATTCCGTCGCCACCGACCAGAACCGGGCCGGCAGCGGCACCTCCACGCTGCTGGTCACCGCCGACGTGACCGCGCAGGTCACTTCCAGCGGCCCCCTCACCAGCTTCCAGGTGACGGTGAAGGACGGACTGCAGCAGCCCGTCTCCGGCGCCACCATCACCATCCACAACGACCAGCTCGGCGACGTGCCGCTGGTCGAGGCCAACGCCATCAACAACCCGGGCCGCTACTCGAACAGCAAGGCCGCGGTGGGCACCAGCGCCTTCACGCTCTCGGTGGTCCGCGGCGCCGACAACGTGCAGGGCGTGGTGGTGGGAAATCCCGGCGCGCATACCGTCAATGCGCCGGTGGCCAACTCCACCGTGCCGGCCAACCAGCCGCTGGTGCTGAGCTGGACCACGCCCACCACCGCGAAGTCCGTGTCGATCAGCACCCGCGGATTCTCGGCGCAGGCGCCGGACACGGGGACGTACACCATTCCCGCCGCCGACAACGCCGCCCAGGCCAACCAGCACCTCGACCTCTCGCGCTTCAACGAGGTGGAGATCGCGGGCGGCCTCTCCGGCTCCCGGCTGCGCGTGACGTACACGGCGTCGGTGAATCCGTTCACGGTGCAGTAAGCGCGGCGTACTCCTTCCGGGCGGGCGCGGAGCGGATCCGCGCCCGCTCTTCTTTTCAGAGCACGCCGTCGGCGCGCAGCGCCGCCACTTCCGCGCGCGACATTCCCAGAAGATCGACGAGCACCTCGTCGGTGTGGGCGCCGAGCGCGGGCGGAGGCGGGCACGCCTCCGTTCCCTCCAGACGAAGGGGCGAGCGCACCATCGGAACCGAGTCCGCCTCCACGCGCAGCCCGCGGTGGAGGACCTGGACGTCGGAGAACACCTGCGCGAGGTCGTTGATGGGCCCGCAGGGAACCGTCGCCGCCTCCAGCGCCGCGATCCAGTCGGCGCTCTTCCGCTCGGCGAGGATCTCCGCCAGCAGCGGCTCGAGCTCGGCCCGGTTGGCGACGCGCGCGGCGTTGGTGGAGTAGCGCGGATCGCGCGCCAGCCCGGGGCGGCCGGCCACCTCGCAGAAGCGGGCGAACTGGCCGTCGTTGCCGGCGGCGAGGATGATGTGCCCGTCGGCAGTGGCGAAGGCGCGGTAGGGGACGATGCTCGGGTGGGCGTTGCCGAGGCGCCCCGGCGCGTTGCCGGTGACGAGAAAGCTCTCCGCCTGGTTCGCGAGCATGGCCACCTGCACGTCGAGGAGCGCCACGTCGAGGTGCTGCCCGCGTCCGGTCTTCTCGCGTTGGGCGAGGGCGGCGAGGATGCCGGTGCTGGCGTACATGCCGGTGAGGATGTCGGTGATCGCCACGCCCACCTTCATCGGCGGCCCCTCCGCCTCGCCGGTGATGCTCATCAGCCCGCCCATGCCCTGCAGGAGGAAGTCGTACCCGGCGCGGTCGCGGTAGGGTCCGGTCTGGCCGAAGCCGGTGATCGAGCAGTAGACGAGGCGCGGGTTCAGCGCGGCCAGCGCGTCCCAGGAGAGGCGGTACTTCGCGAGCGCGCCCACCTTGTAGTTCTCGATCAGCACGTCGCTGAGCGCCGCCAGGCGGCGCACGATCTCCTGGCCTGCGTCGCGGGAGAGATCGACGGTGATCGATTTCTTGCCGCGGTTGGCGCTGAGGAAGTAGGCGGACTCCTCGCCCAGCCAGGGCGGCCCCCAGGCGCGCGTGTCGTCCCCCGCCACGGGCCGCTCCACCTTGATGACCTCGGCCCCGAGATCGGCCAGCGTCTGGCTGGCCCAGGGGCCGGCGAGGACGCGGCTCAGGTCGAGGACGCGCAGGTGCGAGAGCGGGGCGGCCATGCGACAGGGTAGACCGCGATCGGGCCGTGGCGATCAAGCGATACTTCGGCCGGGGCGCGGCTCCCCGCCGCCTGCCGCGCCCCGGCCCGCCCGGCCCCGGTCAGAGCGAGCGCAGGAAGGACACGAGGTCGGACTTCTCCTGCGCCGTGAACCCGATGGCGAATCGGGTGTCGTAGAACTCCACCGCGTCCTGAAGCGCGGCGGCGGAGCCGTCGTGGAAGTACGGTGCGCGCGCGGCGAGGCCGCGCAGGACGGGACCCTTGAACCGGTTGCGGTCCTTCCACTTGCCGGTGATCAGCGCGCGGCCGGGATCGGTGGTCTGGAACAGCTCGCCGGTCTGCTTGTTGCGCAGGGTGTAGAGCGGCATGTCCGGGGCCCGGCGGGCTGCGTCGGCGATGCCGATGTCGAGCGGCAGCGCCAGCGAATGGTCGCCGACGTCCGGCGTGTCGTGGCAGGTGGTGCAGGTCCCGGCGATGGTCGCGATCCCGAGCGCGTCGTTGAGCCCGCGCACGCCGCTGATGGCGATGGGCTTGCGGTCGAAGATCGCCTGGCCGCGGGCGACGGCGGCCCGCGCATTCGCCTGGCGCTGCCCGCCGGTATCGGTCCAGGCCGCGAAGAGCGTCATCGCCTGGGGGTCGAACGGCGCTCCGGCCGGGTCCGCGCCCAGCGCGTCGTTGATGCCGAGGTGGAAGGGCACCCGGCTCAGCTCGACCGGCCCGCCCCGGGCGCCGCCCTGGTCGAGCACGCCGGCCTCGAAGTCCAGCGCCTGCGCGAAGAAGATCGACGTCTCGAACGAGACGATCTCCTCGCGCTCCGCGGCGGAGAGCGGGTCCGCCCGCTGCGCGTGGCCCTGGGTGGCTCCGTTGGACTGGTGCGCCAGGTCCTCGCGGATGCTGAGGCCGGCGAGCGTCTCGCGCCCGTCCCACATGACGGTGGAGAGGAAGCCCAGGTTGGCGGAGGGGAGCGGCCTGCGGAAGAGCGACAGCTCGGCGGCGCTGGCGAAGCCGTAGGGATCGTCCACCGCGGCGAGCTCGAATTCCGCGCCGTCGGGAATGCCGATTCCCACCCGGATGACTCCCCTGGTCCGCAGCATCGAATAGGCGCTCCGGCGCGCGCCCACGCTGGAGACGTCCGCGAGCGGAGAGTTGGCGCCGTCGTTGGCGCGGAAGATCGGGTCGAGGCCGCGGGTGCGTTCGAACCGGTCGCTCACCGCTTCCGGCGTGATGGTCCAGCCCTGGCGGGCGACGTGGCAGCTCACGCAGGCGCGGCCGTTGCTGCCGAGGCTGCGGAAGAAGAGGTTGCCGGTGTCGATGAAGCCCTGGGTGGTGAAGCTCCGCGCGACGCCCGCGGAGTTGACGGCGAAGACGTCCGCGTCGCCCGGAACGCGGACCGCGCCGGCCACGACGGCTTGCGCCCTCGCCGCGAGGGCGGGTTCCCCCCGGTCCCCGCACCCCGCGAGCGAGGCCGCTGCCACCGCGAACACTCCTGCCCACCGCCATGCGAGCGCCACCCTGCAGGCCGCGGAACAGATCCCGTCCATCTCGCACCCCCCGGCTCGCCGGGCCTTCAGCACGCGCCGTGCCAGCGCCGCCGCGCGCGCGGTCCGGGTGTCGTACGGCGCGACTGCCCGATGCCACAGCGTGGCGACACGGTGGCGACACAGGCGCGGCGGTCTCAGGGCTGTCCGGCGGCGCTCTCCACCAGCGCGAAACCCTTCGCCCTGGCCTCCGCCGCCAGCGCGCGCCTGCGGCTGCCTGCGTCCTCCAGCCTGCCCGCTGCCGCAAGGGCACGGGCGAGGAGCAGCTGCGCCTCGAACCGCTGCGGCACGTCGGCGACGGGACGTGCGAGCGCGCGGGTCAGGCGGGCGATGGCGAGCTCCGGACGCTTGTCCGCCACGTCCAGGTCGGCCGCGGCGATCTGCGCCGGCAGCTCCGGCGGCTCGCGCGACAGCGCCCGCCGCAGCATGGCGCGCGCCTCCTCCGTGCGTCCTTCCGCGACCAGCACGCGCGCGAGCGACGCCACCGCGTCCGCCGAATCCACCTGGGCGCGCTCGTGCTGCTCCACCGCGGCGCGCGCCGCGGCCTCCGCCTCGGGGAGCCGGTGCAGGTCGAGATAGAGCCGCGCGAGGCGCAGCTTGCCGTCGCCGCTGCGGGCGGTCTCGCCCATGGAATCGAGCTGCGCGATGCCCTCGCGAAATGCCTCCTCCGCCTCGCGGGTGCGCCCGAGGGCGTGCAGCGACTCGCCCTGCTTGCGCCGCGTCTGCGCCACCGTGGTCGCGTCGTGGATCTGGCTGGCGATGGCAGTGGCCGCCTGCATCGCCTGCAGCGCCTTGTCCGGTTCGCCGCGGACCAGGTAGAGGCCGCCCAGGCTCTCGCGGGTGATGGCCTCCGCATGCCGATCGCCCAGCTTCTGGTCGAGCTCCAGCGCGAGCAGGAGCGACTTCTCCGCCCCGTCCAGGTCGCCCGCCTGATCGAGCTGCTGGCCGATGTTGGCGTGCATGGCGGCGACGCCGGCCAGATCGCCCGCGCGCTCGTACATGGGCAGCGCCTGGCGGTAGATGGCCAAGGCGCTCGCCGAGTGGCGCATGTCGCTCTCGATGTTGGCGAACCCGTGCATCGCCCGGGCGAGGTCGCCCTCGTCGCCCAGCCGGCTGAACACCTCGCGCGCCTCGAGGAAGAGGGCGCGGGCCCGGGGCAGCTCGCCGGTCCGCCAGCAGGCGTTGGCGCGCCGGAGCAGCGCCTGACCGACGGACCAGGGATTGCCGATGGAATGGAACAGCTCGTAGGCCTCTTCCGCGCGCTGGAGCGCCCGCGGGCGGTCGCCCAGCAGCGCCGCCGCCGCGCTCTCGTACATGAGCGCGTCGCCCTCCAGCTCGCGGGCGCCCAGCTCCCGCGCCTTCGCCGCGGCTCTCCGGGCGGCTGCGTCCTGGCGCGGGTAGTCGCTGACCGCCCCCGCCGCCTGCGCCTCGGCGATGTCCAGCCGCGGATCCCGCTCCGCGTCTTCCGCCGAGCCGCGCACCAGCGCCACCGTCTCCAGCGCCTCCTTTCCGCGGCCGGCGCGGACCTGCACCTGCGCGAGGTTCAACCCGTAGTCCACCGTCGCGGGGAAGAAGTCGTAGAGCGATCGATACAGCTCCTCCGCGCGCGCCCACTCGCGCCGCGCCACCCGCAGGCGCGCTTCCACCATGAGCTGCTGCTCGCGGCCCAGCGCGGAAGCGTGCTCGTGCGCCAGGAGCGCCTCGCGCTCCTCGTCGGCCTGCCTTCCCAGGCGGCGGAAGGCCTCGGAGAGCGCCGCGTGGGCGAGCGGGAAGGCCGGATCGATCTGCGCGGCCTGTTCGAGCAGCGGGCGCGCGCCGAGAGCGTCGAGGAGCCGCAGGCGGGAGAGGCCCTCGGCGTAGGGGCGCGCAGCCGCCGAGTCCGCGGGCAGCGAGGTGCGGGCCTGCGCCTCGTCCGCCGGCTCCAGCGCGCGCACCCCCAGGGCGGAGCGCAGGTGCGCCCCGGCCTGCGCGACCAGCGCGAAGAGACTCGCTTCCGATCCGGTCTCGCTGTCGGCGGCGATGATCTCGCCCGTCTGCGCGTCCTGGAGCTGCACCTCGAGGCGCAGTCTTCCCTCGCCGTCGCCGAGCGCGAGATACGAGCCCCCGAGGACGTAGTCTGCGCGGGTGGTGAGGCGCACTTTCGCCAGCGCGTCGCGGTCGAGCTGGCCTCCTTCGGGCAGCGCCAGCTCCCGGCGCAGCCGCGTCACCGTCTCGGAGGGCACGCGGCGCAGCTCGCTGCCGGCGGAGACTTCGCCGGAAAGGAGCTCCGCGAGCGCGGTGCCGAGCCACGCCTTGTCCGCTTTCGCGGAGAGATTGCGCAGCCCGAGCACCGCCACGGTGCGGCGGGCGGGAACGGCGGGGGACGGGGAGGCGGGCGGAGCGCGCATGAAGCGCCACGCGCCGGCGCCGGCGAGCAGCAGCGCCGCCGCGGCCGCCGCCGGCAGCCAGCGCGAGCTCATGGCGCGGCGCGAGTCCGGCGCGCGAAGCCTGGCAGCCACGTCAGTGACCGACGGGAATCTCTTGCCCGGCTCGCGCTCGAGACACCTGGCGATGACCTGCTCCCAGCGCGGCTCGAGGTCCTTCACCAGATCGCGAGGCGAGGGCGCGCGCGCGCTGACGCGGCGGAGCGCCACCTCCATGACGGTATCGCCGGCGAAAGGCAGCGCGCCCGTCATCATCTCGTACATCACGACGCCCAGGGCGTAGATGTCCACCGCGGGGCCGATGCTTCCGCCGGTGACCTGCTCCGGCGCCATGTAGGCCGGCGTGCCCTTCATTGTGCCCGAGCCGGTGGAGAAGCCCGCCGAGTCCTCGGAGCGGGCGAGGCCGAAGTCGGTCACCACCACGCGCAGGCCGCCGGAGCGCTGCACGAGCATGACGTTGTCGCTCTTGAAATCGCGGTGCACGACGCCGTGGGCATGGGCGGCGGCGAGCCCGGCGGCCATCTGGTCGACGATGGGCATCGCCTCGGCGCACTTCATCGGCCCGCCGCGGCGGATGCGCTCGTGCAGCGATTCGCCCTCGAGCAGCTCCATGGTGAGGAAGGTGATCCAGCCGCGCGGGGAAGGGTGGAGGCCGAGATCGAAGACGCGGCACACGTTGGGATGGGTGATCTTGCGCGCCAGGTTGATCTCGCGGCGGAAGCGGGCGAGGTGCGCGTCGTCCTCCGCGGTCTCCGGCCGCAGGGTCTTGAGCGCGACCCGGGCGCGCAGCTCCACGTCCTCCGCTTCGTAGATCTCGCCGGCGCCGCCGCGCGCGAGGAAACGGATGATCTGGTAGCGCCTGGCGACGAGTTCCCCGGGCTGGAAGGTGCAGGGGAGCATGCGCGCCTCGAACATAGCAGGTGCCTCGGCTGTCGCGGCGGGCGGGCGGATCCGCGGTCAGCCCTTCATCCGGCGAACGGCCCCCACGTCGATTGCGAAGCGGGCGATCCACCGCTGGATCTGCGTGCGTCCCTTGTTCATCAGCCGCGCCACCTCGGCGACGTTTCCGTCGGCCGCCCTGAGGTTTTCGACGATGTCGTCGCGCAGCGCCCGCTCGGCGGTGGTGAGGTCGGCGTCGGCGGGCGGCGCGCGCGCGGGCGGCTTGTCCGGAACCGGCTGCGCATGGCCGGGCGGCCTCAGCTCGCGCACCGCCTGGGGCAGGTGGTGGGCGAAGATGGTGGTGGTCTCTCCGCCGTCTGCGGCGGCGAGATCCACCGCGGCGAGGAGCGCCCGCCGCAGCTCGCGGACGTTGAGCGGCCAGGAGTAGCGCAGCACCAGCCGGAGCGCGTCCAGATCGAAGCGGATCCGATCGAGCGGCGTATGTCCCGAGCGCAGCACCGCGCGGGCGAGGAGCCCCAGATCCTCCCTCCGGTCGCGCACCGCCGGCACGCGCAGGCAGAGCAGGCCCAGGCGCGCGTGCAGGTCCTCGCGGAAGGCGCGCTGGGCGATCAGGGCCTCGAGGGCGCGGTGGGTGGCCGCGATCACCCGCACGTCCACCGGGAACTCCTTCTCTCCGCCGAGCGGCCGCACGCAGTGGTCCTCGAGGACGCGCAGCAGCTTGACTTGAAGGCCCGCGGGCATCTCGCCGATCTCGTCGAGAAAGAGGGTGCCGCCGTCCGCCGCGCGGATGAGGCCGGGCCGCTCGCCCTGCGCGCCGGAGAACGCGCCGCGGACGTGCCCGAACAGCTCGTCCTCGAAGAGGCTCTCGGGCAGCGCGCCGCAGTTGACGCTGACCAGGGGGCCGGTGCGCCCGGACTTCTCGTGCACGAAGCGCGCGAGCACTTCCTTTCCCGCGCCGGATTCGCCCTCGATGAGCACCTCGTGCGAGGTGCAGGCCAGCCGGGCCGCCTTGGCCAGCTCCAGCTGCCACTCGGGCTGCAGCGTGGGCGGGTCCGCGCCTCCGGGCACCGGCTCGAGGTCGTCTCCGGCGATGCCGCGCGCCGAGCCGCGGAAGAGGAAGAAGGTGTGGCCGGCCTC
Source organism: Myxococcales bacterium (assembly GCA_036518615.1). Taxonomy (GTDB): domain Bacteria; phylum Myxococcota; class Myxococcia; order Myxococcales; family 40CM-4-68-19; genus 40CM-4-68-19. Next base: position 15,489 of record DATDMU010000519.1, read on the forward strand.
GATCAGGTCGCCTTCGCCCAGCGCCACCTGTTCGCCGGGCGATAGGCGCCGGCCGTTGACCAGGGTTCCGTTCCGCGATGCTTCGTCGCGCGCCGACCAGATGCCTTCGCGAAGCTCGAGCCGGGCGTGGCGCGAGGAGGCGAACGGGTCGCGGACGTCGACGCGCAGCGAATCGGCGCCGCGCCGGGCGGCGAAGTCCGTCCCGCGGCCGATCTCCACGGCGGCCTTGCCCCTGAGCGCGTAGCGCGCCGGCGGCTGGGCGACGTCGTCCGCGGAAAGGAGCCGGAAGAGGAGCGGCCCGAGCACGCGCGGAGCGCTGCCGCTCCCGTGCCGTTCATGCTCGAGCGTGGCAGCAGGATCCATCCGGCCCCTCCGGCAGGAATCGACCGGAATGCTAGCGCAACCGGCGCGACGGGGCAGCCTGACACATGGCGCCACGTGCCGCCACAGCCGCGATCCGAGACGGTTTCGGCCGCAGCATGTGCGCAGACCATACCGTGCGCATGGCACAGGCGATGCTCTGCGGTTTTCGCGGAGGTGGACCATGAATTCCCTGACCGCAAGTTGGAAGAAGCTGCTGTTCGTGCTCGCCGCAGGGCTCGTCCTGTTCTTCGCCTCGAAGCAGTCCGCCAGCGGGCAAGCCGCCGTGGCGGCGGAGCCGGCGCAGCCGCCGGCGGCCCAGGTCGCGCCTGACCAGGGGCCGCCCGCCTCCAACGAGATCCCCGACTTCCAGCAGCTCGACTGAGCGGGCGCCCGGCAGGGCGCGCGGAGGTCGTGCACGGTAGAGCCGCTGCGAAAAAACTCGCCGTCGCCTGCGTAGGTCCACACACTTGACACCCGGCCGTTCCGGGGAGGGTCATGGGGGCACGCAGGGGTGAGAGATGACGGCGGAAGCAGTAGCGAAGCTCTGCGACGACGGCGCGGCGAGCCTGGTTCGCGATCGCGGCGTGATCCTGCACGTCGAGGACGACGAGGCGACGCGCTTCGTGGTGCGGCGCGTGCTGGAGAGCGCCGGGTTCCACGTGCGCAGCGCGGGCACCAGCGCCGCCGCGGCAGCCCTGCTCGACGGCGCCGACGTGGCCGTGCTCGACATGAACCTGCCCGACGGCACGGGGATCGATCTGTGCACGGCCATCAAGAACGGACCGCGCGAGCAGCGCGTGCCGGTGATGATCCTCAGCGCCACCTCCGTCGCCCCGCAGGACCGCGCGCGCGGCCTGGAGATGGGCGCGGACGCGTATCTCACGCATCCGCTGGAGCCCATGGTGCTGGTGGCCACCGTGCGGGCGCTGGTGCGGGCGGGGCGCGCCGAGCGCGACCGCGACCTGCTGGTGGAGCGCCTGGAGGAGGAGGTCGCGGTCACCCGCAAGCTCCTGGCGGAGCGCGACGACCTGCTCCGGCGCGAGCAGAGGGCGCGGGCGCAGGCGGAGGACGAGGTGAAGGCGCGCCGCTCCGCGGACCTGCGGCTCGAGCAGACCCAGCAGCGGCTGCGCAGCATCTACGAGTCGCCGCTCATCGGCATCCTCTGGGCCCGGCGGAATGGCATCTTCGAGGCCAACGACGAGTTCCTGCGCATGGTGGGATACGCGCGCGAGGACCTGCCCCTCGACTGGCGCAAGATGACGCCGGAGGAGTACGCGCAGCTCGACGACCGCGCCATCGAGCAGCTGGAGACCACCGGCAGGGCGCAGCCGTACGAGAAGGAGTACGTGCGCAGGGACGGGAGCCTCGTGCCCATCGAGATCGGAGCGCTCTCCTTCGGG
>DATDMU010000520.1:0-3190 GCA_036518615.1 Myxococcales bacterium
CGGTCGTGGACGTGTTCTCGCTCCCGGTGGTCTCGGCTGCCCCGCGCACCCTGGATGCGCAGTCGCTGGGGCTTGCCCTGCGCGGCGACGCGCGGGCGCAGGGCCTCTTCGACCGCTACGGACGCTCCCACACCTACCTGCGCATCTCGGTGATCGAGAAGTGCAACCTGCGCTGCCGCTACTGCATGCCCGCGGAAGGCGTGCCGCTGCTCCCCAAGGACGACTTGCTCTCGTTCGAGGAGATCGAGCGCCTGGCCGCCCTCTTCGTGCGCCTGGGCGTGCGCAAGATCCGCATCACCGGAGGAGAGCCGCTGGTCCGGCGGGACGTGGACGAGCTGATCTCGCGGCTGGGCGCGCTCAAGGCCTGCGGCCTGCGGCGGCTGGCGATGACCTCCAACGCGCTGCTGCTGCGGCAGCACCTTCCGGCGCTGCGCGCGGGAGGGCTGGACGCGGTGAACCTGTCCCTGGACACGCTGCGGCCCGATCGCTTCCGCGCCATCACCCTGCGCGACGGATGCGAGGAGACCGTCGCCGCCATCCGCGCGGCGGCGGCGGCAGGGTTCGACGCGGTGAAGGTCAACGCGGTGGTGATGGCGGGCATCAACGACGACGAGATCGTCGATCTGGCGCGCGCCTTCGCGCTCGAGGATCCCATCGAGGTTCGATATATCGAGTATATGCCCTTCGAGGGCAACCACTGGGGCGAAGAGCTGCGCATGTTCCCGGCGCAGGCCATCCGCGCGCGGCTGGAGGAACAGCTCGAGCTCTCGCCGCTGGGGCTCGGCGAGACCGCGCAGCTCTACGAGGTGCGGGAGAAGAGCGGCCGTCCGTTCCGCGGGCGCGTGGGCATCATCTCGTCGATGACCGAGCCGTTCTGCGGGACGTGCAATCGCACCCGCCTCACCGCGGACGGCCACTTCCGCTGGTGCCTGCTCGACGAGGGGGAGGTCGATCTGCGCGGGCCGATGCGGGCGGGAGCGTCGGACGACGATCTCGCCGCGCTCATCGAGTCGGGGCTGCGCAGCAAGAAGCCCGGGCACGCGCCTGCGGAAGAGCTGGTCGCGGCGCAGCGGGCGGCGGGAGCGAGCGCCGCGCGGTCGATGATCCGCATCGGCGGGTGATTCAGCCTATTGGCACGCGCCCCATCCCGGCGGGGCGCCGCCGCCCGGAGCGCAGACTCCGCTGCAGCAGTCCGCGCCGACCTCGCACATGATCCTGCCCGCGGGCAGGCAGGCGCACTGCGTTCCCGTGCAGGGGCCCTGCTCGAATCCCCAGGACTGGTTCGAGGTCACCCATCCGTCCTGCGACGCGAAGGCCGGCTTCGCGATCGCGCCGAACTCGTCCGAGAGCCTGACGGCGAAGTCATAGGTGGTGCCTGCGGCAAGTCCCGCGAAGGTCACCGTCACATTCCCGTCGGAGCCGATCGGCGACGAGAACGTGGGCGTCCCCGTGAACGGCTGGCCGTGGGGAACCACTTCCACCTCGGCGCGCAGCGCATCGCCGTCGTCGTCCACCGCGGTTCCCACCTGAATGTGCGGTGCGCCATAGGCGGTGCAGGTGGCGGCCCCCGGGCACGCTCCCTCGCCGCGGTATCCCTTGTCGTCGCTGAAAATGCCGGTCCAGTTCACCAGGAGCCAGCGCGGCGGGTTGTTGGACCGGGTCACCACGAGATCCACCGGCACGCTGGAGGACAGGCCTTGCGACGTCGCGGTCAGGGTGAAGGAATACTCGCCCGCGTCGGCGCGGCGCGGAGACAACGTCAAGAGAGAGCCCTTCTGGACCGCAAACCCGGGCAAGCCGTCGGCGGTAAAGGTTACCGGCCCGGAACCTGCGCCCACCACCACCATCTGGACCGCGAGCGCATTGCCCGCCTGCATCTCCAGACGCGAGGCGCCGTTGGGTGCGCGGGAGATGTCCTGGGACGCAAGTTGAAGCTGGAATTTCGACTCTCCGCATCCAGAGCCGAGGGCCGCGGCCACGAACAGAGCAAACGTCTTCATATGCTCTCCAGAGCGGCGAGTGCGAGCGGAAGCTGGAGACGAAGCACGAATCAGGCAATCGGCCGTCGCGATTGAAATGTATGCGATTGGACGATTCGTCGCGGCCTGCGTCAGCGCGATTCGCGGGCGGTGCGGGTGGCCGCGAGGAACTCCACGCCGATTCCGCCGTTCCTCGTCCGCAGCAACGTCCGCAGCGGCAGCCCCGACAGCGCCGAAGCCTTCCCGCCGGCGCTGACGATCGCGACGTTCCAGCCTGCGCGCCTGCGGGCCGCGGCGCCCAGCTCTTCGAACAGGCTGCGCAGGTCGCCGCCGACGCGCACGCCGTAGGGCGGATTGCAGGCGATCAGGCCGCCTCCGGCATCCGGGGGAAGGTCCGCGAGCCTCCGCTGCGCGACTTCCACGACCACGCCGGCGCGCCCTGCGTTTTCCCGCGCTGCCGCCACCGCGCCGGCGTCCTGGTCGGACGCTTCGATGCGCACCGCGAGGGGGCGCTCCTCCTTCTTCGCCTGGGCGACCAGGTGTTCCCACTGGCGGGCGGAGTGGCCGGGCCAGCGCTGGAAGGCGAAGGCGCGCGAGAGTCCCGGGGCGCGGCGCATCGCCAGAAGCGCCGCCTCGATGGCGATGGTGCCGGAGCCGCAGAGAGGATCGCAGAGCGGCGTCTCGCCGGACCAGCCTGCGGCGAGCAGGAGCGCCGCGGCCAGCGTCTCGCGCAGCGGCGCCTTGGCCTGCGGCCCGCGCCAGCCCCGCCGGTGCAAGAGCGCGCCGCTGGAGTCGGCGCTGACGGTGCAGAGGTCGCGATCGATGCGCGCGACGAAGAGCTGCGCCTCGGGCTCCTCCTCCTCGCCGGCGGCCTGCGCGGCTTTCACCGCCATGCGCGACGAGAGCGCCGCGAGGAGCCGCTCCTCGACGGCGCCGGAGTGATAGAGCCGCGATTTGCGGCAGGTGACGCGAAATGCGACGCGGCTGCCGCGGCGGACGAACTGGTCCCACGGAAGCGCCGTCGCCTCGTGAACCAGCTCGGGAAAGCCCGTGGCGCGAAACGGTTCGCCGACGCGCGCCAGCACGCGGCTCGCCGTCCGCGAGCACAGGTTGAGTCGCATCAGCTCGCGGAGCCCGCCCCGGACCTCGACGCCGCCCGCCACGGCAGTGCCCTGCAGGCCGAGCGCCCGCACCTCCGCCTCGAGCACGGG
>DATDMU010000521.1:0-6228 GCA_036518615.1 Myxococcales bacterium
TCGAGCCCGCCCAGCGGCGAGCCGCGATAGCCGCACACCAGCGTGGCGGTGCGCAGTCCGCGGCGGGCGTCGGCGCGGTGCTGGTCGAGCGTGAGCCGGACCAGCGCCTGGACGCCGCTCAGGTAGATGACGCCTTCCTCGCGCAGGTACTTGTCGTCGAGCGACCAGCGCGGAGGCGGGCTCCCAGCATTCGTCGGTTCGGGCTTCACCCCGTCATCACAACACACCGCGAGGGCCAGACCAAGCCGATCAGAAGTCGTAGGTCATGCCCAGCGAAAACGCCTGCGGGCTCGTGCCCGTGAAGCACCCGGTGCCGTTCCCGACGAAGCCGATGCCCGGCCCGGGGCTCGCCGTTGTGGGCGTGCCGCCATCCTTGCAGTCCCAGGTCACGCCGTGCCCGCTCGGCCCCAGGGCGTAGTGGGCCGCGGTGCTGTTCCTCATATGGGCATAGCTCAGGATGACCGTGGTCTTTGAATTGAACCAGTGGCGGTACCCGACGCCGAGCATGTCCGCGGTGTTGTCGACCGGACCTGCGCCGGGATCGCCCGGCGTGTTCGTCGCGTGCGCCCAGCTCCCCATCAAGTCGTCGCTGCTGCCGAGCTTCTGCAGCGCCGAGAGGTAGTAGCCGTCGCGCTGCCGTTCGTTGAAGGCGGACACGTCGTTCCGGCGCATCTCCTCGAAGATGCCCGCCACCGTGGTGCCGGTGAGCGCGAAGGTGTACTTCGCCCCGAACTTCCAGGCGTACTCGTCGGCGGTGCCGACGGTGGAGGTGCCCGCGGGCGTGTCCTGGCCGGCGTCGCCGGTGCGGTTGGTCTTGCGATGCATCTCGTGCGAGACGATCAGCTTGAGGCCGGAGCCGCGCCACTCCAGCGAGGCCCCGTAGGCGTCGCCGAAGGACCCGTCGTTGCAGGGTCCCGCGTTGCCGCCGGCGCAGACGTTCTCGCCGATGGCGTATCCGATGTTGTCCTCGAAGCGGTTCTGCCCCGGCGACCAGATGGCGTTGAGGCGGAACCCCATCACCTCCGGCGACTCGTACCAGAGCGCGTGCGGCATGCGCGCGTCGAACTCGGCGCGGTTGTCGCCTCCGGTGTTCCCCATGATGCTGTTGTAGTCGGCGGGAGTCTCGCCCAGGGGGTCGAAGTCGGCGGTGACCGACTTGTAGGGCGTGTCGTTCTTGCCGATCTTCAGCGCGCCGAAGGGCGTGCTGATCCCGACGAAGCTGTTGCGCGAGGCGAGGGCGCCATTCACGGCGCTGTTCCCGGGATTGATTGTATCGTTGCTGCCGTTGGGCTTGTTGCCCGGAGTGGCGGTCACGTCCACCTGCGCCTCGATCTGGAACACCGCCTGGTATTCCTTGCCGCCGATGTCGTGGTACCCGCGCACGCCGAATCGGGAGAGGTTGCTGGAGATGTCGGGGAGCCAGCGCAATTGGCCCTGCGGCCGCGGGCACGGATCGGCGGCCGTGATGCATGGCGCGCCCGTCAACTCCTGGTTTCCGAGATCGACGGAGACGTTGACGCGGCCATAGACGGTGAAGTCGAACGGCTTGTGCGGCGGCGGCGCTTTCACGTCGGAGGGAATGCCGGCGCCGGTCGGGGTCGGATTCGACGGCTGATCGGTTTGGGAGAATGCGCCGGACGCAACTGCGCAGACCAGCAGGAACGCCGCAGAGACGAGCCTCGTATGCATTGAGCCCCCATCGTTGCGCCGGCGAGGGTGGCGAGGTCGAGAGGAAGTGCCGGCGCTTCACACGTCGCTTATCTGGATGAGGGCGCGGTCGTCCACGCGACCAAAGCAGCAGGACCGCGGTCCGACCGACGTTCACCGCGGGTATGCGGCGCAAGCGACCGGTATTCGGGAGTCGTCTCACGGACTGCTCCGACCCAAGGACTCTCTTGTCGCGCACCGGTCTTTACAAAAGCTTCCGGCTCCTGTTTCTTCGAAGCGGTGGAGGGTCCCTCGAACGGCCGCTACGGCGCGGCGGTCGCGACGTTCATCGCGGTCGTGTCTCGTCGAGCACGTGGTCGTCACGGTGGACGGCAAGTGAAACCCTGGACATCTTCATCCCGCGGTTCTCGGATAGCCAGCGTGAGCTGGCGAAGCGATTCAGCGGCGACGGCAGGCACCACATCGAGATGGAGATTTGCTACTGCTCTACCCTGGGCGATTGTTGGGAGCTCGCCTCGCAGAACAAACGCAAAGGGGTGCGCCGCTGCCCCGCGCGGAATGCGCGTTCGTTCCTGCAATGATGCGTTTCGCCCTGCGGAAGCGGCGCGCCGGCGGGGCTGACGAAGGCGCCCGTTTTGTGCTCTTCTCCACTGCGTGGATGCGCTGCAGAGCTACCTGGATCGCCCCTGGCTGAAGTCGTACCAGCCCGGCGTGCCGGAGTCGGTTGCGTTCGAGGCGAAGCCGGTGTGGCAACTCTTCGACGAGGCCGCCGCGGCCTGGCCCGGACGGGACGCGCTGGTCTTCTACGGCCGCGGCATCACCTACGCCGAGCTGCGCGACGCCATCGACCGCCTCGCCTGCGCGCTCGCCGCGCTGGGCGTGAAGAAGGGCGACCGCGTCGCGCTCTACCTCGTCAACAGCCCGCAGTTCGTCATCGCGTACTTCGCCGCGCTCAAGTGCGGCGCCGCCGTCACCAGCATCAGCCCCCTCTACACGAGCCACGAAGTCCGCTACCAGCTCGAAGACAGCGGCGCGCGCGCCATCGTCTGCCAGGACATCCTCTACGGCAAGGTGGAGAAGTGCGGCGCGCAGCTCGACCTCGCCGTCGTCACCAGCGTGGGCGAGTACCTGCCGGCGCTGAAGCGCCTTCTCGGCAAGACCGCGCTGGGGCGGCTCTTCCCGGAGGTGAACCTGGGCGCGCCGCAGATCGCGCCGCGGCCCAACTTGCACTGGCTGCAGGATCTGTTGAAGAAGTATCCGGCAACGCCGCCGCAGGTGGAGATCGATCCTGAAAAAGATCTGGCCGCCCTGCCCTATACCGGCGGCACCACCGGCCATCCCAAGGGCGTGATGCTCACCCACGCCAACATGGTCGCGGCGCAGGCGCTGGCCCGGGCCACCTTCCCGGCCTTCGAGAAGGGAAAGGAAGTGATCGTCGCCTTCCTGCCCTTCTTCCACATCTACGGGCAGGTGGTGATCATGCTCAACGGGCTCTCGCAGGGGCACCTGCTCGTGCTCTTCACCAGCCCGGACACCGAGGCGGTTCTCTCGGCGATGGAGCGTTACGGCGCCACCGTCTTCTTCGGCGTGCCCACGCTCTTCGAGTACCTCAAGGAGCACAAGGACACCGGCAAGGTGAACTGGAAGCGCCTCAAGCTGGTGCTCTCGGGCGCGGATACGCTGCACGAGTCCACCGTGGCGGGCTGGGCGCGGCGCACAGGGTCCAGCATCACCGAGGGCTACGGGATGTCGGAGACGTGCGCCATGAGCCACGTCAACCCGGTGCAGAAGCCCAAGCCCGGCTCCTTCGGCTGCCCGGTGCCGAGCGTGCTCGCGGCGGTGGTGCATCCCGAGACGCGCGACTTCGTGCCGCCCGGGGAAATCGGCGAGCTGGTGCTCTCGGGCCCCAACATCATGACCGGATACTGGAACCGCCCCGAGGAGACGGCGCGCGCCTTCCTCGAGAAGGGCGGCCGCCGCTGGCTGCTCACCGGCGACATCGTGCGCATGGACGAGGAGGGGTATTTCCATTTCTATGACCGCTGCAAGGATTTGATCAAATGCAAGGGCTACTCCGTCTTCGCCAAGGACGTGGAGGAGGTGCTCTACGCGCACCCGCAAGTGAAGGCGGCCGGCGTCATCGGCGTTCCCGACCCGGCGCTGGGGCAGCGGATCAAGGCCATCGTGGTGTTGCAGGCCGATGCGCGCGGCAAGCTGGGCGAGGAGGAGCTGAAGGCGTACTGCAAGGAGCGGCTCGCGGAATACAAGGTGCCGCAGGTGATCGAATTCCGCGGAGAGCTTCCGCGCACCGACGTGGGCAAGGTGTCGCGCCGCGAGCTGCGCGACGACGGCACGGCGGCGCACTAGATGGCCGAGCCGTTCTTCCGGGTGGAGCGCCTCACCCGCCGCTTCGGCGGGCTGCTCGCGGTCAACGACGTCAGCTTCGAGCTGCGCCGCGATCAGATCGTGGGCCTCATTGGACCAAACGGCGCAGGCAAGACCACGCTCCTGCGCCTGATCACCCGCGTATTGCGGCCCGACAGCGGCAAGGTGATCTTCGACGGCGAAGACATCACCCGCTTCTCGGCCGCGGAGGTGGTGAACCGCGGCATCGCCTGCACCTTCCAGAACACGCGCCCCTTCCGGCACCTGCCCATCGTCGCCAACGTGATGGTGCCGCTGCTCGCGCCGCGCGCGCACGCCCGCGGCGACTGGGTGCGGAAGATCGATGCCAAGGCGATGGACGCGCTGGAGTTCGTGGGCATCGCCGACCAGGCGCTGGAGCCCGCCTCGGCACTCTCGCAGGGCGACTTGAAGCGGCTGGAGGTGGCGCGCGCCATCGCCACCGAGCCGGAGCTGCTGCTCCTCGACGAGCCGCTCGGCGGCCTCAACCCGGCGGAGTCGGAGCTGCTCGCGCGCTCGATCAAGCGGCTGCACAAGGGCGGCCGCTTCGGCCGGCTCCATTCCGAGGGGCCGGCGGTGGTGATGATCGAGCACAAGCTCAAGGAGCTGATGTCGATTGCGGACCGCGTCATCGTCATGGACCACGGCGAGCTATTGGCGGATGGGCCGCCTGCGGAGATCGTGAAGAACCCGAAAGTGGTGGAGGCCTATCTCGGGAGCGCGCATGCCGCTCCTTGAGGTGAAGGACCTGGTGGTCCGCTACGACAAGGCGGTCATCCTCGGCGGCGTGTCGCTGCACGTGGACGAAGGGGAGTTCGTGGGGCTCGTCGGGCCGAACGGCGCGGGCAAGTCCACGCTCTTGCGCGCCATCTCCGGAATGGTCCGCTTCGAGCAGCGGATGAAGCGCGGGAGCGACGGGGAGATCGTGCTGGAAGGCGAAGTGCGCTTCGCCGGCGAGCGCATCGACGGGCTGGCGGCGCACGAGATCCGCATGCGCGGGCTCGTGCATTGCCCGGAGCGGCGGCGGCCGTTCCGCGAGCTGACGGTGGAGGAGAACCTCAAGGCGGGAGCGTATCTCTCGCGCAGCGCGACGCAGACGCGGGCCAGCCTGGAGCGGGCCTACGCGCTCTTTCCCAAGCTGGGAGAGCGCAAGGGGCAGGTGGCGGGCACGCTCTCGGGCGGAGAGCAGCAGATGCTCGCCACCGCGCGCGCGCTCATGTACGAGGCGAAGCTGCTCGCCATCGACGAGCCGTCGCTGGGGCTCGCCCCGCGGGTCCGCGAGGAGTTGTTCGCGGCCATCGGGAAGATCCACGCCCAGGGCACGCCGGTGCTGCTGGTGGAGCAGGAAGTCGCGCAGGTCTTCCGCATGGCCCGCCGCAACTACGTGCTCTCGCAAGGCCGCATCATCGCCGAGGGCTCGGCGGAAAAGATGATGGCCGACGAGACGCTCCGCGCGGGCTACCTGGGCCTGTGAGGCGTCCCCGATCCGCGTCGGACCTTCTGACGGGGACAGCCGCGGGAGCTACCGAAAAAAAAATAAAAAGTTTTTTTGGGAGCGTTCCGGACAGGGTGACCGGAAGCGGAGTGTCGATTCGACACCCTGACAGTCGCGTTTCGCTCTGAGCGACTCTGGCACGCGGGTCGCAACGGGCAATTGTGAAAGAAATGGTCCGTCCCGGCGACGGGATCGTCCGCCGCCAGCGACGTGTGGTTGGGGGCAAGCCGATCTCGCGGTTCCGCACGAGCCGGCGTCCCGAGGCTCTTGGTCATGCCGGCCGCTTGGGCTATCTCCGGCTTGCGGCAACGTGCAGGCTCGTACCGCACACCCGGCAGGCCGCGCGCCAGATCGGATTCGCCTGCTTGCACCGTCGGCACCTCGTCTCTATGCGGTCGCGGATCCACGGCGTGAGGCCTCGCGGCATGAAGAGCAGGACCAGCAGCACTACCACTGCGAAGATGAGCAGGCGCAACTCCCCAAAGGCGCTGAAGCTGCCCAGCCATTCCGTCAAGGGATAGAGCACGAACACCGCGACCACCGGTCCGTAGATGGTGGCGAGGCCGCCGAAGATGCCCCAGATCACCACCTGGAAGGAGAGCGCCGTCTCCAAAGTCGATGGCCCCGCGCCGCGCATGAAGTGCGCATACAAAGCGCCGGTG
>DATDMU010000522.1:0-19552 GCA_036518615.1 Myxococcales bacterium
GATCCTCTCCCGCTTCCAGCGCTGCGCCGACCAGACCCGGGCCTCGCTGGAGCGCTTCGAGCTGAGCGACGCGGCGAACGGCATCTACAAGTTCGTCTGGAACGAGCTGTGCGACTGGGCCATCGAGCTGTCCAAGCCCGCGCTCTACGGCGAGAAGTCGCCGCGCGAGCGGGCGGGAGCGCTCTCCGCCCTGCTCACCGCGCTGGAGGGGGCGCTGCGGCTGTTGCATCCCTTCATGCCCTTCGTCACCGAGGAGATCTGGCAGCGGCTCCCCAACCGGAGCGGCCCCAGCATCATGCTCGCCTCCTTCCCCGGCGAAGACCGGTCGCTCCTCGACGAGGACGCCGAGCGGGAGATGGACCTGATCTCGCGCGCCATCGACGGAGCGCGCAGCGTGCGCGGCGAGGTCAACCTGCCGCCCAGCCAGAAGATCCCGCTCATCCTCTTCGTCAAGGACCGCGCGCTCTTCGAAAGGCACGAGCGCGCGTTCCAGCACCTGGCCAACGCCAGCGACGTGCGGCTGGAAACTTTCTCGCGGCCCCGGCCGCGGGGAGCGGCCGTCCACGTGGAGGCGGAGGTGGAGGTCCACCTGCCGCTCGCGGGCCTGATCGATTTCGCCGCGGAGCGCGCGCGCGTGGAAAAGGAGATCGCGCGCGCCGACGCGGAGTTGCAAGGCATCCGGAAGCGCCTCGACAACGCAGGGTTCGTCGAGCGCGCGCCCAAAGAGGTGGTGGAGAAGGACCGTGCCCGGGCCGGGGAGCTTGCCGGGAAGCGGGAGAAGCTCGCGCGTCACCTGGCGCGCGTCACCGAACTGGAGACACCCATGGAAGAAAAGAATCCGCAGCAGCCGCAAGGAGATGGCGCCGGAGGAGAGCAGGGCAACCGCAGCCTCGATCAGCTCGGCACCCACGGCGGCCCCGCTTCCGGAACGCCGGGCGGACATGGATCGCAGGAGCGGGCGCCGAACACGCCTCCCGAAGCGGATCTGCCCGTCTCCGCCGAGGAGGCTGCAGAGGCGCCGGTGCAGGCGAGCGACGAGGACGAGCAGGAAGGGCTGGCGGCGCGCGCCGTGGCGCGGGTGAAGTCGATCGCCCGCGGGCTGATGGAGAAGAAGCCCGACGAGGAAGGGCGCGGGCCCGTGTCGGAGGAGGAGGAGAACGAGGAGCGCGCGGACATCGCGCAGGCGGAGGCGTCCGCGCGGGCGCGTCCGCGGAGCCGTCCGAAGACGCACAAGGCGAAGGCCGGCGCGAAGAGCGTGCGCGGCGGGAAGAACAAGGCGGACAAGGCGGGGAAGGTGGGCAGGAACGCGAAGGCCGGCCGCACCGCTGCGGCGCGCGGCGCGAAGAAGGGAACCCGCGGCGCCGGCGGCAAGCTGAAGAAGCAGGCGAAGCGCCCGATGCAGACGCAGTCGCGGGCGAACGTTCGCGGGCGCCCCGGGCGCGCGGCGGCCACCATCCGCTCCGCGGGCGGCGGCAAAGGCGGCGGGCGCGGCGCGCAGAAGGGCGCGCGCGGCAAGAGCGGCGCGAAGCGGCGGCCGTCTCCGCGCAAGGGGACGAAGTAACCCGCGGCCGAAGGGAGCGCGCATGAGCCAGCCGCTCGACGCAGGCCGGCCGGGCGACGCGGTGGGGCGGCTCATCGCGCTCGCGCTGGAGGAGGACGTCGGCCCGGGGGATCGCACCGCCGAGGCCTGCGTTCCCGCCGACGCGCGCGGCACCGGCCTCGTCTTTGCCAAGGAGACGCTGGTGGTCTCCGGCGTCTCCGCCGCCGCCCGGGTCTTCCGCGCGCTCGATCCCGGCTGCGAGCTGGAGGCGCTGCGCGGCGAAGGCGGCCAGGCCGGCCCCGGCGACGGCGTGCTGCGCGTCCGCGGGTCGATGCGCGCCATCCTCACCGGCGAGCGCACCGCGCTCAACCTCCTGCAGCGCCTCTGCGGCATCGCCACGCTCACGGCGCGGTACGCGCAGGCCCTCTCGGGGACGGCGACGAAGCTCCTCGACACGCGCAAGACCACCCCCGGCATGCGCGAGCTGGAGAAGGCCGCGGTGCGCGCGGGGGGCGGGGTGAACCACCGCGGAGCGCTCTTCGACGGAATCCTGGTGAAGGACAACCACGCCGCCGCGGCGGGAGGCATCGGCGAGGCGGTGCGCAGGGCGAAGCGCTTCGCGCATCCGCTCCTCAAGGTGGAAGCGGAGGTGAGCACGCCCCGGCAGATCGAGGAAGCGCTCGCGGCGGGCGCGGACCTCCTGCTCCTCGACAACCTGGGCGACGAGGAGCTGCGCGCCGCGGTCGTCCAGGTCAAGGGGCGGGTCCCCCTGGAGGCGAGCGGCGGAATGACGCTGGAGCGCCTCCCGCGGGTGGCCGCGACCGGAGTAGACTACGTCTCCGTGGGCGCCCTCACGCACTCCGCTCCGTCGGTGGACCTCAGCCTGATGGTCGAGGGCAAGTAGCCGTGGAGGCCGCGCCCCAGGCTGCCATCGCCGGCGCGGGCGCGGGGCATTGGACAGACTCCAACCAGGACGCCATCGTGCTCGCGCTCCTGCTCGAATGCGCCGACGACTTCGTGCCCGGCGGCGTGCTCTGCGACAAGCTGGACGTGCCCCGCGCCGAGCTGCTCAAGCGGCTGGATTCCCTTCGCGCCCGCGGCTACGTCATCCACACCCGCGGCGGCCTCGGGTACCGGCTGGTGGAGGTGCCCGACCAGCTCGGCGAGGCGCAGATCGAGCCGCTGCTCGCGAACGGGGAGCTGGGCCGCAGGATCCACCACTTCGACGAGGTGGAATCCACCAACGACGAGGCGCACCGGCTCGCCGAAGCGGGCGCGCTCCACGGCGAGGTGGTGACCGCCGAGCTGCAGACCCGCGGCCGCGGGCGGCGCGGGCGCTCCTGGGTCGCGCCGGCGGGAAAGTCGCTGGCCATGTCGATCATCCTCCGGCCCACGCTCCCGCCTTCGCGCGCGGCGGAGATCACGCTGGTCGCGGCCGTGGCGGTCGCCGAGGCGGCGCGCGAGCTGGGCGCCGCGGCCACCCGCATCAAGTGGCCCAACGACCTGGACTGCAGGGGCCGCAAGCTCGCAGGGCTCCTCGCCGAGCTGCGCGCCGAAGCGGACCGCGTCCGCCACGTCGTCCTCGGCATCGGCTTCAACGTCTCGCTGCAGCCGGGCGATTTTCCGGAGGAGCTTCGCTCCTCGGCCACCAGCCTCTTGATGGAGAGCGGCGAGCACAAGCCCCGGCCGGTGGTCTGCGCCGCCATCCTCGAGCACCTCGAGGAATGGTTCAGCCTGCACGAGACCGAGGGGTTCGCGCCCGTGGCCGAGCGCTGGCGCGAGCTGTCCAGCACGCTCGGCCAGCGCGTGCGGGTGGCGGCGGAGGGCGGCTCCTTCGAGGGCGAGGCGGTGGACCTCGCCGAGGACGGCGCGCTTCTGGTTCGCGGCGGACGGGGGGAGATGGTGCGGGTGATGGCCGCGGACGTGGAGCGCTGCACGCCGGTGTAGTCGCGCCTGCGGAAATGGGAGATTGACGTAAGCTTCCCGCGCTCCCGATACTGCGGCGGATGCTGCTCGCGATCGACGTCGGCAACACCAACACCGTGCTCGGCGTCTTCGACGCCGGCAGGTTGCGCGATTCCTTTCGCGTGCAGACGGAGAAGGATCGCACCGGCGACGAGTACGGCCTGCAGATCAAGTCGCTCTTCGACTTCGCCGGGCTGCGCGTCGCCGACGTCACCGACGTGATCGTGAGCAGCGTGGTTCCGCCGATGGCCTTTCCCCTCGAGCAGATGGCGAAGCGCTTCTTCGGGCGCAAGCCGCTCTTCGTGGGCCCCGGGGTGAAGACCGGCATGCCGGTGCTCTACGACAACCCGCGCGAGGTCGGCGCCGACCGCATCGTCAACGCGGTGGCCGCGTACGACAAGTGGCCGCAGGGGTTGATCATCGTGGATTTCGGCACCGCCACCACCTTCGACGCGGTGACGCCGCGGGGCGAATACCTGGGCGGCGCGATCTCCCCGGGCATTGCCATCTCCATGGAGGCGCTCTTCCACCGCGCCTCCCGGCTGCCCCGGGTCGGATTCGAGAAGCCGGAGCGCGTGGTGGGGCGCAACACCGTGGCCTCGATGCAGAGCGGGCTGGTGTTCGGCTACGTGGGCCTGGTGGACGGCGTCTGCGCGCGGATGAAGGAAGAGCTGGGGTTCGCGGTGAAGGTGGTGGCGACGGGCGGGCTCGCGCCGCTGATCGGCAGCGTCTCCCGGCAGATCGAGGTGGTGGACGACCAGCTCACGCTGGACGGCCTCAGGATCATCTACCAAAGGAATGTGGACGAGCGATGATGCCGGAGAATGAGGACGACCAGCCGGAGCTGCCGCGCGGCGCGACCGCAGCGGAACTGGACGCCCTGCGCGCGTCGGTGAAGGTCGCGGTGCGATCGCAGCCCATCGTCACGCCCGCGAGGGCGAACGGTCACGTGCTGCCGGCCGCGCTGTCGCCTGCGCAGAAGGGCGAGGTCGACCGCATCCTCGAGGAAGGCCGCGCCTTGCTGGAGACCGATCCCAAGGCGGCGCACGACGTCTTCCAGCGGGCGTGGCGGCGCAACCTCAACGATCCGCGCGTGCTCTCCAACTACGGCCTCACCCTGGTGCTGGTGGAAGGCGATCGGCAGCGCGGCATCCGCTTCTGCGAGGAGGCGCTGCGGCGCGGATCGCCCACCACCGAGACGCTGGTCAACCTGGCCCGCGCGCTGGTGGTGACGCGCAACAAGGAGCAGGCGGTGCGCGCGCTCAAGAAGGCGATGGAGCTGGCGCCCGACGACCCGCGGGTGACGGCGGAGTTCGTCGCGCTGGGCCTGCGCCGGCCGCCCGCCATCTCCTGGCTGCCGCGCACCTTCTTCCTCAACAAGTGGCTGGGCATGCTCACCTGGTGGTGGTCCAGGCGCAACCACCGCGATCCGTACGCGCGCGCGCCCTGACGGCGCTACAATCGCGTCCATGAGCGAGGTTTCGGCTTCATCCACGCCGCCCGGATGCCCGGTGCCGCTCTCGGCCCTGCCCTCGAACTTCCAGAAGCACGTCGATCCCAGGGCCCCGGTGCCGCTGCGGATGATGGGCGCCAAGGCGCTGGTGCCGATGGGCCCGAGGGAGATGGCCACCGCGCTCTACATGCTCACCTTCGATCCCGACGCGGCGGTGCGGGACACCGCGGTCAAGAGCGCCGCGGCGCTGCCCGACCGCATCCTCTCGGTGGCGCTGCGCGACGACACCGCGGACGCCCCGGTGCTCGAGTACTACGCGGAGGTGTTCTCCACCCGCGACGAGTACCTGGAGATGCTGGTGCTCAACCCGGCGACGCCCGACGCCGCCGTGCAGCGCATCGCCGAGCGCGCCGACGAGCGCATCATCGAGATCGTCGCCCAGAACCAGCTGCGCATGCTGCGGCACGCCGACATCGTCCGCGCGCTGGTGAACAACCGGTCGGCGCGGCCCAGCACCATCGACAACGTCTGCGACTTCTGCGTCCGCTCCGGGCTGGCGCTGGAAGACCTGCCCGCGTATCGCGCCGCGCGGCGGCGCATCCACGGCGGCAGCGCGCAGGACGAGGAGCTGGCGAAGAAGGTCGCGGCGGAGCAGGCCGTCACCGAGGCGCGGGCGGAGGCCGCGCTGGAGCAGATGGGAGCGGCCATCCACGAGGGCGAGGAGGAGAAGCCGGTCGCGCCCGGCAGCCCGGAGGAGGCGGCGCTGGAGCAGAAGAAGCTCTCCATCACCCAGCAGGTGATGAAGCTGGGGATCGCCAAGAAGATCGAGTGGGCCAACAAGAAGGGCAACCGCGAGGTGCGCACCATCCTCCTGCGCGACCCCAACAAGCTGGTGCAGCTGGC
Source organism: Myxococcales bacterium (assembly GCA_036518615.1). Lineage (GTDB taxonomy): Bacteria > Myxococcota > Myxococcia > Myxococcales > 40CM-4-68-19 > 40CM-4-68-19. Next base: position 5,862 of record DATDMU010000522.1, read on the forward strand.
GGTGATCCAGTCGCCGCGCATCACCGAGGGGGAGATCGCCAAGGTGGCGCTCTCGCGCACCGCGCCGCAGGAGGTGCTGCAGTCCATCTACAACAACCGGCAGCTGATGAAGAACTACCAGATCAAGATGAACATCGTGACCAATCCCAAGGTGCCGGTGGGGGTCTCGATGCGCTTCCTCTCCACGCTGCGCATGGCGGAAGTCAAGGCGGTGGCGAAGAACCGCAACGTCTCGCAGGGACTCGCGACCGCGGCAAAGAAGCTGCTGGAGAAGAAGGGCGGGATCGACTGACGGTCAGGCCCGGCCGCCGCAGGCGGCTCAGGGCCTGCGCCTGTGGTGTTGAACCAGGGTGGTTTCCGTTGCTAAGAGACCTGCTTGGCCGCTTCCTCTGCCTCGTCGCTCTCGGCGGGGCTCTCTTCGAGGAGCTGCAGCGCGATCTGCAGCGCCTTCTTCGCCTTCTCGCGCAGCATCTCCTCGCTCTTGATGCGCCCGTAGGCCTTCACCGCGCGGTCCTCGTTCCGGGCGGAGTCGGACTGCGCCTCCTCCAGCTGCTTGCGCAGGTCGTCGCGCTCCTCGGCGAGCAGGTCCTTCTCGCCGCCGAGGGTGGCCATCTCGCCGCGGGCGGTCTCCAGCTCCTTCTCCAGCGCGGTCACCCGCGCCCGCAGCTCGTCGGCGCCGGCGCCCTTCTTCACTTCCTCGCGCGCCGCGGAAAGCTCGCGCTCGAACTTCTTCGCCGCCGCCGACAGGCCGTCCGCGCGCTGCTGCAGCGCCTTGATCGCCGCCTCGCGCCGCACCGCCTCTTCCTTGAGCTGCTGCGCGTCGGACTCCAGCGTGGTCTGCTGCTCGTGCAGGTCGACCAGCTCGCGGTCGCGGGCGGTGAGCTCCTCGCGCAGCCGCACGATCTCCTTCTCCGCCCTGTTCTTCGCCTCCTTGGCGCGGATGAGCTCGTTGGTGGAGGCGGCGCCCTTGCGGGCATGTTCCAGCTCCGCCTCGCGCTCGGCCAGGCGCTGCTCCAGCTCCGCCACCCGGGCGTCGAGGTCCTGCGCCGCGGCGGGGAGGTCGGGATCGAGGGCGACCGGCAGGTCGGGATCGTTCATCGCCGCCGGCTCGTCACCCTGGACCAGCGAGCGGAGCACGGCGTCGTCGTCGGGCGCGCTCAGCTCGGTGGGCTGCCGGGATGCCTCGTCGCCGCTCGCGTCCTGCTGCGGCTCGGCGGCGCGGGTGGCGGGCGCGGCAGGCGCCTGCGGCGCTCCTCCCAGCGAGTCGAAGGCCCGGTCGAACATGTCGAGGTCGTCGTCGTCCGCGAGCTGCTGCGGCTCTTCCTGGACCTCGACGATCTCCTCTTCCACCTCTTCGACCACCAGCGCCTCTTCCGGCTGGCCGTTGCGCGCTTCCGCCGCCTCGGCGTCGGAGAGCGAGATGGGTTCGTCCTCGCCGTCGACCAGGTCTCCCAGGCCCAGCGGCTCGTCCTCGACCTGGATGATCTCCTCCTCGATGTCCGGCGCGAGCCCGAGCAGCGCGTTGGCGCGCTCCAGCATCACCTTCGGCTCGAAGGGCTTGATCAGGTATTCCTCGGCGCGCGTCTTCAGCTTCTTGTGCTTCTCGAAGCTGTCCTGCGTGGCGTTGGCGGAGGTGAGGATGACGGGGATGCCCTTGAGCTGCTCGTCCTTCTTCAGGCGCGTGCAGAGCATGTAGCCGTTGGTGGGCTGCGCCTCCACGCAGACGACGATCAGGTCCGGCGTCTCCTCGCGCGCGAGCGACATGCCACGCTCGCTGTCGGTGGCGAGCGTCGCATCGAACCCGCGCGCGGTGATGGCATTGGAGAGGCCCTGCGCGAAGGCCTGGTCGGAATCGATGAGCAGGATTCTCTTGGACACTCTGGACCCGAAGCAGGTGTGGGCGGATCAAAATCTTACGGGTGCCGGACGAGGAGTGTCAACGAAACACCGCGGGATTTCGCGGGTGTAGGTGCGGGTCGTGCGTTCAGCGCAACTCGGCCGACTGCACCAGCGCGAGCACGTCCTGCTCGTCGAGATCGGAGATGAGCGAGTAGACGATCTCGTCGTTGCGCCAGGAGGCGATGTTGAATCCCTTGGCGCGGGAAAGCCAGATTTCGCGATTGGCAATGCGCCGCGCGGCGCCGGGAAGCTGCGGCTCCGGGTCGTCCACGATCAGGAGCGAGACGCGCCGCCCGTCGCTCTGGGGCAAGGAGTAGGTGACCACCGCACCCCGGTGCTCGCGGACGTTGGAGAGCCGCACGCCCTGCAGCCGCGCGCCGCGGGCGAAATGCGGCAACTGGACCCCGAACTCCAGCTTGCCCTGCAGCCACTGCTGCGCGGAGCCCAGGTCGCTACCGGCGAAGTCCACCGGCAGCGCCCCGGCGTGCAGGCGGATGCCGTCTTCGATCAGCGATTGCCCGGGCGCGCGGAAGAGCGGATGGGACATCCCTCCGGCGAGGAACCAGACCGCCGCGCCGACGCACGCCGCCGCCGTCGCGATGGCGGTGGGCTTCTGGAACGCGCGCGCCCAGCGGCCTTCGGCGGCCTCTTCGGCGAGGGCGCCGCGAAGGACGTCGTGCACCGCGTGCGGCGCCGCGCGGTTCGCGCGCAGCATCGCCGCCTTGTAGCTCTGGTGGCTGCGGGCCGCGTGCGTGCACGCGGGGCAATCGGCGAGGTGCGCCTTCACCTCGGCGCTCTCCTCGGCGGAGAACTCGCCGTCCACGTAGGCGTGGAGGAAGGTCTCCTCCAGCTTCTGGCAGGCCTGGCTCACGCGCGCCTCTTGAACTCGAGCACGTCGGCCTCTTCCTCGACCTCTGCCTGGACGCCGATCTCCATCGCCTGCTTCGGCTGGACCACGCCGGACTCCACCGCGTACCCGAGCAGGTTCTTCTGGAGCAATTTGCGGCCGCGGTAGAGGCGCGACATCACCGTGCCCACCGGGCAGTCGAGGATCTCGGCGATCTCCTTGTAGGAGAACTCCTGCAGGTCGGCGAGGATCACCACCAGCCGGAAGTCGATGGGAAGCTGGTCGATGCTGCGGATCACGTCGTCGGAGAGGAGCTTGTCGAAGAAATACTGCTCGGGATCGGCGGAGCTCTCGGTGGGCTCGCGGGTGACGAACCGCTCGTTGCCCGCCTCGCGCGCGGCGCCCTCGACCACGGTGCGCTCCTTCACCCGGCGGCGGTACTTGTTGATGAAGGTGTTGGTGAGGATCTTGAAAAGCCACGCCTTCATGTTGGTGCCGCGCTCGAACTTGTCGAAGAAGCGGAAGGCGCGCAGGAAGGTGTCCTGGACCAGGTCCTCGGCGTCGCGCTCGTTCTTGGTGAGGCGCAGGCCGGCGGAGTAGAGCGCGTCCAGGTGATCGAGGGAGAGGCTCTCGAATTCGCGCCGCGTCCTGTCGGTGTGCTTGAAGTCCAGCATCCCTCTCCCGCGTGCGTGGCGCTCCGCCTGAATCTAACTGGCTCGGGCCGCAGTTGGAACCGTGGGAAACGCCAGAGCATTCCAGCGGACCGCCCGCTCGCCCGCACCGACCGTCATCATGCCGGAAAAGCGCAAGCCTTTCAAACGGTTCTGGAAGACTTACTTCCGGGTGGTGAGCGCCTTTTCCAGCGGCGTGAAGGCGAAGTCGTGGGCCTCGGCGACGGCCTTGTAGGTGCAATGGCCGTTGAAGGTGTTGACGCCCTGCGCCAGCGCGCGATCGCGCCGGCTTGCCTCCACCACGCCGTGGTCGGCCAGCTTGAGCCCGAAGCCGATGGTGGCGTTGTTGAGCGCGAAGGTGCTGGTCTGCGCCACCGCGCCCGGCATGTTGGCGACGCAGTAGTGGATGACGCCGTGCACGGTGTACGTCGGGTTGTCGTGGGTGGTGGGGTGACAGGTCTCGATGCAGCCGCCCTGATCCACCGCCACGTCCACCACCACGCTGCCTTCCTGCATCTCGGAGATGAGCTTCTCGCTCACCAGGCGCGGCGCCTTGGCGCCGGGAATCAGCACGCCGCCGATCACCAGATCCGCCTCGCGCACGTACTTCGCGATCTGCGCCGGATCCGAATAGATGGGCGTGATGCGCGAGCCGAACACGTCGTCGAGATAGGCGAGGCGGCCCAGGTTCACGTCGAGCACCACCGTCTCCGCGCCCATGCCGGAGGCCAGCTTGGCGCTGTTGCCGCCCACCACGCCGCCGCCGAGGATGACCACCTTGCCGCGGCGCACGCCGGGCACGCCGGAGAGGAGGATGCCCTTGCCGCCATGCTCCTTCTCCAGCTGGACCGCGCCGACCTGCACCGCCATGCGGCCGGCGACCTCGCTCATCGGGCGCAAGAGCGGAAGCTGGCCGTCGTCGGTCTGGATGGTCTCGTACGCGACCGCCGAGACCTTGCGGTCGAGCAGCGCCTTGGAGAGCGGCTTGTCGGCGGCGAGGTGCAGGTAGGTGTAGAGCGTCTGGCCCTCGCGCATCAGCGGGTATTCGCTCGCAATCGGCTCCTTCACCTTGAAGATCAGCTCGGCGCGGCTCCACACGTCCGCGGCCTTCTCCACGATCTTCGCGCCTGCCGCCTCGTACGCCGCGTCGGGCAGCCCGCTGCCCACGCCCGCGTTCCTCTCCACCAGCACTTGGTGGCCGCGGGCCACCAGGGCAGCCGCGCCGCCGGGCACGAGGCCCACGCGGTATTCGCGGGTTTTGATCTCTTTCGGGCAGCCGATGATCATTCTGTTGCTCCGGCAAGTTGAAGCTTGCGAAAAAGGGCGGCGGAAGATAGCAGCCATCCGTCGCCGGTCAAGTTGCGACGTGTCGAGACGACGAAAGGCGGAGCGTTGGCGACGAAGTTGCTGTTCGCAGACGAGAGCGGGCGCGTGTACGAGCATCCGCGCCTGCTCGCGCTGGTGCGCGGCGGATTGCCGCTGGACGCTCCGGCGCCGTTGCCGCAGCACGCCTCGCTGTCGGTCCTGCCCGGGCGGCGGCCGCTGGGGCTCGACCCTGCGTCGGGGCGGCCGGTGGAGCTGTCCGAAGTCCGCCTGGGGCGGCGCGCGGTCCGGCCCAGCGCGGTCGCGGCAGTGCTCCCGCCCGGCTGGACGCGAACCGAGCTTCCCGCCTTTCGCAAGCTGTCGATCGCGCCGGTGTTGCCGCAATGGGCGTACACGGCGGCGGCCTGGGACGACGCGCGGCAGTGCCACGTGGCCTGGGCGCTCCATACCGACAGGCGCAGGCACTGGGATCCGGCGGCGCACTCGACGCCGGACCTGCGGCAGCTGGTCGAAGAGCGGCTCGCGCGCGACGGCGATCCGCTCCTGCGGCAGCTCTCGAAGTGCGCGCTCGAGTACCGCTGCTTCACGGCGCAGAACACCTTCTACGGGCGCGACGAGGGCGCCATCCCCGCCAGCTCCGGATGCAACGCCCGCTGCGTCGGCTGCATCTCGGAGCAGCCCGAGGAGGGGCCTCCCGCCTCGCACCAGCGCCTCGAGCGCGCTCCGGAGTCGGAGAGCATGGCGCGCATCGGCGCCGCCCATCTCGCCTCTGCGGCCGGGCGCACCATGGTGTCGTTCGGCCAGGGCTGCGAAGGCGAGCCGCTGACGCGCGCGCGGGAGATCGCGCAGGCCATCCGGCGCATGCGGAAGGTGACGGCGCGCGGGTCGATCAACATCAACACCAACGGGTCGTTGCCGCGGAACCTCTCGCTGCTCATCGACGCCGGCCTCGATGCCTGCCGCATCAGCCTGAACAGCGCGCACAAGCCGCTCTACGAGGCGTACTACCAGCCGGTGAACTACGGCTGGGAAGAGGTGGAGGAGTCGGTGCGCCTCGCCCGCCGCCGCGGCGTCTATACCGCGCTCAACCTGCTCACCTTTCCCGGAGTGACCGACGAGGAAGGCGAGGCGGAGAAGCTCTGCGCCCTCGTCTCTTCGGCCCGGGTCGATCAGGTGCAGGCGCGCAGCCTCGCCATCGATCCCGACCAGTACGCGGCGGTGGCGGCGCGGCATTCCGCCGGAGGGCCGCGCATCGGCATCGGCGAGCTGCTCCGCAGGCTCAAGCGCGCGCGCAAGGGACTGGTGGTGGGAAATTTTGCGCGGGCGCTGGGCGAGCGCGGGCCTGCGCACGCCTGACATCCGGATCGCGGTTCGCGGACCGGCCGCGCTGGCAACCCTCCGGAATCGTTCGATCCGGCCATCCGGCATGGCGGTTGCTCCGGCTCCATGTCATGGATCGCACGATGCTTCGCAGACTGGTCGCGCTGAGGGCCGCGCTGCTGCTCCTCGCGGCGCCGGCGCTGGCCCAGGACCGCGCGGATGCCTTGCTCGTCGTCGCCGACGACGGGGCGCTGGAAGCGCCGGCGGTCCACGCCATCCGCAGCGTGGCGGCGGGCGAGCTGCGCAAGCGCGGCGTGAACGTCCTCTCCGATCGCCGCAGCGAGGGCGTGCGGCCGGTGGACGAGACGCTGGTTGCGCTCGGCGACGACCTCGGCGCGCGCCGGGTGTTCGCGCTGCGGGTGGGCGGGCGGCTCGGGCAGAAGATTCCCCTCAGCCTCGAGGAGCTGGTGCCCGGCACCCTCGCGCCGGTCTGGTCCGCCTCGCTCACGGCGGGGAGCCTGGAGGAGTGCGACGTCGTGACCGCAAGGCTGGTGCAGGCGGTGATCGCGCGCACCAGCGCGGAGAGCACCGCGGAGATGACCACGGTGACCGCGAGCGAATCGAAGCCGTTCGCGAAGAAGCCCGGCGAGCGGTTCTGGTTCATCGGCCTGCCAATCGCGCTCTACGACAGGAGCAGCGGAGGCACCCCGTTCGGCTTCACGCTCGGCTACGGCTACGAGGCGGAGAACTTCCGCCTCTCCGCCACCGCCGGGGGCTACCAGCGCAGCGGCGAGGGCGTGGGCTATCTCGCCCTCGAGGCGGCCTGGATCCCGCTCGCAACCGAGATCTCGCCGTACATCGGCGGCGGACTCGGTTACATGGGCGCAGGCGGCCAGTCGGGAATGGGCGCCATCGCGGAGGCGGGGCTGGAGTTCTTCCGCCTCCACGGTGTGCGCGCGCTTGCGGGGGCGCAGTTCGCCATTCCCTTCTTCGAGACCCGCAGCACCGGCCTGATCGCCGAGCCGCACCGCTCGGTCTACCCGGCCGCCTTCGTGCGCCTCGCCTTCTGAATCAGCGGAAGGAGGCGCCCAGGTCCACCGTCACGCCCCAGAAGTCGGAGTTGCCGCCCTTGTTCACCGAGACGGTTCCGCCGCTCGCGCTGGTGCCGGTGTTGATGCTGCTGAACAGGTAGTTGTACTGGAAGCGGCCGCCCAGCTTGAAGGCGCCGATGTTGCCCTCCAGGCCGGCGCCGAAGGGCAGCGTGCTGGTGGAGGTGTTGGGCACCCCGGAGGCCGCGGCGCCGTTCACCCAGGTGAGGCCGTAGCCGCCGAAGACGTAGGGGGTCACCGCGCCGGGGAGGATGTTGAGGCGGATGTCGGCGTAGCCTTCGTTGGTCTTGAGCGTGCTCGCCTCTCGCCCCTGGTCGAGGCTCGCCTGGATGTTGTTCTGCGTGCCCAGGTAGCCGAGCTCCAGGCCGAGCATGGGCGTGGGCAGGAAGCCGAGCCGGGCGCCGTACGCCGCGCCGGTGTCCGAGCCGCTCAGCGACTGGTTGTAGTGCGACGCTCCGCCCTGGAGGACGATGCTGAACTCGCTGTCGGCCATCGCGGCGGCAGGCACCGCGAGCACGGCGGCGGCGGCGGCGATGAAAAGGGTCTTCATGGTCATACCTCCTCAATGGGTAACAGCGCCCCTGCAAAAGCCGGCAGCGCGGGGGCGCGCGGTGATAGACACGTTGGCGATGCGGCGGAAAGATGGCCTGCCTGGCCCTCCGGTGCGGGGGCGATCGTGGGCCTGGTGAAGCTGGAGCTGCAGAAGGACCTCGCGCGCCATCTCCGCGGCGGGCACCCCTGGGTCTACAAGCGCGCCATCGAGCAGCCTCCGCCAGGACTGGGCGCGGGCGACATCGTCGACGTGACCGCGGGGGGGAAGTTCGTGGCGCGCGGCTACTACGATCCGCAGGGAGCGGTGCGCGTTCGCATCCTCACCCGCGATCCGGCGGAAGCGATCGGGCCGCTCTTCTGGCGGCGCCGCATCGCCGCGGCCGTGGCGCTGCGCCGCGCCTACGTGCTCGGCGAAGGGACCGATTGCGCAAGGCTCGTGCACGGCGAAGGCGACGGGCTGCCCGGCGTGGTGGTCGATCTCTACGGCAGGTTCGCCGTGCTCAAGCTCTACAGCGCGGGGCTCGGCCCGCACCGCGGCGCCATCCTCGACGCCCTTCGCGGCGAGGTGGCGCTCGAGGGCATCTACGGGCGCGACGAGGAGATCGGGCGCCCGGACGAAGAGGGCGAGCTGGCGGACCGCGATTCTCCGCCCGCGCGCGGACAGGTGCTGTGGGGCACGGAGCCGCCCGCGGAGCTGCACGTGCGCGAGCACGGCATGGCCGTCGCCGTCGACGTGCGCGCGGGGCAGAAGACCGGATACTTCCTCGATCAGCGCGAGAACCGGTTCGCGCTCCGGCGCTTCGCCCGCGGCAGGACGCGCGCCCTGAACTGCTTCTCCTACTCGGGCGGCTTCTCGGTGAGCGCGGCGCTGGGGGGCGCGCGCGAGGTGGTCTCGGTGGACCGGGACGCGTCCGCGATGCGGCTCGCGCGCCGCAACTTCGAGCTCAACGGGCTGTCTCCCTCGCAGCACGGCTTCGAGACCGCCGACGTGCTCGACTTCCTCCGCGACGCCGGAGCGCGCCGCTTCGACCTGATCGTGCTGGATCCGCCGGCCTTCGCCAAGACGCAGAAGGCGGTGCCCGCCGCGCTCGACGGCTACGCCTCGCTGCACCGGGCCGCGCTCTCCGCGCTCTCGCCGGGCGGCATCCTCGCCACCGCGTCCTGCTCGGCGCGGGTGTCGCCGGAGGAGTTCGTCTCCGCGATCCGCGAGGCTGCGCTGAAGACGCACGCCGCCCTGCAGCTCCTCGAGGAGAAGCGCCAGCCTCCCGACCACCCCGCGCTGCTCGCGTTTCCCGAGGGCAGATATCTCAAGTTCTTCGTCTTCCGGAAGGGCGCCTGATGGTGTTGCCCGGCCAGTACCTGGAGCGCAGCGTGGTGGTGGGCGATCTCGACGCGCTCTACCACCGCGGCGAGCGCGGCCCGCCCTGCGTGCTCGCCGCGCCGCATCCGGCCATGGGCGGCAGCATGACCTCGCCGGTAATCGCGGAGCTGGCCTGGGCGCTGACCCGCGCCGGACATCCCACGCTGCGCTTCGACTACCGCGGCGTGGGAGCGTCGCGCGGCAGATCCCGGCACCAGGCGGGGAGCATGGAGATCGGCAACCTGGAGGAGGAGGTCGAGGATCTCCTCGCGGCCTGCGATCAGCTCCTCGCCACCTCGCGCATGCCCAGGGCCTGCGCGGTCGGATACAGCTTCGGCGCCGCGGTGGCGCTGCGCGCCGCGACGGATCCGCGCATCGATCGGCTGGTGCTGATCGCGCCGCCCACGCGCCTGCACGACTTCTCCTCCCTCGCGTCGCTGGAAAAGCCGGCGCTGGTCGTCTGCGCGCACCACGACGCGCTCTGCGATCGCTCGGCGCTGCGGCTTTCCGCGGAGGGTCTTCTGGAAGTGATTCCGCACGCCGACCACTTCTTCGGCCGCGGTCTCACCGAATTGGGAAGGCACGTGGCCGCCTGGCTGCGCGCAGGCCGGCCCGGGTACGTGGCGGCTCCGGACGCCGGCGTGGAGGAGGGCGCGCAAGAGCCGGTGGAGCTGACCCTGGACCCGGGCGACGACGAGCCGCTGGAGCTGGACGACCCGGAGGGGAAATAACCGCCGCGCAGTCGCGTAGGAGGGCATGTGAGCGCTATGGTTCGACCCATGGCACGGCCCTTGATGATGGAGCGGCTGGTCATTGCCCTCCTGGGTGCCGTCGCGGCCCTGCTCTTCGGGGCGGGCTGCTCGAGGACGCCCGCGCCGATCATGCAGATGAGCGCCGATGCGGTGCCCGGGCTGATCGAGGTGGAGCTGACCCGGAAGGCGTCGGTGCCGGGCAGGGTGCTCGACGAGGAGGCGCAGGAGGACGACCTCTACGGCGAGGCCTTCTCGCCCGAGTACAGCGTGGAGATCGAGGTCGATCCCGACGCCGAGGCGCAGGTGCTCGCGCAGCTTCGCGCCCGCAAGGACGTGCTCTGGGCGGAGCCCGTGGTCCGCTACCAGGCGCTCTGGGTACCCGACGATCCGGACTTCTCCCGGCAGTGGCACCTCCAGGCTGCCGGAGCGCCGCGGGCGTGGGACGCGACGCGGGGCGAGGGCGTCACCGTCGCGGTGATCGACACCGGCATCTACCCGGTGGACGATCTGGACCCGGCGCGGCTCCTCAAGGGTTGGAACTTCGTCGGCCACAACGACGACGCGCGCGACGATCACGCGCACGGCACGCACGTGGCGGGAACCGTGGCCCAGAGCACCGGCAACGGCGTGGGCGTCGCGGGCATGGCGCCGCTCGCGAAGCTGCTGCCGGTGAAGGTGCTCTCCGCGTCGGGGGGCGGAAACTCGCACGACATCGCCGAGGGAATCCGCTTCGCCGTCGATCACGGCGCGCGCGTGCTCAACCTCTCGCTGGGCGGAGGCGGACGGTCCTTGGCGATCGAATCCGCCGTGGCGTACGCGCGGCGCCGCGGGGCGGTGGTGGTGTGCGCTGCGGGCAACTCCGGGTCGCGCGGCGTCTCGTATCCCGCGGCCTATCCCGGCGCGTTCGCGGTGAGCGCCGTGGGGCCGCAGGGCCGGCTCGCCCCCTACAGCTCGTTCGGTCCGGAGGTGGCCATCGCCGCGCCCGGCGGTGACAAGTCGCAGGGGGAAGAGGCGGGAGTGCTGCAAGAGACGCTCGCGGAGGGCAGCACCACGCAGGCCGCCTATCGCTGGTTCCAGGGCACCAGCATGGCCACGCCGCATGTCGCCGGCGCCGCCGCGCTGCTCATGTCGCTGGGCGTGAGCGATCCCGGAGCGGTGGAAGGCCTGCTCAAGAGCACCGCGAAGGATCCCGCGGAAGGCAGCGGCGAGAAGTACGGCGCCGGCCTCCTCGACGCGGCGGCGGCGGTGCGCAAGGCCACGCTCACCTGGGGTGTGTGGCGGCTTCTCTTCGCGCTGGGGCTGGCCTCTCTGGCGCTGCGGCACGCGCGCGGCATCGGACAGCTCCGCGCCGCCGAGAAGCCCGGCGCGCTCTTCTGGGCGGGGCTGGGCGTGGGCGCGGGAGCGCTGGCGATGCTGGCGCCGCTCGGGGCGGAGCGGATTCCGCCGCTCTCCTTCCTGGCGCTGCCGCCCGCGGCCTGGCCGCAGAGGTTCCTCACGCCGCTGGCGGGCTACGTGGGCTGGAGCGCGCTCGCGCCGTTCGCGCTGGCGTTGCCCGCTCGCATCGCGCGCGTTCCTCTGCAGACCGCCTTCGGCGGGCTCGCCGCCGGACTTGCCTTCGGCTGGACCGGCACGCTCCTGCATGCGGCGATCTTCCGCACGGTGGCGCTGCCGTACATGCCGGCGTTGGTGATGCCGTTCTGGCTGCTCGCGAGCGCGATGGTGGCGTGGATGGCAGGTCGCGGGCTGCTCGCGCGGGGGACGCTGCGATGAAGCTGAGCGGGACGGTGCAGTTCGTGGACCTGGAGGGCGGGTTCTTCCAGCTCGTCGCGGACGACGGCAAGCGCTACACGCTGGTGGGATCGCGCGGCGCGTTCAAGGGCGCGAGCGGCGCGCGCGTCGAGGTGGAAGGATCGATCGAGGACGGCTTCGGCATCGCCATGGCCGGGCCGCAGTTGCGGGTGGACAGGCTGCGCAAGCTGTAGTGCTCACGCCGCGCGCGCCGCGAGCAGAAGCTTCACTCCCCAGATCACCGCGCCCACCCAGACGAGGAGAAGCCCGCCTGCCGCCGCGCGCCCGACCGGCGCCGGCTGCTCCTCCGCCAGCGCAGGCGCTGGCGCGCCTTCCCGCGGCAAGGCGGCGCCGGACATCGGCCGCGCCACGACGCGCCGGAAGAGGAAGAAGCCCGCGACCAGCAGCGCGGCCCCGAGCGCCAGCACCCACGCGGGCGGGGGCAGGTCCGGATCCTCCATCCCGAGCAGGAACGCCCCTCCGGCGATGCCGTTGTTCACCGCGTGGCCGAGGATCGACGCCCACAAGGAGCCCGTCCACCAGCGCAGCGCCGCGAGCAGGATGCCGATCTCCAGCAGCCCGAGAAAACCCACCGCGTCGAGGTGCAGCGCCGAGAAGAGGACGCCGCTCACCACCATGGCCGCGAGCACGCCCCAGTCCTTCGCCAGCGCGGGAAAGGCGAAGCCGCGGAAGAACAGCTCCTCTCCGAGCGGCGCCGCGATGGTGACGGTGAGCACGAAGGCGGCGCCGTGCTGGGCGAAGATCTGGGTGAGGAAGCGCTGTTGCTGGTCGAACTTCTCCACCAGCCCCGCGGGCAGCGCCAGCCGCGACAGCCAGGTGAGGAAGGAGACCACGGGCTGGTTCGCGGCCGAGGCGGCCACCGCGACCAGCGCGCCCTTCCACGAGAGCCGCCGGAAGCCCAGGTACGGGCCCGGCCTCAAGCCGGCGACGAGCAGCACGAACATCGCCGGCAGCGCGATGGCGAGCGCCTCGGTGATCCAGAGGCCGGACACGATGCCGCGCAGCTGCGCCGGGCCGCCGATGGCGAGATAGCCGAGCAGAAGCGCCACGTACGCGAGGATGACGCTGGCCGCCCCGGGCTTGCGCATGAAGGCGCCCCCCATACCACGTCGGCCGCCCGATGACAGCCTCGTGGCGCTGCCCGCAATTGCATGCGTCGTGGCTCCTCCGCGATTACCCTGCGGGAAGATGTCCGACGACGATCACGTGGCTTCGGGCCGGCTGCGCAGGCTGAGCCGGCTCGCGTACCTGACCGCGCGCACCACCGGCGACCTGCTCGCTGCGCAGGCGCGCCGCAAGCTCTCCGGCGTCGACATCCCGCACGACGATCTGCGCAAGGCCGGCGAGCGCATCCTCGCCACCCTCGGCGAGTTGAAGGGCGCGGCGCTCAAGCTCGGCCAGGCGCTGGCCATGGACCCCGACGCGCTGCCGGAAGAGGCGCGCAGCGTGGTGGCGAGGCTCCTCTCGCAGGCGCCGCAGCGCATGGACTTCGCGCAGGTGGCGCAGGTGGTGCGCTCGGAGCTGGGCAGGCCGCCTTCGGAGCTCTTCGCGAGCTTCGCGGAGGAGCCGCTCGCCGCGGCGTCGCTCGGGCAGGTGCACGCCGCCCGCATGCACGACGGCCGCGAGGTGGTGGTGAAGGTGCAGTACCCGGGCGTGGACAAGGCGCTGGAGAGCGACCTCGCCAACGCCGCGGTGCTGGTCCGCGGCTTCGCCCTGACCGGCAGCGCGTCGCTGGATCAGCGGCCGTACTACGACGAGATGCGCGCATCGCTCCTGCGCGAGCTCGACTACCGCGAGGAAGCCGCGCAGGCCGACGCGTATCGCGAGGCGGCGTCGCGCTATCCGGAGCTGGTGGTGCCGGCGGTGATCCGCGAGCGCAGCGGCCAGCGGATCATCTGCCTCGAACGCCTCTACGGCAAACCGCTCCTGGAGCTGATCGAATCCGACGCGGGCGCCGCGGAGCGCTTCCGGGTGGCGCGGCTGATGATCCTCGCCATCTGGGGGCCGTTCTATGCCACGCGCCTGATCCACGCCGACCCGCACCCGGGC
>DATDMU010000523.1:0-6605 GCA_036518615.1 Myxococcales bacterium
CCCCCCATCGCGAACGCGCAGTTCGACTGACGGCGGCCGGTCAGGGGCTGCACAACCCGCCGCCATCTGCCAAGGCGCGGCAGGTGTCGTTCGGCCATCCTCCGTCAGGGGGAATTGCGCAGAGGCAGGCGGGGCCTGCCAAACACCGGGCCGTATACGCAGACAGCGGCCCGTTCAGCTGCGCGGCCCTCGCCGGATTGACGTTTCCCCCGGTGTTGCAGTCGCAAGCGACGGGAATCGCGCCGTCCACGACAGGCGGCGCGTGCGCGGTGCACGTCTCCTGGCCCGGCACGCAGCGCTGCGCGTCCGCGAAAGCCGCCGCGTATTGCGCGACCAGCATGCTGCAATCCGGGGAGGCGGAGCCGGAACATCCGCACACCGCCGCGGCACAGAGGAGCATTCGCACTGCGGATCTCATCCGCGAACTTCTACCCCCCGCTCGGGCTCCGGCACAATTCGGCCCCGGGCTTCATGCTGGCCAACAGCCGTTCTGCGTCGCTCCTCCACCGCGCTCACCTCGAGCTCCGCGAGCGCGTGATCGGGTAGATCTGCCCTCGGCTGGCCCCGGAGGATGCCGCCGGCAAGGATCTACGACGACCGGGAGCGGCTCACACCTCCAGCCGGTCCTCGCTCCCCGCGTACCAGCGGTAGAGCACGGGCAAGAGGAAGATCGACAGCGCCACGCGCGAGATCAGCCCCCCCACCACCACCTGCGCGAAAGGCCGCTGGCTGTCGCTGCCGATGGCATGGGAGAACGCAGCGGGCAACAGGCCCACGCAGGCGACGAGCCCGGTGATGAGGATGGGCCGCAGCCGCACCAGCGCGCTCTGGTGCGCCGCCTCGTCGATGGAGGCTCCCGCGAGCCGCAGCTTGTTGGCGTGGCTGATGAAGATGACGCCCGTCTGCATGGAGATCCCGAAGAGCGCCAGGAAGCCGAGCACCGAGCTCACGGAAAGGTTGGTCCCGAACACGAGCAGCGCCACCAGCGCGCCGGGAGTCTCGTTGAGCACCGCGCTGGCCGCAATCATCAGCGGGTATTTGATGTTCCCATAGAGCCCGAAGATGATGAAGGAGATGAGCAACAGCGTCAGCGGGATGATGAAGAACATCTCCGCCCGGGCATGGAGGAAGTCCGAGTACTCGCCGCCCCACTGCAGCACGTAGCCGGTGGGCAGCTTGACCTCGCGGTCCACCTTCTCCCGCGCCTCCGCCACCGCCGAGCCCAGATCGCGCCCCGTCACCGAGTATTGAACGCCGATGTAGCGCTCGTTTGCCTCACGGTAGATGAACGCGGCGCCCTTCCCGACGGTGAGCGTGGCCAGGCTCTGCAAGGGGATGCGCTGGCCGTCGGGCGTGGTGACCAACAACCGCCCGATGGCCGCCGGATTGTTGCGGTAGGCCTCGCCCATGCGCACCACCAGATCGAAGCTGCGCTCTCCCTCGATCACCTGGGTGGCCGCCACCCCGCCCACCGCCGCCTCGATGAGGTGGTTCACCGCCGCCACGCTGAGGCCGTAGCGCGCGACCTTGCGCCGATCGATCTTGACGTCCAGGTCGGGCTGGCCGAGCTCGCGCACGACGGTGATGTCGCCGATGCCGCGCACGGTGGCGATGCTGCGCTTGATCCTCCGCGCCAGGTCTTCGAGCTGGCGCAGGTCGGGGCCGAACACCTTGACCGCGAGCGAGCTCTTGAGCCCGGTGGCCGCCTCGTCGACGGCGTCCTCCGCCGGCTGGGTGTAGTTGAAGATGATCCCGGGAAACTTCTTCAGCTTCTCCTGCACCGCCTCGACCAGCGCTTCCTTGTCCTTCATGTCGGACGGCCACTCGTCGTAGGGCTTGAGGCCGACGAAGAACTCGCAGTTGTAGAAGCCGGTGGGGTTGGTGCCGTCGTCGGGGCGGCCCAGCTCCGAGGTCACGGTGGTCACCTCGGGAAACCCGAGCAGCACCTCGCGGACCTGGGGCGCGATCTTCTCCGCCGCTTCCAGGCTGATGGTGTAGGGCATGGTCGCGCGCACCCACAGCGAGCCCTCGTCCAGCTTGGGCATGAACTCCGCGCCGATGCCGAAGAGCGCGAGCAGGCTGACCAGGAAGGCCACCACCGAGACCAGGAGCGTGGCTCGCGGGCGCTCGAAGCAGCGCTCCAGCGCGCGCCCGTACCAGGCCTTGAAGCGGCCGAAGAGGGGGCCGTCCTCGTCGCGGACGCCCTTGCGCAGGAAGACCGCGCAGAGCACCGGCAGGACGGTCAGGGTGAAGATCAGCGTGCCGAGCAGGGCGAACACCACCGTGTCGGCCATCGGCGAGAAGAGCCGCGAGGAGGGACCGGTGAGCGCGTAGATGGGCAGGTACCCGGCGATGATCACCGCCGTCGAGTAGAAGATGGGCCGCCCCACGTCCTTGGCCGCTGCCAGCAGCACCTCGGTGAACTGGACTTCGGCCTGCGCTTCCCGCCGCGCTCCCAGCTCGCGGAAGATGTTCTCCACCATGATCACGGCGGCATCCACCAGGATGCCGAAGTCCACCGCGCCCAGCGAGAGCAGGTTCACCGGCACCTGCCGCGCCTTGAGGAGCAGGAACGCGGTGGCCAGGGCGAGCGGGATGGTGGCGGCGACGATCAGCCCGGCGCGCAGCGAGCGCAGGAAGAGGACCAGGATGAGCGTCACCAGGAGCACGCCGATGAAGAGGTTGCGCTCCACGGTCCGGGTGGTGAGGTGGACGAGATCGCTGCGGTCGTAGAAAGGCCGGATGCGCACGTCCTTCGGCAGGAGGTGCTCGTTCAGCTCCCGGGTCATCTCCTGCACGCGCGCCAGCACCGTCTGCGCGGCCTCGCCGCTGCGCAGCAGGATCACGCCCTCCACCGCGTCGTCGTTCTTCATGAAGCCGAACTTGCCCAGCCGCGGGGCGTGGCCGATGGCCACCTCGCCGAGGTTGCGCACCCGGATGGGAACGCCCTTGTGGGTCGCGACCACCACCTCGCCGATGTCGGTGAGGTCGGTGAGCCGGCCCAACCCGCGCACGTAGTAGAACTGCCCGCCCAGCTGGTAGAAACCGCCTCCGGCGTTCTGGTTGTCGTTTCCCAGAGCGTCGACCACGTCCTGGACGCTGATCTTGTAGGTGTTGAGCCGGTCGGGATCGAGGATCACCTGGTATTGCCGCGTGGCCCCGCCGAAGCCGGAGTCGTCGGCCACGCCGGGCACCGCCTTGTAGTGGCGGAAGAGCACCCAGTCCTGGAGGACCTTGAGCTCGGAGGGCGATCGGTCGGGGCTCTCCAGCACGTATCGGTAGACCAGCCCGGAGGGCGAGAAGAGGGGCGCCATCGAGGGCGTCACCCCGGAGGGCAGGCTCGCCTCGCCCATCCGCTGGAAGATCTGGCTGCGGACGAAATAGCGGTCGGCGCTGTCCTCGAAGGTCATGCGGATGTCGGAGAGGCCGTAGAGCGAAACCGAGCGCTGCACCGTCAGGAGGGGCGCGCCGTTGAAGGCGGTCTCCAGCGGAATGGTGATCAGCCGCTCCACCTCCTCGGCGGCATGGCCGGGCCACTGCGTGATCACCTCCACGGTGGGCGCGGACAGATCGGGATAGGCGTCGACCGGCAGCCGCGAGAAGGCCCAGATGCCACCGGCCAGCGTCGCGAGCGCCAGCACCAGGAAGAGGAAGCGCTGCTTGAGCGCGGCGGAGATGAGGGAGAAGACCAAGCTATCTCTCGAGGCTGTCGGCGAACTGGACGAAGAGCGCGCCGTCGCCCACCACTTTCTCGCCGGGGGTGAGGCCGGAGCGCACGATCATCGACGCCCCCGCCTGGTCGCCGAGGTCGATGCGGCGGCGGGCGAATTCGTTGGGCCCTGCCTCGACGTAGACGAAGGGAAGGTTGTCCTCATCCCGCAACACCGAGGCCGAAGGCACCAGGATGGCGCGCTCGCGATTCACCGGCGAGATGGTCACGTCGACGTACATCCCGCTCTTGAGCGCGCCGCGCGGATTGTGAGCCGCGATCCGCACCGGAACCGTCAAGGTGTCGGGATCGAGCGCCGCCGCGACGTAGGTGACTCGCGCCGCGAGTGGCTCCTCGAGCACCGAGCTGCGGATCTCCACCGGATCGCCCACCGACACGCGCCGGAGGTCCTCCTGGTAGAGCTGGGCCATCACCCAGACGGCCGACGGGTCGGTGACGGTGAAGGTCGGGGTGACGCCCGCCTGCACCGATTCGCCCACCGAGATGTGCCGCGCCACCACCGTCCCCGCGATCGGCGAGCGCAGGAACGCATCGTTCCGGCCGGTGCCGGTGATGCGCACCCGCGCGCGATCGGTCGCCACCGAAGCCTTCGCCGAGGCCACCGCCAGCTCCGCCTGCTGCAATTCCTCCTGGGAGATCGCGTTGTGCTGGTAGAGGTCCTTGTCGCGGGCGAGGACCATCAGGGCGTTGTTCAGGGTGGCCTGATCGCGATCGAGGCTGGCCTGCGCGTCGGCGGAGGAGGGGCTGGCGATGGTCATCAGCGGCTGGCCGACCTTGACCGGATCGCCCTCGCGCACCAGGAGCCGCGACACCTTGCCGTCCACCAGCGGCACCACGTCGCTGGTCCGCAGCGCGTCGAAGGAGACCACCGCAGGCACCGAAAGCGCGCGCGTGACCGCCCCTTCCGCCACCACCACCAGCTGGAGCTGCGCCGTCTGCTCGCCGGGAAGCCGGAAGAGCGACGGCGCTGCAGGGCGTGGCGGAGGAGGCGGCGCCTTCTGGCCGCAGCCCGCGAGCGCGAAGAGCAAGGCGAGACGGCGGATCACTTGATCTCCTCCCCGGCCACGAAGCGGAGCGTCCAGGCGGCGAGCGCGGTGCGCGCCTGGGCCGACCGGTACGCTCCCTCGACCTGGCGGTAGCTGGTCTGGGCGCTGAGGAAATCGAGCAACGACCCCTGGCCCAATTCGTAGGCGTGACGGCTGATCTCCAGCGACTCCCTGGCGCTCTCCACTCCGGAACGGTAGGCCCCGAGCTGCTCGCTGCTGCTTCGCCATTCGGTCACCGCTTTGGTCGCGGCGTCGCGCAGCTGGATGCGCAGCGCCTCCTGGGCGATGCGGGCCTTTTCCAGCGCTGCCGCCGCCTGCTCGATGTTGCCGGTGTTGCGATCGAACAGCGGCACCGAGACGGAGAGCCCGATGTCGTAGGTGTCGGGGACGCCCGAGGCGTGGCTGTACTCTACGGAGACGCCCAGGTCGGGGATCGGCTGGCGCCGCGCCTGCGTGAGCCCGTGCCTGGCCGCCTCGGTCTGATCGGCGAGGGCCAGGTAGTCGGGCCGCCTGGCCAGCGCCGCCGCGAGAAGCGACTCGGGCGTGGTCTCGGCGACTTGCGGGGCAGGCTCGAGCGCGCCCTCCACTTCGTAGTCGGGCTTCACCGCTCCTTCGCCGAGAAGCTGCAGGAGGTCGGCGCGGGCCGAGATCAGGTTCTGCCGCGCCTGCCTGACCGTATCGTCCTCGGCGAGCGCCTGGATGCGGAGCTTGAGCACGTCGCCGAAGGCGATCTTGCCGTCCTTGTAGCGCAGCTCGTTGAGATCGAGGCTCTGGCGGAAGTTGGCCTGGTCCTGCAGCGCGAACTCCAGCAGGGCCCGGGCGAGGAGGACGTTGACGAAGCCGGTGGCGACCGCGAGCGAGATCTGCTGCCGGACCGCCGCGTTGGTTGCCTTGGCCGCCGAAAGCCCCGCTTCCGCCGAGGCGATGCCCGCGCTCCGCTTGCCGCCGATGGGCACCGTCCAGCTGACTCCCACGGTTCCCGGAACCGGCGCGCCCAACGGAGACACCGTCGCCGCGACGGAGGAGAGCGAGAGCCCCGGATTGGGCAGCGCGCTCGCCTGCACCAGCGCGCCGTGCGCGGAGGCGACGTCCTGGCCGGAAGCGCGCATGTCGGTGTTGTGCTGCAGGGCCAGCGAGATCGCCTGCGCCAGCGCGATCGAGGAACGCAGCTCTTCGGCCGGCGCGCTGGCCGCCGACAGGCACACCGCCAGCAGGGCAGCGTGGCCCAGCCGGCTCTTCATCGCCGCTTGCTCCGTTGGCGGGCGAACCCCGGCATCTGCACGTTCGGCACGATCCTCAGGGCAGAGAGAGTCGGGATCCGACGGCGCCAGCGGCGGAGATATTCATTCGAGCGGTCGGAAGATGCGGGCCGGGTCGCGGTCCCGTTGCGGGCCAGTGGAAATCTTCCAGTGTTCATCGATGCTTGCGTCGCAGCGGCACGGCTTCGACCCCGCCATCAGATCTGCATGGCTTTGAACCTCTTCGCCGCTTCCCGGAAAGACGCCTTCGAAGGGGACACGGTCCCCGGCACCCGGAACCCTCCGGGGAACGAAGGAGCAGGAAATGAAGACGGTTCGTGCAGGTTTGTTCCTTGCGGCGCTCTCTCTGGCCGCGGCGTGCAGCAGCTCCTACGGCAGCGGCGCGACCGCCTCCAGGGCGCCGCAGGCGAACGCGGACGCATTGCAGGCCACCATCGGGCCCGAGGGCGGCGTGCTCAGCGGCGCCGCGGGGACCGCGCTGGAAGGCGTGAAGCTGGTCATCCCGCCCGACGCGCTCGCCGCCGCGACGATGATCCAGATCCAGCCGGTCGCGAGCGCGGTTCCGCTGCC
>DATDMU010000524.1:0-8294 GCA_036518615.1 Myxococcales bacterium
CGAGAAGTCCTCGAAGAAGCGGAAGTCCACCCTGCCGCCGCCGCCGTAGAAGCCGGTGCGGCGCTCGCCCTTCTTGCCGAAGGCCACGCACTGCACGCTCAGGCGGCAGAGGTCCTGCCGGTCCTCGGCGAGATGGCCCAGCGTATTGGCGACGAGGATCTCGCGCGTCTGGTCGGCGTACGCGCCGGTGACCTGCTTGACCCGCCTGTCGTACCCGCGCGCCGCCGCGTCCGCCTGCGTGAGCAGGTCGATCTTCTTCGCCACGTCCACCGCGGCGAGCGGCGTGCGCACCTGGTAGTAGGTGGGCAAAGGCGTCCGCGACATGTTCACCGGCCCCGGCTCGCGGTTGCCGTCCGCGATCAGCGCCGCGGTCTGCGCGGTGCGCAAGAGCGCGCCTTCGTCGAGATCGTCGGAGTACGCGTAGCCCACCTGCGCTCCGCGGATGGCGCGCACGCCCACGCCGGTGACCGAGCCGGACTGGGCGCTCTTGATCTGCCCCTCGTCGAGGACCGCGGCGGTGGAGGTGCTGCGCTCGACGTAGACCTCGCCGAACTCCGCGCCGCGCGACATGGCGGCCGACAGCAGCCGCTCCACCAGGGGCAGCGGCAACAGCGGCGACGGGGGCTTCTGCTTGCTTTTCCTCGCGGGCATGGGTTGCATGGATAACCCATGCGCCTGTTCTTCGCATTGCCCCTTCCCGCCGAGGTGAAGGAGCGGCTGCGCCCGTCGCTGGAGGCGGCGCGCAGGGCGGGCGGCGAGGGCGTGGGGTTCACCCGCATCGGGCAGATCCATTTCACGCTCGCTTTCCTGGGCGAGCAGCCGTCGGCGGAAGCGGCGCTGGCGGCGGGAGAGGTGCTGCGCGACAACGAGGCCTTCGAGCTGGCCATCGGCGGGGCGGGCGCCTTTCCCAACACCGCGCGGCCGCGGGTGCTGTGGCTGGGCGTGACCGAGGGCGCGGCGCAACTGGTGGTGGCGGCGGACCGGCTGCGCCGCGCGCTGCAGGCGAACGGATTTTCCGTAGAGGAGCGCCGCTTCCGGCCTCACCTCACGGTGGGGCGGGTGCGGCCGCGCGGCGAGAAGTGGGCGCACCTGGCGCTCGCCGCCATCGCGCCCGGCGAGCTGGCGCGCTGCACGGTGCGCGAGGCCTGCCTGATGCAAAGCGTGCTGGGCAGGGGCGGCGCGACGCACACCGCGGTCGAGACGTTCGGCTTTCGCTGATACCGTGTTCTCCTCTTGCCATTGCGCGCCGAGGGCCTACTATCCCCGCCGGAGGTGAGCCATGCGACCTCTGCTCGTCGTTGCCGGCATCCTCGCCGGATGCGCGGCCGGCCCGATGGACTCCGGGACCACCATGAATGCGCAGGACTACATGCCGCCAATCCCCGCAGGGGCGCGGACCGAGACCGTCCGGCGGATTGCCCTGCAGCCGAACGGGGGCTCGTCGGGGCTCACGTTCTCCGGCTTCCACACCCAGGTCCGCCAGGTCGTCCAGGACGAGGCTACGTGGAAGGCGGTGTGGCAGCAGATCTTCGCCGGACGCGTGCCGCAGCCGCCGATCGAGCCGGTGGATTTCAGCAAGGAGACGGTGCTGCTGGCATCGATGGGCGACTGCTCCAATAGCGGCTTCTCCATCTCCATCGACGGAGCCTTCGCCGACGCGAGCGGCACCACCGCGGCGGTGAGCAGCACCACGCCGGACCCGATGTGCATGGGCGGCATGATGACGATGCAGGTGATCACCCAGCCGCTCGACGTGGTGGCCATCCCCAAGGCGTCCGCGGTGACGTTCGCGGAGCGCGGCACGATGACCATGTGCGCGGGCGGAATGCCCATGGGCATGGATCGCTGACCGGGCGTCATGCGCGTTCTCCCTGCAATCCTCGTATCGCTCGCCGCCTGCGGGGGCTCTTCCGGCGGCATCGCCCACCTCGAGGCGACCACCAACTACGCGCCGCCCATTCCCACCGACGCGCAGCCGAAGATCCTCCGCCGCATCGCGGCGCAGCCGTTCGGCGGCGGGGCCCTGTCGCACTCGGGAATCCATGACAAGCGCCGGCAGGTGATCACGGACTCCGCCGCCTGGCAGTCGGTGTGGAACGAGATCGTCGCAGGCATCTCGCCGCGGCCGGCGCTCCCCGCCGTCGATTTCACCGCCGACATGGTGCTCGTCGCGGCGCAGGGAGACGAGCCCAGCGGAGGGTTCGGCATCTTCATCGACGGCGCGGCGATGACGCTCGATGGAACATTGATCGTCGCGGTGACCACCGCAGCGCCGGGGCCCGGATGCAACAACACGCAGCAGATCACCAATCCCGTCGACGTGGCGGTGGCGGTGAAGGTGACGACGGTGAATTTCACCGAGCGCACCGGCGTGTTCCGTTGCCAGTAGTCCTTTGACAGGCACGCCGGCTCTCTCTAGGTTCGCGCGCCGTGCCCCTGGCCGACGACATCGCCCGCGAGGAGCTTCTCTCGCTGCGCGCCTGCGGGCTGCTCCGCGCGCTGGAGCCGTTGCGCACTCCGCCGGGCGCGGAGGTCGAGCTGCGCCAGGGCGAGCGGCTGATCAACTTCAGCTCCAACGATTACCTCGGGCTCGCCGGCGACGTGCGCGTGGCGGAGGCGCTGGCGCAGGGCGCGCGCAGATGGGGGGCAGGCGCGGGAGCGAGCCGGCTCGTGACCGGCGATTTCGTCGCCCAGCACGAGCTGGAAGCGGCGCTCGCCGCGTTCGAAGGCACGGAGGCGGCGATCCTCTTCGCCAGCGGCTACGCCGCCAACTGCGGCCTTCTCGCCACCTTCGCCGGCCCCGAAGATCTGATCCTCTCCGACGCGCTCAACCACGCCTCGCTCATCGACGGCTGCCGGCTTTCGCGAGCAAGGGTCGAAGTCTATCCCCACTGCGACGTGGGCGCGGTGGACCGGCTGCTCTCACAGCTGCGCGCGCGGCGGCGGCTGGTGGTCACCGACACCGTCTTCTCCATGGACGGCGACCGCGCGCCGCTGCGCGAGCTGTCCGACCTGTGCCGGCGGCACGGCGCGCTGCTCGTGCTCGACGAAGCGCACGCGACCGGCGTGATTGGCCGCAGCGGCGCCGGCCTCGCCGCCGAGCTGGGCATCTCTCCGGATTTGCGCATGGCCACGCTCTCCAAGGCCTTCGGCACGGCCGGCGCGTACGTGGCCGCCTCGCGCGCCGCCTGCGAGCTCTTGGTGAACCGCGCAAGGCCGCTCGTCTACTCCACCGCGCTGCCGCCCGCGCTCGCCTGCGCTGCGCTCGCGTCCTTGCGCATCCTCGCCGGCCCCGAAGGAGAAGAGCGCCGCGCGCGCCTGCACGAAAACGTGCGCCGCTTCGCCCTGGGCCTGCGCGAGCTGGGCCTCGCGGCGCGGACCGCTTCGGCCATCGTGCCGGTGCTGTTCGGAACGCCGGAGCGCGCGGTGCAAGCCGCGGCGGTGTTGCGCAGCCGCGGCATCCTCGCCAAGGCCATCCGCCCTCCCACGGTGGCCGCCGGCACCAGCCGCATCCGCTTCGCGCTCAGCGCCGCGCACACGCACGCGCACATCGACGCGGCACTCCAAGCCCTGCTAGAAGCGCGCCCATGAGCGACATCCCCACCGCTCCCGAAGAGGCCGACGCCCGCCACCAGCGCCTGGCCGCGCTGGATCGCGCGCACGTCTGGCATCCCTTCACGCAGATGCAGACCTGGCTGGAGCCGCTGCCCGGCGACGAGCCGGTGATCATCGATCACGCCAACGGCTGCTGGCTCTTCGACACCCGCGGGCGCAAGTACCTCGACGCCATCTCCTCGCTCTGGGTGAACGTCCACGGCCACCATCGCGCGGAGATCGACAGCGCCATCCGCCTGCAGCTCGAGCACGTGGCGCACACCACTTTGTTGGGTCTCGCCTCGCCGCCCTCCATCGAGCTGGCGGCGGAGCTGGTGGCGCGCGCGCCGAAGGCGGGGCTGCCGCCCGGCGAGAACGGCCTCACCAAGGTCTTCTATTCGGACAGCGGCAGCACCGCGGTGGAAGTGGCGCTGAAGATGGCCTTCCAGCACTGGAAGCAGCGGGGCAAGCCGCAGAAGCGCAAGTTCGTGGCGCTGGCGGAGGGCTACCACGGCGACACCATCGGCTCGGTGAGCGTGGGCGGCGTGGACCTCTTCCACGAGATCTTCCAGCCGCTGCTCTTCGACTGCCTGCGGGTGCCGGCGCCGCACATGTACCGCTGGCCCACCGGGCCCAAGCATTGCCTCGAGGCAGCCGCGCTGGCTGCGGAGTCGGTGATCCACGGCCGCCGCGACGAGATCGCCGCTTTGATCATCGAGCCATTGGTACAGGGCGCTGCGGGAATGATCGTGCATCCGCCCGGCTATCTGAAGCGCATCGCGCATGCCTGCAAGGAGAACGGCGTCTTGCTCATCTGCGACGAGGTGGCCACGGGCTTCGGCCGCACCGGCACGCTCTTCGCCTGCGAGCAGGAGGAAGTGGTGCCGGACTTCCTCTGCGTGGCCAAGGGGCTTTCGGGAGGCTACCTGCCGCTCGCGGCGACCTTGACCACCGACGCTGTGTACGAGAGCTTCCTCGGGCCGTTCGAGTCGAAGCGCACCTTCTTCCACGGGCACAGCTACACCGGCAACCCGCTGGCGTGCGCGGCGGCGCTGGCGTCGCTGCGCCTGTTCGACGAGATGCGCACGCTGGAGCACGCGGGCACCATGGCCGCGCGGCTCGCCGAGGGGCTGCAGGGCGTGGCGGAGCTTCCCCACGTGGGCGATGTGCGCCAGCGCGGGCTGATGGTCGGCATCGAGCTGGTGAAGGATCGCAAGACGAAGGAGGAGTACGCCTACGGCGACCGGATGGGGCACAAGGTGGCGCTGGCCGCGCGCAAGCGCGAGCTGATGCTGCGGCCGCTGGGCAACGTGGTGGTGCTGATGCCGCCGCTCTCCATCGCGCCCTCCGAGATCGATTTTTTGCTCGACGGAGTGCGCGAGGCGATCGCGGAGGCAACGGCGTGAAGGGATTCTTCGTCGCCGGAACCGATACGGGCGTCGGCAAGACGCAGATCGCGCGGGCGCTCTGCGCGGCGCTGGCGGCGAAGGGGCTGAGGCCTCTGGCGCTGAAGCCGGTGGAGACGGGCTGCTCGAAGGAGAATCCGGAGGACGCGCTCGCTTTGCGCGAGGCGTGCGGCGGCGGGCAGCCTCTCGACGAGGTGTGCCCGTACCGCTTCCGGCTGCCTGCGGCGCCGCTGGTCGCGGCGGAGGCGGAAGAGGCGTCGGTGGATCTGCTTCTGGTGGAGCGGCTGGTCGCGCACGCGCGCACGCCCATCGTGGTGGAGGCCGCGGGAGGGCTCGTCGTGCCTCTGGCGCGGGCGCCTCTGAGCCTCGACCAGACCGACCCTGCCGACCGCGCGCCCGCGCCTGCCATCGTGACGAACCTGGATCTCGCCGAGCGCCTGGGGCTGCCGGTGGTGCTGGTGGGGCGCGCGGGCCTCGGCACGCTGAACCACTGCGCGCTCAGCGCCGCAGCGCTGCAGCGGCGGGGCGTTCCGCTTCTGGCCATCGTCCTGAATCGGACCTCGGCGGAGGACGACCCGAGCGTGGAGAGCAACGCGCGCTGGGTCGGAGAGCTGACGGGAGCGAAGGTGCTCGGGCCCGGGCCGTACGTGGCGGACGCGGCGGGGCGGCCCGCAAAGCTTGCGCCGCTGATCGCGCCGCTGTTGGACTGAGCCGCGCCGCGCCGCGTTGACAGGCTGGTGGCCCGTCGATACATTCCCGCGCCCGCTGAATGAATGACCATTCAGTTTTCACGCCGGAGCACCGCCGATGGCCGAGCAGACGCCCAAGTCCTTCTTCGAGGAGAAGATTGCGACCAAGCTGCAGAACCACCCCGAGACCTCGAAGGCGGTGAACTCGATCTACGAGTTCAACATCACGGGCGACAACGGCGGCGTCTGGACGGTGGACCTGACCAAGGAGCCGGGCGTGGTGACTCCGGGCTCGGGCGGGGCCGCCAAGTGCACGGTCACCTGCGCGTCCTCCGACTTCATGAACATCGTCTCCGGCAAGATGAACCCGCAGATGGCCTTCATGAGCGGCAAGCTGAAGATCAAGGGCGACATGGGCCTCGCGATGAAGTTGCAGAAGGTGATTGGATAAGCCGCTCGCAGGCGTTCGCGTCCTCGACCTGTCCCGGCTGTTGCCGGGGCCCTACGCGTCGCTCGTGCTCTCGGACCTGGGGGCGGACGTGGTCAAGGTGGAGGACCCCGATCCGGGCGATTACCTGCGCGCCATTTCGCCGGGGATGTATGCGGCGCTGAACCGCGGGAAGCGGAGCGTCGTCGTCGATCTGAAGAGCGCGGAGGGAGCGGAGGAGCTTCGCTCGCTCTGCGCGGTTGCGGACGTGCTGATCGAGAGCTTCCGGCCGGGCGTGCTGGAGCGGCTGGGATTTTCTTCCTGGCCGCCGCGGCTTGTCGTGTGCCGCATCTCGGGGTTCGGACAGGAAGGGCCGTGGCGCGAGCGGGCGGGGCACGACATCGGCTACATCGCGCTCGCGGGAGTGCTGGCGCGCAATCGCGGCGTGCCGGCGGTGCAGGTGGCGGACCTCTTCGGCGGCTCGCAGCAGGCGGTGGCGGCGGTGCTGGCGGCGCTCTTTCAGCGCGAGCGGACGGGGCGGGGCACGGTGCTGGACGTGGCGATGACGCAGGGAGTGACGGGGCTGCTCCTGCCGCATCTTGGAGAGGTGGCGGAGGGGGAGGCCCCCGAGAACGTGCTGGACGGCTCGCGGCCCTGTTATCGCGTGTATGAGTGCCGCGGCGGAGGGGCGTACGCGCTGGGCGCCCTGGAGCCCAAGTTCTGGCGGCGCTTCTGCGAGGCGGTGGCGCGGCCGGAGTGGATCGACCGCGGCATGGAAGCGGGGCTTTCCCCCATCGTCGATGCGCTCTTCGCGGAGCGGACGCGCAAGGAGTGGGACGCGGTGTTGCGGCCGGCGGACTGCTGCGGCGAGCCGGTGCTGGAGCCGTGGGAGCTGCGCGGGCATCCGCTGTTCTCCGATGCATTCGTTGGCGAGCTGCCGCGCTCGTATCCCGCGCTGGTGCCCGTGGACGGGCTGCCGCGCTCGCGCGCCCCGATGCAGGGCGAGCACACGGTGTCCGAGGTGCTTGCCGGGTGGGCGCAAGCCGGGTCGTCCCTCGCGCCGTGAACCCTGGGTGCGCAGGTTTGCGTCACGATGGACCGCCGTCCCGGAGTGCTGTGGTTTCTGGCGTCTTTGATCGCCGTCGGGTTGTTCTTCGTTCCAGTGGTGAATGGAATCGTCGCCGGCGCCTTCGGCGGCTGGTTCGAGCGCGCCCCGCACAAGGCAGGCGGCCATGCGCTCATCAGCGCGCTGGCGGTGTTTCCGGTGCTCTGGATGGTGGACCTCTACGGCGTGGTGTGGTGGCCGTTCTCGCCGTTCAGCGCGTCGCTGCGCGCGGCGTTCTCCTGCATCCCGCTGTTCGTGGTGGCGGTGCTCGTCTGCACCCTTCGCACCACGCGCCGCTCCGCGGCGGTCTGAGCCGCCTGCCCTGCTCCCGTGCGCGCGCCCGTCGCGTGCGTTCGCGCCGGCCGATGGCGAAAGTGGCGCCCGAGAGGAGGCACACACACATGGCGAAACTGACTTCGGCCGCGCTCGCGGCCCATGAGCTTGGCCTGGCCGCCACCTTCGGCGGCATCGTCTTCGGGCAGACCGGACTGGGCAAGGCGGTGAAGGTGCTGCCCAACCAGGTGGACCGCTCCAGGGTGCTGGAGCAGTCGTGGAAGACGTTCGCGCTGCCGAAAACCATCGGAGTGGTGACGGCGGGCGCGACCTGGCTGATCGGGCGGTCGATCTTCTCGGGGAGGTTCCTGGGGCGCTCGCTGCGGCGGCTGGTGATCGCGAAGGACGTGGCGCTTGGCATCACGGTGCTCACGGGCCTGGGCGCGCAGGTGGTTGGGCGGCAGCTCTCGCAGGAGCAGCCCTTCCCCATCGAGGCGCAAGGCACGCCGGCGCCGGGGACGCCGCCCGACGTGGCCGCGCTGGAGCGGACGGTCTCGGTGCTGGGGTTCGTGCAGTTGCTGGCGGCGGGGACGGCGCTGGTCCTGACCTCGGCGCTCAATGTGCACGCCCACAAGAACCCGCGCTGGGGAGCCATCGCCCAGCTCCTGCCGTAACTCTTGACACGCCGAGCCACCGGCTCTATACGACCCGTCCCAACTGACGCGGGGTGGAGCAGTCCGGTAGCTCGTCGGGCTCATAACCCGAAGGTCGCAGGTTCAAATCCTGCCCCCGCAACCAAG
>DATDMU010000525.1:0-4721 GCA_036518615.1 Myxococcales bacterium
GGTGCAGCTCTTCGGCGACATGAGCGCGCTGGTGGACCGCATCGACGCGGCAGAGAAGGGCACCGCAGAGCGCGCCGGGAAGCTGCCCAAGGGCGACGCGCTGCTGGGCCGGCTGACCGCGCTGCGCGAGAAGCTCGAGGACGTCCGCAAGAAGATCGTCGCCACCAAGGAAGGTGGGGCGATCACCGGAGAGGAACGGATCCGCGAGCATGCCGACGAGCTATATGGATCGCTCCTGCGCTGGGAGGGCAAGCCCGCGGCGTACCAGGAGGCGCGGATCGGATCGCTGCGGCGCGAGCTGGAGGACGTGCAGAAGGACCTGGCACAGGTCGAGGCCACCGAGGTGCGCGCGCTGGACGCGGAGCTAAGACAACGCGGCCTGCCGCCCATCACCACGGCGGCCGCCACAGGGCAGACCGGAGCGACGGGGGGCGCCGCGGCGCACTGACCGAAACGGCGCCAGCGGCTGAACAAGCCCGGTTCAACCGGACGAACCATTTGTCAGCGATTGAACCTGAGCGAGGGCATGGGCCTTCGGACTCGCGGCGCATCCGATATTCGGGCGCTTAGTTCCACGCGAGCCGAGCGCGGCTGGACCAATATTCCTGCTCCGGCACGCGCATTCCGTCGAGAAGCCGCAGATCCTCCGCCGCGAACCGCACCTCCTTCGCGCGCAGGTTGGACTGCACCTGCTCCTCCGTCGCGGCGCCGAGCAGCACCACGTCGGCCCACGGCTCCTTCGCCACGTACGCCAGCGCCACCGCGTCCGCGGAGGCGCCCAGCCGATCCGACACCTCGCGCAGCGGCCCTGCCTGCCCCGCATCGCCCCTCGGCGTGAGCCGGCCGTTGGCCAGCGGCTCCTTCACCAGCACCGCGAGCCCCGCATCGTGCGCCTCGCGCAGCGCCGGCTCCGCGCTCCGCTCCAAGAGATTCCATGTGGCCTGCACCGCGGCGAAGAGCGGCGCGCCGTCGAAACGGAGATCCACCGCCCGCCGCACCGTCTCCAGTTGCGTGAGTCCCGTCGCCGTCACCCCGAGGAAGATCCCGCGCTCGCGCAGCCGCAACAGCTGGCCGATCACCTGCTCGTTTTCCAGCACGCGCGTCTCCGGCGCGGCGGAGTGGATCTGGTAGAGGTTCAGGTACGGACCGAGGATGCTCATCGACTCCGCCGACTGCGCGCTCAGCATCCCCACGCCGTGGTCCTTCACCTCCTGCACCCTGCCGTCCACCTGCCATTCCCCGGTATAGCGGTAGCCCCATTTCGAGCCGATGGCGATCTCCTCGGGCCGGATGCCTCGGCTCTGGACCCAGGAGCGCAGGAACTCCTCCGCGCGCCCATACGAGCGCGCCGCATCGAAGTAGCGGACGCCGAGCGCGAAGGCCTGGTCGAGGACGCGATGCGCGTGCGCCTCCATCGCCTCGACGGAGCGCCCCTGCGGCAGGTCCCCGGCGTGGCCCAGGTTGATGTACGCCGGCCTGCCCAGCGCCGCCAGGCCGAGGCCGAATCCGGAGAGGACAGGGCCGCTGCGCCCCAGGCGCTGCGTCACGGCGCCGAGTAATGGCGGCTGGGGACTTCTCCCGGCAACACCGGAATCGCTTCCGCCGTGGCCTCGTCCAGGTAGCACCACGCCCACGCCGCGCCGGGCTCGAAGCCGCGGATGACCGGATGCTTCGTCTCGTGGAAGTGCGCGGTCGCGTGCTTGTTGGGGGACGAGTCGCAGCAGCCCACGTGCCCGCAGGACATGCAGAGTCGCAGCTGCATCCATTCGCTGCCGCTCTCCAGGCATTCCTTGCAGCCGTGCCCGCTCGGTTTCACCGGCTGCCGCTGTTTCGAGTCCACCTTCTTCAGATGCGCGCAGGTATCTGCCATCTCGTTCTCCGTCAAAACATGGTGTTGCCGTTGGCCGACGTCGGCGGAACCCGCTGGAGCACGTCCCAGTGCTCGACGATCCGCCCTTGCGCGTCGAAGCGGAAGATGTCGATGCCCGCCCAGTCGGCGTCGCCGGGCCAGACCTGGCGGCAATGCAGCACCACGTACTCTCCCTCGGCGATGGCGCGCTTGAACTCGACGCGCTTGCCCGGGTACTCGCGCGCCATGCGCTCGAAGTACTCGATGAAGGCCGCCTTGCCGTCGGCAACCCCGGGGTTGTGCTGCGTGTAGCGATCGCCGGTGTATTTCTCGATCGCCTCGCGGGGCTTGCAGGCATTGAACATCAGGTCGTAGAAGGCCATGGCGTTGCGCTTGTTCTGCTCGGGCCGGCTCTCCATCGCGCCTCCTCGAAGCGGTTGGGGCGCACATCCTCTCCCTTCCGGCAGGGATGTCCATCACCATCGGACCTCCTTGTCGGGAACCTGGGGGCTCCGTCGATGCTCCGACAGAGACCGCGGCGGCCTCTCGCCCGCTCGCGACGCGCGAGGGCGGACGCGCTAAGCTTTCCCGCTCCCGAGAGGTGAACACAATGAGCGCGCCACAGGAACTGAAGGGCCCCGACCTCGCCGCCGGCATCGATGCATCGCAGCTCAAGGAAGGCGAGCCCCTGCTCGGCCATGCCGCGGGCGAGGCGGTGGTGGTGGTGCGCAGCGGCGGCCAGCTCTGCGCGGTGGGCGCGGCGTGCTCGCACTACGGGGGCCCCTTGGCGGAAGGAATCGTCGAGGGCGGCACCATCCGCTGCCCCTGGCACCATGCGCGCTTCGACCTGCGCACCGGCGCCCCGGAGCGCCCCGGCCGCGATGGCATCCCCTGCTACCGGGTGGAAAGCCAGGGCGGCGTCCTGCGCGTGGGCGGCCGCATCGCGGCACCCGAGCCTGCGCCCGCCAAGGGTCCCGAAAGCGTGATCATCGTCGGCGGCGGCGCCGCGGGCAACGCCTGCGCGGAGGAGCTGCGGCGGAAGGGATATCGCAACCCCATCACGCTGATCGCCGGCGAGGGCACGGTCCCGGTGGACCGGCCCAACCTGAGCAAGGACTACCTCGCCGGCACCGCTCCCGAAGAGTGGATTCCGCTGCGCGGCCGCGACTTCTACGCCCAGCACGGCATCACGCTGCTGGAAGGCGTGGAGGCTACCGGCATCGATACGGCAAAGCGCGAGGTTCGGCTGTCCAGGGGAGGCCCGCTGCCTTACGGCGCGCTCCTGCTCGCCACCGGCGCCGAGCCCATCCGCTTGCCCATCCCCGGCGCGGAGCGGGCGCTGCTTCTGCGCACGCTGGCGGACAGCCGGGCCATCGTGGCGCGCGCCGCGGAAGGGCAACGCGCGGTGATCGTCGGCGCCAGCTTCATCGGGCTGGAAGTGGCCGCTTCGCTCCGCGCGCGGAAGCTGGACGTATCGATCGTGGCGCCCGAGTCGCGGCCGCTCGAGCGCGTGCTCGGACCCGAGCTGGGCGACTTCGTCCGCGCCCTGCACGAGGAGCACGGGGTGCACTTCCACCTCGGCCGCAAGCCGGCGCGCATCGACGCCGGTTCGGTGGCCCTGGACGACGGCAAGACGTTGCCGGCGGATCTGGTGGTGATGGGAGTGGGCGTGCGGCCTCGCCTCCAGCTCGCGGAGCAGGCCGGGCTTGCGGTGCAGAAGGGCGTGGTGGTGGACGCGACTTTGCGCACCAGCGTGGAGGACATCTGGGCGGCGGGCGACATCGCGCGCTTTCCCGAGCCGCGCAGCGGCCGCGTCCTGCGCGTGGAGCACTGGGTGGTGGCCGAGCGCCACGGGCAGCACGCCGCGCGGGCCATGCTCGGCGCGCGCGTTCCCTTCAGCGACGTGCCCTTCTTCTGGAGCCAGCACTACGACGTCCCCATCAACTACGTGGGATACGCGGAGGGCTGGGACTCCCTGACCGTCACCGGCAGCGTGCAGGAGCGCAACTGCCTCGTCGCCTACCGGCAGGCGGGGCGGGTGCTGGCGGTGGCCTCCATCTACCGCGACAAGGAGAGCCTCCTCATCGAGGCGGCGATGGAGAAGGGCGACGAGGCGGCGGTGGAGAGGCTGCTGCGCGGCTGATCCCGGGTCAGCTTCGCCTGCGCACGGAGAAGACGAGGAACGCCGCCCACACCAGCGTCGCGCAGAGGAACGTCGCCGCCGCGGCACCGAGCCAGCGATAGACGTGCGCCGCGTCCACGTTGACCAGCACGCGCAGGAGCAATGCCGCGAAGATCAGCGCGCCCATCAGCGCCACCGGCCACGGCTGCGTGAAGAGGATCTTCTCGTGGCCGCCGTGCGACAGCACCACGTGGGTGGAGATGCAGAGCGCGAGCAGCCCGAAGCAGCCGATGAACACCACGTGGAGCCCGGCCTTGGGATACTGGGGGAAGAGCGCCACGCAGGCGTAGCCGAGCGGGAGCATCCACGCCGCCGTCCAGATGAAGCGGCGGTGCAGGCCGGGCACCGTGGGCCGCCGCCAGATCTCCGCGGACAGGAGCAGCACCGCGAGCACGATGGCGGCGCGCAGCGCGAACCCGAGCCGCACCGAGAGCAGCGCCTCGACGAAGAAGGTGGCGATGAACGCGAGCCCCGCCGCGAGGTGCCACAGCTTCGCGCTCGCGGAAGAGGCCGAGGCAAGCGGCGGCACCGCGCGCGTGATCACCGGCAGCAGCATGCCGCCCACTCCCAGCACGAACCCGGTGAACATCCCTTCCAGGATCATGGCGCGGCCGGCATCGTGCAGCCAGAACATCTCCTCGCCCATGGCAGCGCCCACGCCGGCCAAGACCGACCCGCCCACGCCCATCA
>DATDMU010000526.1:0-12815 GCA_036518615.1 Myxococcales bacterium
TGCGAGGAGTGCGACACGCACCGGGGCCGCTCGATGATCCACCTCGAGCAGATCGGCGGCGGCGACACGGTGCAGACCGCGCCGCAGATCTGCATGCACTGCAAGGATCCCATCTGCGCGCGCGTCTGCCCTGCCGACGCCATCAAGCAGACACCGGACGGCGTGACCCAGAGCGCGCTCAAGCCGCGCTGCATCGGCTGCTCCAACTGCGTGCTCGCCTGCCCCTTCGGGGTGCCGAACTACTACGGCGCCATCGACCAGATGATGAAGTGCGACTACTGCTACGACCGCACCAGCGCCGGCAAGCGGCCCATGTGCGCGACCGTCTGCCCCTCGCAGGCGCTGGCCTTCACCACGCTGGAGGAGATCGAGCGCACGCGGCGGGGCAGCGCCGTGAACCGCTGGGTCTTCGGAGACGAGGTGGTGGAGACCAAGGTGTTCACCGTGGTCCCGCCGGCGACGCGCGAGGTGCGGCCCGACCTGGTGCAACTCGGCGGCCGCCCCCACGAGCCGTTCGACGTGGCGGCGCTGCTGGAGGGATCTCCGTGAGCGACGCGCCCCGCTGGAGGCAGGACTTTCCCATCCTCTGGGACGAGGACCATTACGTCACCCGGCGCGAGCTGGCCAAGTTCCTCACGCTCGGTTCCGGCACCATCGTCCTCGCCACCGCCGGGGTGGCCGTCATCGGCGACCGCCTCCGGCCGCAGGGCCGCATGGAGAGGCGCCGCATCGAAGGCGCGGCGCGGGTCGAGCGGGGCGGATCGCTGCTCTTCCGCTACCCGACCGACGAGGACCCCTGCATCCTGGTCCGGCTCGCCAGTGGCGCGCTGGTGGCGTACTCCCAGATCTGCACGCACCTCTCCTGTGCGGTGGTTCACAGGCAGGGCTCCGCCGAGCTGGACTGTCCCTGCCACGAGGGCCACTTCGATTGTGCCGACGGCCGCGTCACCGCGGGACCGCCCACGCGGAGGCTGCCGCGGGTGCTGCTCGAGGAAGGGCCGGACGGCATCTACGCCGTCGGGATCGAGGTCTAGTGCAGCGCCGTCGAGGTGGCGTCAAAACCGAGAGCGCCGAGGAGCAAGCGATGCGACGAGCGAGTAGGGCGAATACCAAGCCGTATTCAACCGACGAGCGAGGAAGCAGCGCGCCGCTGATCGGCGCTCGAATTTACGCAACCTCGACGGCGGTGCACTAGATGGAGACCGGGCGCCAGGGCACCACCCTCTTCACCGGCATCTGCCTTCTCATCGCGGTGATGGTCATCATCCAGCTCTGGCTGCTCGCCGCCGCGCTGGACGCTGCGCTGAGCCGGCAGGCGCGGCTGGCGGTGCCGGCGTCCATCGCCTCGCTCCTGCTCTTCGCCGTCAATGCGGGGCTGCTCTGGTACGTGGTGGACTTCGACCGGCGCCGCCGCCGCAGCGACCCGCATGCCTGACGCGCAGATCCGCGAGGCGCCGCTCACGCTCTTCGAGCCGGAGGTGGTCCGCGGCATCGCCGCGCGCCTGCGCGTCACCTGGCTCCTGCAGCGGTTCGACGAGCGGAAGGTCTGGGCGGCGTTCATGTTCGTGAACGGGTTCGTCACCATCGGGCTGCTCTCGCTCCTGGCGCTCGCCACCGGCACGCCCTTCGTCTTTCCTTCGCTGGGCCCCACCGCCTTCCTCTTCTTCTTCGATCCCAGAGCGCCGAGCGCCTCGCCGCACCACGCGCTGATCGGCCATGCCATCGGCATCGCCTGTGGCTACGCCTCGCTGGTCCTGCTCGACCTCCAGCACGCGGGCTCCGCGCTCGCCCTCGGAGTCACCGCGCCGCGCGTGCTCGCGGCGGCGCTCTCGCTCGCGGCCACCGGCGCGCTGATGATCCTCTTCAAGGCGGCCCATCCGCCGGCAGGCGCGACCACCCTCATCATCTCGCTGGGCGCCATCGTCCGGCCGCCGCATCTGGTCCTCATCGAAGTGGCGCTGGCGCTCCTGGTCGTCCAGGCCATCGCCATCAACCGGCTCGCCGGCCTCGACTACCCGCTCTGGCGTCCGCGAGTGCGATAAGCGGTCCCATTTCGGCGCGACGGCCGCCGGCCGCTCCGCGACCGCGACCACCTGCCCGATCGCGAGCACTCCGGGCGACTCGGGGTGCAGGCGCGGCAAGGGGCAGGAGCCCAGCCTCGACAGCGTGCCGCGCCAGGAGCGCGACTCAGCCGACGGCGCGATCGCCCAGCAGCACCGTGACGCCCGCTTCCTCTCGTTGTCGGACTCTCGCGGAGCCGGAAATTCGCCGAGGTCGGGCAGCCGTGCCCGCGGCGCCAACGACGGATGCGATCGACCTTCAGGAATGTCGGTTCACGCCTTCCTGCAGACCAAAATGACGACGAGGCGAAAGCGCAACCCCCTCGATCCGCATGGGGAGTCCGAGCGCCGGCCTCAGCGTCACCAGGTACTGCGGCTTCAATTCGTAGCCATCGGCGAGCCTGGGATCGAACCTCTGTGCCAGCACGGCGAGAACCAGCACCGCCTCCATCATCGCAAAGCCGTTGCCGATGCACTGCCTCGGTCCCGCGCTGAAGGGGAGATACGCGAACCGCGGGCGCCTCTTCTCCGCCTCGGCATCCTCCCAGCGCGCGGGCAGGAACTCGTCCGGCCGCTCCCAGTACGCCGGATGGCGGTGAAGGATCATCGGCGACATCACCACGACCGCTCCGCGGTGGATCCGCCGGCCGCACACCACGTCGTCCTCCACCGTGCGGCGGTGCAGGATCCACGCAGGTGGATACAGCCGCATCGATTCCTCGATGACTGCCCGCGTATAGCGGAGCCTGGAGACATCCTCCGCGGTGGGCAGCCGCCCCGCGAGCACCCGGGTCAATTCGGCGTCGAGCCCGGCGCGCGCGTGGCGATGGCGGTCCAGCAGCGCCCACGTCCAGGAGAGCGCGATCGCGGTCGTCTCGTGGCCGGCCAGCATCATGGTCGCCACCTCGTCGCGGAGCTGGGCGTCGGTCATCTGCTCGCCGGTCTCCTCGTCGCGCGCGTGCATCAGCATCGAGAGCAGGTCCGCGGTCTGTCCGCCCCGGGCGCGCCGCTGCGCGATGATCTCCTCCACGATCTCCAGCATGGTCCGCCGCGCCTTGCGGAAATCGCGGTCGTACCTGGTGGGAAGCACCGGCGGGAAAAGGCGCCTGCGGTTGAAGCGCTCCACGAGCTGGCGGTTGAGCACGTCCCACGCCGCCGCCACGCGCGCCGTCGTCTCGCCGAGCTGCGTGCCGAAGAGCGCCTCGCCCGCCACTTTGAGGGTGAGCCTGGACATCTCGCCGGCCATCGGCACCGGCTCTCCTCGGGCGGAAAGGCGCTCCCAGGCGGCGGCCATCTCCACCGCCGCGGCCACCATCTGTCCGGCCATGCCCGCGATGCGCTCCCGGTGGAAGGCGGGCTGGGCAAGCCGCCGCTGCCGCAGCCAGAAGCTGCCCTCGCTGGTCAGCAGGCCGTTGCCGACCAGCCGGCGGATCATCGCGTAGGCGGGGTGGTCCTTGGTGTAGTTCCCCGCGTTCTCCTGCAGCACGCGCCGCGCGCCCTCGGCGCTGGAGACGAAACACACGTCGGTGAACCCGACGCGATAGCCGGCCACGTCGCCATGGCGCTCGCGCAGCGAGGTCCAGCGCTGGAGCGGATCGGGCCTGTAGCCGCGCAGCACGCGCCAGAGCGAGACCGCCTCCGGCCCCTCCGCCTCGCGCGCCGCCTCGAATTCCGCCCTGGATGCGTGCGTCATGGGGATGGAATTACGATACTCTACAGTCTCGGATCAAGGCAATTCCGAGACGGTTGTGTATCGCATGACGCAGTCCCGGGAGGTCCCATGAAGAAGGCAGCGCGCCGCGGCCGCCCCCGCAGCGAGAGGGCGCACCAGGCCATCCTCGCCGCGGCCATCGAGCTCGTCCGCGAGGTCGGCTACGACGCGGTCGCGATGGACGCGATCGCAGCACGCGCCGGAGTGGGGAAGGCCACCGTCTACCGGAGATGGAAGGCAAAGGAGCCGCTGGTCTGCGAGGCGCTGGAGCAGATCATGCGCGCCATCCCGGTGCCGGACACCGGCGACGCGCGCGCCGATCTGCGGGCGCTGATGCGCGAGCAGCGCTCGCTCTACGCGGACCCGGCCACCCGCGGCCTGCTCTCGGGGCTGGTGGCGGCGATGGCGCGCAGCCAGCGCATCGCGGCGGTCGTGCGCGGCAGCTTCTACAAGGCGCGCCACGACGCGATGATCGAGGTGCTTCGCCGCGCGCAGGGGCGCCGCGAGCTGCGCAAGGGGGTCGACCTGGAGGTGGCGCTCGACCTCTTCAACGGCCCATTGTTCTATCGGTTCCTCTTCACCGGAGCAGCGCTCGACGATGAGTTCGCCGATGCGGTGATCGACGCCTTTCTCGAAGGACTGGCACCCAGCGCCGCGCGGGGAAGAGCGAGCGCGCGCAGGCGGCGGCGATGAGCGCGCTTCAGGGCTCGATCCGCGCGCGCAGGATC
This sequence comes from Myxococcales bacterium, assembly GCA_036518615.1. Lineage (GTDB taxonomy): Bacteria > Myxococcota > Myxococcia > Myxococcales > 40CM-4-68-19 > 40CM-4-68-19. The sequence goes on from DATDMU010000526.1 coordinate 4,500, forward strand.
CGATCCAGCCTCGGGAAGTGCGCGTCCAGCCAGGCGTTGCCGCCCTCGAAGAGCGGCTGCTGCTTTCCGCCGCGGATGCCGCCGCCGGACTCCTCGCCATATCCGCCGTAGAGCGCGTCGACGTTCTCCATCCCCTGCACCACGCGCCCGAACGGAGCGAATCCCTGCGCGTCCAGCCGCTGGTTGTCGGCGAGGTTGACGAACACCTGCGTCGTGCGGCCGCCCGCCGCGGCGAACGCGAACGCCACGGTCCCGCGCAGGTTCGGCTGCCGGGGGCCCGTCTCGTCCGGGAAGGTGGCGGTCCGCCACTTCTGCGCCACCTTCGGATCGCCGCTGATGCCGAACTGGGCCCAGCGCCCCTTCACCACGCGGAAGAAGCGGGTGTCGTCGTAATAGCCGCCCAGCACCAGCTCGCGAAAGCGGGCCGCCGCGCGGGGCGCCCAGCCGGGAATCACTTCGATGACGACGGGCCCGCGCGTGGTCTCCATCCGCACGTGGAACGGGGGCGCAGCGAGAGCAAGGGCGAGAAGCGCCGCGAGGTGCGTCATCGGCCGATGGTGGCACCGATCTCCACAGCAGGGGAAGAGCGTTTGGTATGCATGCGGAGTGTCCGCCGCCGACGCACCGTTCGCCCTCGCGCTGACGCCCGCGGGCGAGGTCCACCTCGACGCGCATGCCGAAGACCTCGCGCCCGCCGCCGTCGTACAGGCGTTCCGCGCCGACCTCGAGCATGGCATGGCGCACGCGCTCGTGCAGCTCGCCGCGCGCCATCCCGGCGAGCCGCTGCCGCCCAGCGCCGCCTTCTTCCGCGACCTCGCCGCGCTGTTCCTGACCCGGGCCGCGCACTCCGAAGCAGACCTTCCCCCTCCACGCGACGAGCTGGCGCGACGCGCCGCCGCCGCTCCGCCGCTGACCGGCGGCGAATACCTCGACGCGGCCGCGCTGGAGCGGCTCTGGCAGGCGCTCGCCTCCGCCTTTCGCGCCGATCTGCGCGGCGCTCCGCTCGAGGAATGGTTCGCAGCGCGCAATCCCGCCTGGAGCGTGGTGGGCCGCGTCTGCTTCCACCTGGCGGAGAACAAGGCGGACGAGGCGCGCCCCTTCGCCTTCCTCGCCACCTACACCACGCGCCTTTCGCCGCAGGCGCGCCCGCAGCACCGCCCGCTCGGCCAGGCGCTGCGCGATTTCCAGGGCGACAAGGCCGCGCTGCTCCGGCTGCTGGTGCCGGTCCAGCGCGCCGCGGCGCAGGGCGGGTTCGTCCAGGAGCTGGTGGACAGGGGCGACGTCTTCCGCACCCTCTCCTGGACGCCGGCCGATGCGCTCCGTTTCCTGCGCGAGACGCCGCGGCTGGAGGCGGCCGGCGTGGTGGTCCGCATCCCCGACTGGTGGAAGAGGCGGCCGCGCGTCGGCGTGGAGGTGACGGTGGGCGACAAGAGGCCCTCCGCGCTGGGACTGGAAGCGCTGGTGGACTTCGACGTGCGGCTCGCGCTCGAGGGCGAACCGCTCAGCGAGGCGGAATGGGAGGCGCTGCGCGCGCAGCACGAGGGCCTCGCGCTGGTGCGCGGCCGCTGGGTGGAGATCGATCGCGAGAAGCTGGACCAGGTCCTCGCGCACTGGAGACAGGCGCAGCGCGCCGCGAAGGAAGGCTCGTTCACGCTGCTGGAAGCGATGCGCCTGCTCGCCGGCGCGGAGAGCGCAGGCGACGCCCCCGCTCCGCTCGAGGGCGCGGTCGCGGACTGGTCCCAGGTGCACGCAGGACCGTGGCTCGCGCAGGCGCTCGCCGGACTGCGCAGCCCGGCGGCGCTCCCGGATGCGCTTCCCGAAGGCGAGCTGCGCACGCGCCTGCGCCCGTACCAGGAAGTCGGCGCGCGCTGGCTCTCGTTCGCCGCCGGCCTGGGCCTCGGCGCCTGCCTCGCCGACGACATGGGCCTCGGCAAGACGGTGCAGGTGCTCGCCTTCCTGCTCGCACGGCGCAAAGCCCTTCGCGCGCCCAGCCTTCTCGTGGCGCCGGCCTCGCTCCTCGGCAACTGGACGGCGGAGATCGCGCGCTTCGCTCCGTCCTTGCGCGTTCTCGTCGCCCATCCCTCCGCGGGCGATCCGGAGTCGCTCACGCCGGAAAAGCTCGCGAGCCACGATCTCGTCCTCACCACCTACGGCATGCTCCCGCGCACGCCTTCGCTCGCCGGTTTCGCCTGGGACGCCGCCATCCTCGACGAGGCGCAGGCGATCAAGAATCCCTCCGCCCGCCAGACCCGCGCGGTCAAGGCGCTGAAGGCGCGGGTCCGCATCGCGCTGACCGGCACGCCGGTGGAGAACCGTCCGCTCGATCTCTGGTCGATCTTCGACTTCCTCAACCCCGGCCTGCTCGGGTCCGCCAAGGCCTTCGGCCGCTTCGTCAAGAAGCTCGAGGGCCGCGGCTACGGCCCCTTGCGCGAGCTGACGCGGCCCTACCTCTTGCGCCGCCTGAAGACGGACAAGAGCGTGATCGGCGACCTTCCCGACAAGACCGAGGTGACCGCCTTCTGCGGCCTCAGCCAGAAGCAGGGCGCGCTCTACCAGCAGGCGGTGGAGGACCTGGCGCGCTCGCTCCAGGGCGCAAAGGGCATCGAGCGGCGCGGCCTGGTGCTCGCCTCGCTCCTGCGGCTCAAGCAGATCTGCAACCATCCCTCGCACTGGCTGCGCGACGGGAAGTTCGAGCCGTCGGCCAGCGGCAAGTTCGCGCGGCTGCGCGACCTCTGCGAGGAGATCGCCTCGCGCCAGGAGAAGGCGCTGGTCTTCACCCAGTTCCGCGAGATGACCGGGCCGCTCGCCGCCTTCCTCGAAGGGGTGTTCGGGGCGGAGGGGCTGGTGCTGCACGGCGCGACGCCGGTGCGGGAGCGCCAGGCGCTGGTCAGGCGATTCCAGGGCGGCGAGGCGCCCTTCTTCGTCCTCTCGCTGAAGGCGGGCGGCACCGGCCTCAACCTCACCGAGGCCTCCCACGTCATCCACTTCGACCGCTGGTGGAACCCTGCGGTGGAGGCGCAGGCCACCGACCGCGCCTTCCGCATCGGCCAGAAGCGCAACGTGCTGGTGCACAAGTTCGTCTGCCGCGGCACGGTGGAGGAGAAGATCGACGCCATGCTCGCCGGCAAGAAGGGCCTCGCCGAGCAGCTTCTCGAAGGCGGCGCCGAGGCCCGCCTCACCGAGATGACCGATGCGGAGCTGTTGCGCACCGTCTCCCTCGACTTGACGCGCGCCCTGGAAGAAGCCGCATGATGGGGCGCATGGCGTTCTGGCGATTCGACGGAGCCTATCCACCGTATGTCTCCGTCGCCGAGCGGCGCGCCAAGGCGCTCCTGCAGGCGAAGAAGCTGGAGAAGAAAGGGCGCAAGCTCGATCCCGTCCGCGTGGCCGGCACCCGCATCGCCGCGTCGTTCTGGGGCAAGGCGTGGTGCACCAATCTGGAGAGCTACAGCGATCTCGCGAACCGCCTCCCCCGCGGCCGCACCTACCTGCGCAGCGGCGCGGTGCTGGATCTGAAGATCGCCGCCGGCAGCGTGAACGCGCTGGTGGCGGGCAGCTCCCTGTACGAGGTCTCGGTCCGCATCCGCCGCCTCCCGCGCAAGCGCTGGAAGGGCGTCATCTCCAGCTGCGCCGGGAAGGTGGATTCCGCCATCGAGCTGCTTTCGGGCCGCGTTCCGGAGCCGGTGCTGCGCGCGCTGGTCGATCGCAAGGGAGGACTCTTTCCCGCGCCGGCGGAGATCGAGTTCGACTGCTCCTGCCCCGACTTCGCCGGCATGTGCAAGCACATCGCGGCGGTCCTCTACGGGGTCGGCGCGCGCCTCGATCGCAGCCCGGAGCTGTTCTTCACCTTGCGCAAGCTGGACCTGAACGACCTCGTCGCAGGCAGCGTTCCGGTGGCCGCCCCTTCCGATCTCGACGGCGCCTCGCTGGAGGGCATCTTCGGAATCGAGCTGGACCGCGACGGCTCCGCGCCGCCGCCGCGCAAACCCGCGCGACGACGCGCGTAATTTTGCCGCAATTGACCCCGGGATTGATTTCCGCTTAGCGTTTCCCCGATCTCCGAGGGGAAACCATCATGCGATTGCGGAACCCGTTGGCGGCCATTGCGGTATCTGCGCTCGTCTCGTGCAACGGAGCGTCCGATCAAGTGGCGGGTCCGCAAGGTCCGCCGGGCCAGCCAGGCGCGAAAGGCGATCCGGGCGCGCAGGGATCCCAGGGTCCCGCCGGGCCGCAGGGTCCCCAGGGTCCCCAGGGAGTCCCGGGTCCGCCCGGCGAGCTCGGGCCTGGGGGCCCTGCCGGCGTTGCCGGTCCCGTCGGACCACAAGGGCCCACGGGCCCGATGGGACTCCAAGGCCCGCTGGGACCGATCGGGCCCACCGGCGCCGCCGGCCCCGTCGGTCCAACCGGCGCGACCGGCGCGACCGGGCCCCTCGGCGCGACGGGACCCCCAGGCATCCGCGGCGCCCCCGGCGATCAAGGCCCGGTGGGTCCGCCCGGCCAGCTCTTCGCCCCCGCCGTCGTCGCCGATGCCGGCACGATGCTGGTCGCGGGTTCGGTCGCGACCGCTTCCACCGACGGCACTCGACTCGTCACCGGCACGTCGAAAGGCTGCGGGCCGGCGTGCGGCGTGGCGGAGGGCCCGTTCGTGCTGACTGACGCCAGGGTCCTGGAGACCGTGCGGTCCACAGACGGCGTGACGTGGTTCTACACGGTGCCGGCGGGTACAGACTGCACGGTGAGTTGCAGGTCGTCGGGCATCTCATCCACCACCGTGGACTTCGACGTCCTCATCGCCCTTTCCGATCCAGGCAGCAGTCTCGAAGCCTTTCCGCTCGCGATGGCCGGCGGGCGTTATTTCATTCCTGTCGGGCGTCGTCTGTGCGTCTGCAAGAATCCGACGCCGTTCGGTGCAGTCCGGCCGGTGAACGCCTCCTGGGCGGGATTCGTCCCGTACCAGTAATCGCCGCCGTGTTGTCCGCCGGCCTCCGCCGCGGTAGTCGTGCACACGACGTCTCCAATGCGGAGGAAGCACATGGTATCCGAGCTGTTCGACCCCGCCGCCTGGCGCGCGGTGCCCGGCTTCGACTTCGCCGACATCACCTACCACCGCGCGGTGGAGACGGGCGCGGTGCGCGTTGCCTTCAACCGCCCCGAGGTGCGCAACGCCTTCCGGCCGCGGACGGTGGACGAGCTCTACCGCGCCCTCGATCACGCGCGCATGTCCTCCGACGTGGGCTGCGTCGTGCTCACCGGCAACGGCCCTTCGCCGAAGGACGGCGGCTGGGCGTTCTGCTCGGGAGGCGACCAGCGCATCCGCGGCAAGGACGGCTACAAGTACGCGGCAGGCGACACGCAGGAGAGCGTGGATCCCGCGCGCGCCGGGCGCCTGCACATCCTCGAGGTGCAGCGGCTCATCCGCTTCATGCCCAAGGTGGTGATCTGCGCCGTCTCCGGCTGGGCCGCGGGCGGCGGGCACAGCCTACACGTGGTCTGCGATCTCTCCCTCGCCAGCCGCGAGCACGCCCGCTTCAAGCAGACCGACGCCGACGTGGCCAGCTTCGACGGCGGCTACGGATCCGCCTACCTCGCGCGGCAGGTGGGCCAGAAGTTCGCCCGCGAGATCTTCTTCCTCGGCGACGAATACTCCGCCGACGACGCGCACCGCATGGGCATGGTCAACCGCGTGGTGCCGCACGCCGAGCTGGAACGCACCGCGCTCTCGTGGGCGAAGAAGATCTGCGGCAAGAGCCCCACCGCGCAGCGGATGCTCAAGTTCGCCTTCAACCTGATCGACGACGGCCTGGTCGGGCAGCAGATCTTCGCCGGCGAGGCCACTCGCCTTGCCTACGGCACCGACGAGGCGCGCGAGGGCCGCGATGCCTTCCTGGAAAAGCGCGACCCGGACTTCCGCAAGGTGCCCTGGGCATACTGACGGCGCGTGGGCTGCCGCGCCGACGGCAACCCACGCGCCGCCTTCGCGCGCCACCGCGCCCGTTCAACGGTGGCGCGCCTCCCCACAGACTCCGCGTCCGTCAGTGCAGCGACGCCGACGCGTGGTGCCCTGCCGGCGCCTTCGACTTGCCCTCGATGTACGTGACCAGCGCGTCCACGTCGTCGTTGCGCAGATCCAGGTTGGGCATGCGGACGTTCCTGTACTTGCCGAACAGCTCGGTCGCGATCCTGTCTCCTTCCGCCAGCATCTTGTCCGGCTCGATCATGTAGCGCTTGACCCAGGCGCGGTCGCGCCGGGCCGTCACGCCCTTGAGGTCGGGCCCGGTGGCATCGCCCGCGCCGATGGTGTGGCAGGCCGAGCACCGCGTCTTGAAGAGGTACTCGCCCTTGCCCACTTCCTTGAGGTCGAGGTCGGCGTAGCTCTTTACCTTCTGCCCCTTGAACCCCTCGAGGAAGCTGATCATGGTGGTGGCGAGGAACCGCGGGTTGTCCACCGCGGAGTTCCGCATCCACTGCCCGGTGCCCTCGTTGCCGATCATCAGGGTCGGCTGGTGTCCGTCCTTGTCCGATCCGTCGGTCAGGGACGAGAGCCCCAGCTTCCTGCTGATCAGCTTGATGTCGTCCATCTTGCCGGTGAGGAACAGCCACCCCGGCTGGACGTGGTATCGCGCCGCGTACGCCTTCAGCACCTCCGGCGTGTCACGGTCCGGCTCCACGGTGATCGAGTAGAAGAAGATCTCCTTCCCCACCCGGTCGCCGAGCAGCTTCTGCACCTGCGCCATCCGCGCCGTCTCCAGCGGGCAGTTCCCGCTGCAGTGCGTGTACATCAGGTTGATGGCCACCGCCTTGCCCTTGACCAGGTCGTCGTAGAAGTGCACGACCTTTCCGTCCTGCGTGGTCAAGGGAACGTTGGGAAAATAATCTGCTCCCCACGCGCCGCCGGCTGCAGCGGCGCGCGGAAGAAGCAGGGCGGTTGCGCCGGACAGCAGCGCAACCGCCAGAATGCGGGTTCTCAGAAGTACCTGCATCTGCTCCCCCCCAGGATGCGGGACTACTGGCCAGCCAGAGTGCCGCTGACCCCCACCAGAGCTCCCGCCGTGACGTTGTAGCTGAGGTTCAACGTCGCGAGCCCCGTCCGGGCCTGCATGAAGCCGCCCGGAGTGTTCGGGTAGAGGGAGATCGCCGCCTGGACCTGGTCGGTGGGCCCGAGCAGCCGGGTCAGGGTGGCCTGGCCCGAGTTCAGGTAGGTGGTCCCCGACGTCGCGCCCTTGCACGACAACAGCCGCGTGTCGAGGGAGACGATGGAGTTGGGCGGCATGCTCGGATCCTTCACGATCATCGCCGTGACCTTCACCGGCCCCGAGCAGTTGAGGGCCTCCGACCCGCCGGCCACCGTCCCCGCGAGGGTGAAGGTGAAGGAGGAGAAGGAGGTGGCCTGGGCCCACGCTGCGCTCACTGCCAGCGAGAGGCTCAGCCCGATGAGTCCTGCAAGGCCACGGGAGAGTCGACGCGTCTTCATGGTTCGCTCCGGCACGGAATTCGTTGAGAGATTGTTCCTGGTCATGGGTCGGTTCCTCACAGCGCCGTCGGCAGGACTTCGTCAGGCGGGAGGAAGGTCACACCCTGCGGAGTCGCGATGGGCGTCGGCAGCGGGCGCATGAACGGCGCTCCACCGTCGTCGATCTCCCAGCGGATGAGCATGGCGTTGTCTTCGTGGACGGTGTTGTGGCAGTGCTCCATGAACGTGCCGCCCCAGTCGCGGAACTGCATGGTCAGGGTGACGCTGCCTCCCGGCCGCAGCCGGTAGACGTCCTTGCGGCCCTTCTCCCAGGCGGGAACGTTGGCGGAGCTGCCGTCGCGAGCGAGGATCTGGCCCTCTTCGAAGTGGATGTGGATGGGGTGGTCCCAGCCGCCGCCGCCGTTCTTGATGGTCCAGATCTCGCGGGTGCCGTACTTCGGCGCCGCGGAGACGCGGCCGTAGTCGGCGTTCAGCATCGCGCCCTGGTTGTCGGTCTTGACGCCCCAGGGGCCCGTGAAGTTGGTCTGGCTCGCAGCCAGGGTCTGCGTTCCGCCCGAGCCGAACTCGAAGGTGCGCGTCCGCGAGACGACCACCTTGGAGAGGTCCGGGTTGGGGATCATCACCGCGGGCACCTGGCTCACGTCGGGCTGGGCCGGGTCGCGCACGATGCGGAACTCGAGGAACTTGCCCACCGCCGGGTCGGACGAGTTGCCGGCCAGCGCGTCCGCGAGCGAGAGGTCCTTGGACGGCTTCTTGCCGTTCTGGTGCTCGCAGAGGTTGACCATCCACACCTTGTCGCCGACGTTGTAGCGGGAGAAGTCGATGACGATGTCGTACCGCTCGGC
>DATDMU010000527.1:0-8108 GCA_036518615.1 Myxococcales bacterium
CAGGGAGTACATGGCGATGTTCACGCCCAGGCGGATGGACTTCTCGCGCTGCAGCTCGCCTCCGGGCGACACCTCGAATTCCCAGCTCCCCAAGGAGTCGCGCGCGAACGCGCCGACCAGATCGTTGCCGGAATAGAGCACCGCGAGGCGGCCACCCAGCTCCAGGCCTTCCAGGTCGGGCGAGGACGCCGCGCGTCCTGCCGGCCCGTCGAGCAGGTAGAACGACTTGTAGAGCACGTGATCGCGCGGGACCTTGCCGAGCTTTCCCCCCGGCACCACCCGGGAGACGAGCTGGCGGGCCGACTGCTCGAAGGCGCCGCCGCGGCTGGCGCTGGCGTCGTCGACGAAGAGGAAGCCGCCGTAGCTGAGATACCGGCGCAGCTCGGCGATCTCGGCATCGGCCGGAGCGGGGACGGCCTGATCCGACGAGAGCACCGCGAAGGGGTAGCGGAACAGGTCCGGATCGGCGAGGCCGATGGCCTTGACCACCGGAGAGGTCTCGATGCTGGTGCGCTTGGAGATCTCCCAGGAGAGCCGGGAGAGCCCGTCCGGGCGCACGTCCCAGCGGCCGCCGTGCCGCACCTGCGCGAAGGCGAAGCGGGCCTGCTCGCCGAAGGCAAGCGCGCGGCGTGCGGCGAGCAGGAGCGGCAGTGCGAGCAGTGTTCGGCGCGAGACCATCAGAGGGGGAATCGTAACCGGGAAAGGCTGTGGCCACTCGATCAACCGACAGCGAATGCCCGCATTCCCGTCCTTGCGGGCGCAAGCCGCCTCGGGTAGTTTTGGCCGACATGGCCCAGAACACCCAGTCCTCCACCGCGGCCCGGGCCACGGTGCCCGGCACCGCCAACGATTCCCCCGTCGCGCCGGCGCTCTTCACCCAGCCGGCGAAGCGCGAATACGTTCCCGACGCCGCCCGGGTGGGCGACGGCACGCAGGCGCCCGAGCTGGCCAGGGCGCGCGAGCTGTACGCCCAGGGCGACTACGCGGGCGCGCGCAGCGAAGCGAAGCGGGTGCTGCGCGCGAAGGAGTCGTCCGTGCAGGCCAGGGCGGAAGCGGGCGACCTGCTCGACCGGACCGACATCGACCACGGCCCCATCGCCTCCGCGGTGGCCTTCGTGATCCTGCTCGGCCTGATGCTGATGTACTTCGCCACCAACGGGTCCTAGCGCCGATACCGATCGGTTCACGGCATGCGGGTTCGGTGTCGCGTCCGCGAGCAGTGCGCGCGGCGGCGACGTGTCGCGATGGCGCGCGCGGGCCTCTGATGTCAGAGGCCCGCGGGATACTGCCGGCATGAAGAGGACTGGAGGCATTCAGGCCGGCGGCTGCATGGGTTGGCCTCGCGGCGCGTCACCGGGCCAGGCGCGGAGGTTCAACCGGTTGAACCCGGTCCCCTGGCAGTTCAACCGGTTGAACTCGGCCGCTTCCCGCAGTTCAGCCGGTTGAACGAGCTCCAGCCGCAGTTCAACCGGTTGAACCGGCTGCCAGCCCGGATCGGGCAGGAGGCTCTTCGGGTCCAGGCCCTGTTGCCCACTTGACTGACGAGCGTCGGACCTAGAGCGGCGTGATCCGCAGGTTGTCGAACCAGGTGTCGTTCGACCAGCTGGAGAAGCCGAAGCGGTCGTGGCCGGTGCCCGAGAGCGGCGCGGGGTCCACCAGCTCCAGGGCGATGTTGCCGTCCAGCTCCCAGCGAAGGGTGCCGCCCTGTCTGGTGACCACCATGTGGTAGGTGCGCCCGCGCTCCACCTTGAGGTCGCTGCGCTTGACCACGAAGGCCCTGTCCCTGTCCCAGTAGTCGCCACGCTCCATGCGCGCGAGGTCCCGCCTCGCGGCCCACTCCACGAAGGGCTCGCGCAGCCGGTCGAAGAGATCCAGCTGCCGCGGAAAGGGCCGCGCCTGGGCGGCGAGCTGCGCCCGCTGCTCGTCCTGCGTCAGGGCATGCTCGTCCAGCTTGCAGATGCGCGACTCGCGGTTGTGCCAGGCGCCGAAGAGGAAGACGTAGCCGGTGGAGTGGTTGCGGCCGTCGCCGTACATCTCCCACTTGATGTCGCCGTCGGCGCCTTCGCTGCGCACGTCGAACTCCACCCGCACGTCGGGCGGCAGGCGCGCCTTGAGCCAGAGCGGGTTGTTGCCCACTCCCGGCGAGAAGAGCTGGCCCGAGGCGATGCGCCAGAGCCCGCCGTTGGACCACCAGGCGTCGCCGAGCGTGGCGCGCTCGAAGGTGTCCTCGTAGGGGACGGCTGCGCGGACCTCCGCCGCCCCGCGCAGCGCCGCATGCAGGAAGGGCAACTGCACCGCGGCCACCGCCGCTGCCACCGGCATGGCGACGCGCGGCCGCAGCCAGGGGTGCCTCACGGCTCCTCCTTCACCGAGAGCTGCGCGAAATCGGGCAGCTCGCGCCGGAGGTAGTCCCGCAGCCGCTCCGTCAGGCGGGCCTCGAGCTGCCGCGCGCGCTCCCGCGTCACTCCCCACTTGTCGCCGACCTCCTGCAGCGTCATCGGCTCCTTGTCCTCGGGGGGCGCGATGCGGTTCTCGAAGAGGAAGCGGTCCTTCTCCGCCGTCAGCGTCCTGCCGAACTCGGCGAGCTTGTCCTTGAAGATGCGGCGCAGCTCTTCGTCGGCGAGCTGCTCGTCCACCGGCGCCCCGGCCTGCACCAGCCGGTCGCCGTGCGTCTGCCGGCCCTCGTCCGAGCCGGCCGCCACCGGCGCATCGAGCGAGAACTCGTCGTTGCCGAGGCGCTGGTCCATCTCGCGCACGTCCTGCTCGCTCACGTCGAGCCGCTCGGCGAGCAGCCGCGGCGCGGCCTCGAAGCCCTGCGAGAGCAGCTTCTCCTGCTCCTTGCGCAGGTTGAAGAAGAGCTTGCGCTGCGCCTGCGTGGTCCCGAGCTTGACCATGCGCCAGTTGTCCATCAGGTAGCGCAGGATGTACGCGCGGATCCACCACGCGGCGTAGGAGGAGAGCTTGACGCCGCGGAAGGGATCGTACTTCTGCACCGCGTGCATCAACCCCACGTTTCCTTCCTGGATGAGATCGAGCAGGTTGAAGGCCGCGCGCCGGTACTCGTGGGCGATCTTGACCACCAGGCGCAGGTTCGCGGTCACCAGGCGATAGGCGATGTCCGGATCGTGCGTCTCCTGGAACTTCACCGCGAGATCGTGCTCCTCCTCGCGCGTGAGCAGCGGGTGGCGCGCCACTTCGGCCATGTAGCGCTGCAGCGCGTCGGCCCGGGTGAGGTCGCGCTCCACCGGGACGGGGAGCGTGGTCTCGACCTCCTCGGCCGGAAGCACCTCCGGCGCGAGCACCTCCGGCTCCAGCGGCGCTTCTGCCGGCCGCTCTTCCGCCTGTTCTTCGGGCTCCTCGGGCCGCGCCTTCGCCGCCTTGTGCGCGCGGGCCGGAGCCTTGCGGCCCTTGGTCCCGCCCTTTTTCGGCTTCCGCGCTTTGGCTCGGGGACTCATCTGTATCTCTGCGAGGTGCGGTGCTATACAGGCTAACTTTTTCGTGTTCAAGGACGCATGAGCGATTACGTCGCGACGAGCAGTTTCGAGGATCTGCCCCTGTCGGAGGAGCTGCGCAAGGGAATCGCCGAGCGCGGCTACACCCAGCCCACCCCGGTGCAGGCGGCGGTGTTCGCCCCGGTGATGGCGGGCCGCGACATGATCTGCCGCAGCAAGACCGGCACCGGCAAGACCGCCGCCTTCGGCATCCCGCTGCTCGAGCGGATCCCCGCCGGCGCCCGCAAGGCCTCCGCGCTGGTGCTCTGCAACACCCGCGAGCTCGCCATCCAGGTGGCCCAGGAGATCGAAGCCCTGGGCAAGTACAAGGACCTCCGGGTGATCGCCATCTACGGGGGCGCCGGCATGGGCACGCAGACCGAAGCCCTGCACGAAGGCGCCGAGGTCATCGTCGGCACCCCCGGACGGGTCTACGATCACATCCGCCGAGGAAACCTCAAGCTCGATCAGACGCGCATGGTGGTGCTCGACGAGGCGGACGAGATGCTCTCGGCCGGCTTCTACGAGGAGGTGACGCGCATCCTCGATCACCTGCCTTCCGACCGGCAGACGCTGCTCTTCTCCGCCACCGTGCCGCCGGACATCGAGCAGCTGGCGCAGAAGTACCTGCGCGACCCCGAGACCATCCTGCTCTCCGGCGACGTCTTCACCGTGGAGCACATCCACAACGTGCTCTACCACCTGGTCGATCAGTACCCGAAGCCGCGCAACCTGCTCTACCTGATCGAGCGAGAGGACCCCGACAGCGCCATCATCTTCTGCAACCTGCGCACCGACACCGAGCTGGTGGCCAACGTCCTCAACCGCAACGGCCTCGACGCGGAGATGCTCAACGGAGACCTGCCGCAGAAGGAGCGCGAGCGGGTCATGGCCAAGGTGAAGCGAGGCGAGGTGCGCTTCATGGTGGCCACCGACATCGCCGCGCGCGGCATCGACATCAGCGATCTGTCGCACGTGCTCAACTACTCGCTGCCGGAGGACCCGGCGGTGTACCTGCACCGGGTGGGGCGCACCGGCCGCATCGGCAAGAAGGGCACCGCCATCAGCCTGGTGTCGGGCGCGGAGCTGAACACGCTCGGGGTGCTGGAGAAGAAGTACGGCATCCAGTTCGAGGTGCGCAAGCTGCCCACGCCGGACGAGGCGAAGGGCCTGTGGACGGGCAAGCACGTGCGCGAGCTGCAGGACGCGATGCAGACCGGCTCCGCCTTCGAGGCCTTCCTGCCGCTGGCGCAGGAGCTGATGCAGCGGGACGACGGGCGCGTCCTCTTCGCCTACGCGCTCAAGTACTTCTTCACCCACCACCGGATGGAGAAGGCGCAGCTGCGCGCCGCGGGCGAAAGGCTGCTGGAGTCGCATCAGGTGGAGAAGGTCCAGAAGGAGCAGAAGCAGGCGCGGCACAAGCGGGACCGCGGCCAGCGCAAGCCGCGGCTGGAGGGCGCGCCGGGGCACGAGGAGCGCTCGCACGCAGAGCGCCCAGCCGCTGCCCGGCCCGAGGCGCCCTCCGATCGCGTCAAGCTCTACGTCGAGCAGGGCGCCGACGCCGGCTGGACCGCCGATGCGCTGCTCGCCGCGCTCTCCGACGCCGCCGGGCAGCCGCGCGAGACCGCGCTCGCCGCAGACGTGAAGCCGCGCTACTCGTACGTGCTGGTCCGGCCCGACGCGGCGGACGCCTACGTGGCGCTGAACGGCAAGCCGCTGAAGGACAAACCGGCGCGCATCGAAGTGGCGCGCCCGCGCAAGCGGTGATGGCCTTCGCGCTGCGGGTCGAGAAGCTGGTCAAGAAGTACGGCGAGCTCGTGGCGGTGGACGGCCTCGATCTCGAGGTGCGCCAGGGCGAATGCTTCGGCCTGCTCGGCCCCAACGGCGCGGGCAAGACCACCACCGTGGAGATCCTCGAGGGCCTGGGCGAGCCCACCTCCGGCGCCGTCGAGGTGCTGGGCATGCGCTGGGGGAGCGATGCGCAGGCGCTGCGCCAGCGGCTCGGCATCTCGCTCCAGGAGACGCACCTGCCCGACAAGCTCACGGTGGAGGAGAACCTGCGCCTCTTCCGCTCGTTCTATGCGCGCGGGCGGCCGGTGGACGAGGTGCTGGAGCTGGTCGCGCTCACCGACAAGCGCGGCGCCTGGACGGAGAAGCTCTCCGGCGGCCAGAAGCAGCGGCTGGCCGTCGCCTCCGCGCTGGTGAGCGACCCGGAGCTGCTCTTCCTCGACGAGCCCACCACCGGCCTCGACCCGCAGTCGCGGCGCCAGCTCTGGGACGTGGTGCTCGGCTTCAAGTCGCTGGGCCGCACCGTGCTGCTCACCACCCATTACATGGACGAGGCAGAGCGGCTCTGCGACCGCGTCGCGGTGGTGGACAAGGGCAAGGTCATCGCGCTCGGCACTCCCAACGAGCTGATCGCCTCGCTGGGCGGCCAGCAAGTCGTGGAGCTGGCCACGCAGGAGGCCCTGCTGCCGGAGTCGCTTTCGGACCTGCCCTCGGTGCGCGGCGCCCGGCGCAGCGCCGATGGAGTGTCGCTGACCGTCGAACAGCTCCACCTGGCGCTGCCCGCCATCCTCGCGCGGGTGGAGCCGTTGGGGCTGACGCGGCTCTCCACCCACCACGCCACGCTCGAGGACGTCTTCGTGCAGCTCACCGGAAGGCACCTGCGCGAATGAGCTCGCTCCGGGAACTGACGCTCGCGCGGCTGCGCCTCTTCTTCCGCGAGCCCGGCGCGGTGTTCTGGACGTTCGGATTCCCGCTGCTCCTCAGCGTCGCGCTCGGGGTGGCCTTCCGCAACCGGCCCGCCGACCCGGCGGCGGTGGCGGTGGAGACGCCGGCGCTGCAGGCGGCGCTCGCGCGGACGCCCGGAATCCGCTCGCGGGTGCTCGACGAGGCGGCGGCGAGGCACGCGCTCCGGACGGCGAAGGTGGATCTGGTGGTGCTGCAAGGGCCGCCGCTGACCTACCTGTACGACCCCACCCGGGCGGAGAGCAGGCTCGCGCGCGCGATGGCCGACGCCGCCCTGCATCCGCCCGGGCCGCCCGCCACCGTGGACAGGCCGGTGGTCGAGCCGGGCTCGCGCTACATCGACTTCCTCATCCCCGGCCTGCTCGGGATGCAGCTCATGTCGGCGGGCATGTGGGGCATCGGCTACGTCGTCGTGGAGATGCGGACCAGGAAGCTCCTCAAGCGGCTGGTCGCGACGCCGATGTCGCGCGCGGAGTTCCTCTGGTCGTTCGTGATCATGCGCGCGCTCTTCTTGCTGCTGGAGCTGCCCGTGCTCCTCGGCTTCGCCTGGTTCGCCTTCAAGGTGGGCGTGGCCGGGTCGGTGGCGCTGCTCACCGGCGTCTCGCTGCTGGGCGCGCTCGCCTTCGCCGGAATCGGGCTTCTGGTCGCGGCGCGCGCGCAGAACACGCAGACGGTGAGCGGGCTCATCAACCTGGTCATGCTCCCCATGTTCGTGGGCTCGGGCGTGTTCTTCTCCACCGCCCGCTTTCCCCAGGCGGCGCAGCCCTTCCTGCGCGTCCTGCCGCTGACCGCGCTCAACGACGCGCTGCGGGCGGTGATGATCGACGGCGCGGGCCTGCGCGGCGTGCTCTCGCAGGTGGCGCTCCTCGCGGTCACCGCCGGGGCGAGCTTCGCGCTGGCGCTGCGCTTCTTCCGCTGGCGCTAGCTCTCGCGGATGACCGCGGGGGATTCGATGCGGTCGCGGCGCTTGAGCATCAGGAGCGAGGCCACCAGCGCCAGCACCATCACGGTCAACAGGCCGATCTCCACCATGCCGTTGTGGAACTTGGCCGGGTCGGCCTCTCCCTTGAGCGAAAACTCGGCGGTCACCACCAGGATGCGCCGTGTGGCGGCGATCAGGCCCACCAGCAGGAACGGCTCGGGCAGGAGCGCGTGCTGGCGGAACGAGACGCGCACCGTATAGAGCAGTTCCACCAGCATCAGCACCAGGAGCGTGCGATCGAGCAGTCCGACCACCGCCTCCAGCGGCGCTCCCGCGACGGTCGCCTTCCACAGGTCCCAGGCGCCGGCCACCAGGAGCGCGGCCGCGCTGAAGGCGAGGAGCAGGCCCATGCCCACGTAGACCACGTCCTCGACCAGGCTGAAGGCGCGCGCCACCACGCCCCGCGTTCCCGTCTCGCTCACGGGACCCGTGCCCTCGATCAAAGCTCGACCTTGCGGTCGGTGTGGTCGCGCCCGTCGTAGCGCATGAGCACGCCCTTGCCGTCCACCCGGGTGACGATGCCCACCGGCCTGCGCCACATGGCCTGCAGGTTGGTCAGGGTATCCTTGGCGTAGTCGATGCGCAGGTCGACGCCGTCGTGGCGGTGCGCGAGGAGCAGCTCGCCGCGGTTCTCGAAGTTGCCGTCCACCACCTCGATGATGGGCTGGCCGAAGTTGGTGAGCTGCTGCAAGAGCTTCTTCTTCACCTTCTGGAACTCGCGGTCGAGGATCTCCCAGCGGTTCGCCTTGTCGTTGAAGCCGTAGACGAAGAGCTTCTGCTCGGCGGCGAAGTCGGCGGTGAGGAACTCGTCGATGAAGGTGACGTCGTTGTAGTGCTTGCGCACCTCGAAGATCTTCTGCCGCCCGAGGCCCAGCTTGCGGTCC
>DATDMU010000528.1:0-3424 GCA_036518615.1 Myxococcales bacterium
GAAAGGTGGCGTCCCCACAGAGATTCGAACTCTGGTTACCGCCGTGAAAGGGCGGTGTCCTGGGCCTCTAGACGATGGGGACGTCGGCGCGCCCATCTAGCACAACTACTGCCCGGTGTGCACCGTCCCGAGCTGGACCACCTCGAAGGCGCTCGCCGGCACCGTCTTGAGCGGCTCCAGCTCGGCCACCGGCCAGCGCGAATCCAGCGCGCCCGCCAGCGACCAGAACTGACCGCCGGCGTTGTCGGTGACGAACATCCCGTACTTCTGCAGCGCGCGCAGGATGACCAGCGACGGCCCCTTGAAGCCCGACAGATCGAAGTCCGCGCGCAGCCGCACGCGCAGCCCCATCGGCGGCGCGAACTGCGCCGTGCTGGTGCCGGAAGAGTGGGTTGCCGGCGCCACGTACTTGTGCGCCGTGCCGCCCGCGATGAAGGCCAGCGCGTGTCGCACCTCGCCCTGCTCCACCACCTCGTCGTAGCGCGCCAGGCCGGGAAGGATGGGCAGCCCCGCCGCGGTGGCCGAGGTCCAGCCGTCGGGCCGCGGCGCTCCGGTGACCAGGTCGAACACCGCGCCGGAGTCGGCGTGGAAGCCCGCGCCGGAGGCGAAGGTGTTGTAGGTCTCGAAGATCTTGCAGTCGCCGTTCTCCAGCACCGTCACGTGCCGGTCCGGGCCCGCCTCGATGCCCACGTCGGGCGGGAACGGATACGGCCCCGGCTCGCTCTGCGATGCGTAGAGAAACGACATGGGCACGCGCGGCTGCGTGCCGGCCACCACCGTGACGGGCTGCCCGTAGGGGCCGCCGAAGTTCGGGTGCAAAAAGAGCGTCCCCGCGCCCATGAAGGCCAGGTAGTCGGCGGAGTGCGGGTCGGCCGGAACCGCGGACACATCCGTGTTCCACGCATCGCTCGCGGGAAACATCGGACAGCCGGCGAACGTCGGCCCCGCGCCGGCCACACCGCCACCCGGCGGCGAAGGCGGCGAGTCGGCCACGCCCGCATCCGGAGGCAGTCCCGGCGGCGATCCGGCGACAAACGGCGTTCCCCGCGTGCACGCACACAGGGCGAGCAGCAAGACGGCGCTTCGCATCATGAAGATTCAAACCATCGGCGGCGCCGCTTTCAGCCCGCCCGCCAGGCGAGCGAAGCGGCAGCCTCCCCGCCCGCGGATCAGGCGGTCAGGCGAGCGGTGGTGTCCTTCTTCCCGAAGATCCACGCGCCCAGGACGCCGAGCTCGTAGCAGACCATCATCGGCAACGCCATCAGCGCGAGGTTGAACGGGTCGCCGGTGGGCGTGACGAACGCGGCGATGATCACGTTCACCACGATGGCGTGCCGCCGGTACTTGCTGAGGAACTTGTAGTCCACCACGCCCATCATCGCGAGCAGCGTCAAGACCAGCGGCAGCTCGAAGATGATGGCGAACGCGAGCAGCATGAGCATCACCAGGCCGAGCTGCTCGTCCATCATCAGCACCGGCTTGATGTCCGGACCTGCGGAGTTGATGAGGAACTGGAAGGCGGGCGGGAGCACCACCACGTAGCAGAAGGTCGCGCCGCCGATGAAGAAGATGGTCGCCGCCAGCACGAAGGGCACGATCTTCTTGCGCTCGCGCCGGTAGAGACCCGGCGCCACGAACAGCCAGATCTGCCAGAAGATCATCGGCGAGGCGACGAAGATGCCCGAGTAGAGGCCCACCTTCAGGTAGATGAGGAAGGGCTCGATCGAGGACGAGAAGTGCAGCGCCTTCTCACCTTCCGGCAGCGCCGCGAAGATGGGCAGCATGAGGAAGTGGAAGATCTGCTGCGACCAGTAGTACGAGGCGCAGAACCCGACGATCAGCCAGATCAGCGCCCACTTCAGGCGCTTGCGCAGCTCGATGAGGTGCTCGCGCAGCGAGAGATGGATGTCGTCTTCCGGCGCCGACGGGGCGGGCGAGGGCAAGAGCGCCGGGGAGCTCACGCCTTGTGCTCCTCGGCGGGCGGTGCGGGCGGAGCCTCCTGCGACGGCGCGGGAGCGCTCTCAGCCGCGGGCGGAGCTTCCGGCGCGGGCGCCGGCGGAGCGGCCGGCGTGGGGGAGGCCAGCGGGTGCGGCACGACGTTCTGCGGCGGCACCAGCGAGAGCTGCGCGGCGGTGATGGCGGCCCGGCGGGCGGCGGCGCGCGCGGCAGCCGGGTCGTCGGGGTTGGGCCGGAGCGGCGCCGGCGGGGGCTCCTTCAGCGCGGGCGCGTCCTTCGGCGCAGAACCATCCGCCGGTGCTGGCGGCGGCGGGGGCGCCGGCGCCATGATCTTCTGCGGATCGATGTCGATGCGCGCGATCTCCGACTCGAACTGGCTCTTGATGTCGTCGGTGGCCTTGCGCAGCTCCTTGAGGCCCTTGCCCAAAGACTTCGCGAGCGTGGGCAACTGGTCCGGCCCGAGCAGAAGCAGCGCGAGGGCGAGGATGATGATGACTTCCGTCATCGAGAGGCCGCCGATCATGCTGCTCCTTGTAACACGGCTGCCGCCGGCCAGCCTGCGACGTGCGGGTCGGGACAAACCGCCGCACGCCAGGACCGCCTACAGCCCGCCCTTCAGCATCTGGTCCGCCGCCTGCGCCGCGCTGGCCGGCTTCTGAGCGGCCTGCTGCGGCTGCCCCGGGACCGCCGCCACCGCGCCCGCCTCGTCCGGTGGCTGGTTGTCGCGCAGGTACGCCTCCAGCACGGGCTGCCGCGTATCGGCGGTCGCCCGCTTGCCCGTCTCCGGGTCCACGCTCACCCAGACGATGTTCTCGGAAGGCGTCTCGAATTCGCCCTGCGGCACGCCCTTGAGCGCCTTCTGCATGTAGTCCAGCCAGATGGGCAGCGCGTAGTGGCCGCCGGTCGCGTACTTGTCCATCGGCGACTCGTACGTGTCGTACCCGACCCACACGCCGGTGACCAGATCGCGCGTGTAGCCCATGAACCAGGCGTCGAAGAGGTCGTTGGTGGTGCCGGTCTTTCCCGCCACGGGCTTCCCCAACGCTGCCGCGCGCCCGCCGGTGCCGGGGGGCTTCGCCACCTCGGTCATGAGCTGCTGCGTGAGGAAGGCCGTCTCCGGCTTCATCACCTGCTCGGGCACGTCGTAGAGCTTGGCGTAGCCCGCGGCCACGCGGTCGGCGAGCCAGGTCCAGGGGTCGTAGAAGGAGCTGTGGTCCTCGAGGATGCGCCCGTCGCGGTCGAGCACGCGGCGCAGGTAGATCATCTTCGCCTTGCGCCCGTCGCGGTTGAAGCTCGCGTACACGCCGGTCAGGTCGGAGAGGTACACGCAGGAGGACCCCAGCGCCATGGAGAGGTCCTCGTTGATCTTGGTGGTGATGCCGAGCTTGTGCGCCCAGGCCGCCGCCGCCTTGACGCCCACCGCCTGCAGCGTGCGGATGGCGGGCGTATTCATGGAGTGGATGAGCGC
>DATDMU010000529.1:0-18240 GCA_036518615.1 Myxococcales bacterium
TTCTACGTCTACAACCGCCTCGTCTCGCTCAACGAGGTGGGAGGCGAGCCGGAGCACTTCGGCGCCACGGTGGAGTCGTTCCACGAGGAGAACGCGCAGCGCGCGCAGAAGTGGCCGCGGACGCTGCTCGCCACCGCCACCCACGACACCAAGCGCGGCGAGGACATCCGCGTGCGCATCGACGCGCTCTCCGAGCTGCCGGAGGAGTGGCGCAAGACGGCCATCGCCTTTGCCCGCAGGACCGAGGGGCTGCGCCGGGAGGTGGACGGCCGGCTGGCTCCCGATCGCAACGAGCAGATGCTCCTGCTCCAGACCCTGATCGGCGCCTGGCCGATGGACGTGACCCAGCTTCCGCAGCTCCGCGATCGCCTCGTGCAGTACATGGTGAAGGCGGCCAAGGAGGCCAAGGTCAATACCAGCTGGATCCAGGAGGACCCGCGCTGGGAAGACGCCCTGCGCGCCTACGTGGAGGGGCTCTTCGTGCTGCCGCCGCGGCACCCGCTCTGGAAGGGGCTGCAGCCGTTCGCCGAGCGCGTGGCCCACGTCGGGCTGCACAACTCGCTCGCGCAGCTGGTGCTGAAGATCGCCTCGCCGGGAGTGCCCGACTTCTACCAGGGCTGCGAGCTGTGGGACTTCTCGCTGGTGGATCCGGACAACCGGCGCCCGGTGGACTACGGGCTGCGGCGCCGGATGCTCGACGAGCTGCGCGCCTCGTCGCTCTCGCGCGCGCAGCAGGCGCGGGAGCTCTATGCGCGCTGGCAGGACGGGCGCATCAAGCTCCTGCTCACGCATGCGGGCCTCGCCGCGCGCAGGGAGCATCCCGACCTGTTCGCCGGAGGCGGGTACGCGCCGCTCGCTCCGCAGGGGCCGCGGGCCGCAAACCTCTGCGCCTTCGCGCGGACCGCTGCCAACGGCCAGATGGCGGTGGCGGTCGTTCCGCGGCTGGTGGCCGGCATGCTCGACGGCCCGACGCTGCGGCCCAGCGCCTTTGCCGGCACCTTCGTGCCGCTGCCGCGGCTGCAGCCGGGCGAGAAGCTGCGCGATGCCCTGACCGGCGAGGAGCGGGAGGTCGTAAAGGCCGGGCTCGCAGTCGATCAGGTCTTTTCGACCTTGCCGGTGGCGCTGCTCATCTCCCGCAGCAGCTGAGCGATCTGCGCGAGCCCCGCGCTCGAGGGGACGACGCGCAGCGGGGCCAGCTCCGCCTCCAGCCGCGCAGCGCGAGAGGCGTCGTCGAGGTCGGCGAAGAGCAGCGCGGGCAGCCGCACGCCGCGGGAACGGAGCGCGCGGAGGATGAAGATGCCCTGCACCTCGGCGGCGGCGGCGCCGGCGCTCTTCCCCCGCTCGTCCACCAGGAGGGTGGACGCAGTCCGCCGGAAATCCAGATCGAGGAGGAGGCCGCATGCGCCGGGCGCGAGCGAGAGCGCCTCGGCGAAATGGCCCGCGCGCGCGAAGGCGAACCTCTCCCCGAGGAACCGCCGGAAGCGGTCGGTGTACTCGGCGCCGTCCTCGCAGACGAGGAAGGTCATGCGGGCGGCGCCGGGAAGCAGGCTCCCACCGCCTTCTTCCAGGGCGGCTCCTCCGGACGCACCACCAGGTGGCCCTGCCACTCGCGGGCCAGGTCGCGAACCAGCGAGAGCCCGCGCCCGCTCTCGCGCTGCTCGATCGCCTCCAGCGAGACGCCGTGCGCGGACGAGTCGCCCACCAGGAGCACGGTGAGGTTGCGTCCGGCGGCGTCGCGCTCTTCGCCCAGGCGCACGATCACTTCCCCTCCTGCGGCGGCGGCCTGCGCGTTGCGCAGCAGGTTGGCGAAGATGGTGGAGAGCGCTTCCCGCTCCACCGCGAACTCGACGCCCATGCCCGCCAGCATGATCGAGGGCGCGGTCCAGGACGAGCCGCCGCGGCGCATCTCTGCCTCGACGTCGCGGATCCAGCCCGCCACCGCTTCGGCGTCCAGCCTGGTCCGCGGCCCCAGGCGCAAGAGGCCCGAGAGCCGCGCCGCATGCTCGCCGCGGATGCGGGTGTCGATCCGGAGAAGCTCGTCCTCCGCGCCGCTCCCGCGCAAGAGCGACTCCGCCCGCGCGAGGTCGCGCGCGAGCGGCCCGAAGCAGGGCTCGCGCGCCAGGCGCCGCAGCGAGATTCCCTGCGCGCGGGCCGCCGTGCGCAGCGCCTCGTACTGCCTCGCCAGCGTGGCCGAAGCCGGCTCCGGCGAGAGCAGCGCGCGCGCCACGTCCTCGCGACGTGCGCCCGGCTCGGCGACCATTCCCAGCACTCCGGCGCGGTGCTTGAGCAGGTCGTGGCGCAGCTCGTGGACGGCTCGCGCGACGTGCGGAAACAGGCGCGGCCTCCGGCGCAGCGCCGATTGCACGGTGGAACCGGCCCAGAGCCAGACGGCGGCGGCGAGCGCCGCCACCAGCGACGCGGCGGCGCCTGCAGCGCGGCGCTGCGAGCGGCGCAGGGCCCTCTGGTTGCCGTCCTCGAGGAGCTTTTCGCGCGCCTCCCGCGCCGGGGTGAGGCCGGGGTCGTCGGCCGCGGCCGCGGCGAGGAAGCGCTCGATGCGCGGCAGCGCCTGCTCGCGGCGGCCGGCCGCGAGATCGAGGCGCGCCAGCGCCCAGAGCGCCTCGGGGACGCCCTGCGCGGCAGCGGCCTCCAGCTCGGCGGTGGCGCGCGCATCCGGGGCGCGCTCGGCCACGCGCGCGAGCCTGCGCAGCGCAGAGGGCAGGGGTGAGGCGAGGCGATAGCACTCCAGCGCCTGCGCCAGCTCGCCGGCGAACTCGTGCACCTCTCCGAGCAGGAGCAGCCGATCCGGGGCCGTTCCGGCCTCGCAGCGCGAACCGAGCGCCGCCAGCGCCGCCTCGGGGCGATCTTCCGCGAGGCGCAGCCGGGCCTCCAGCGGCGCGAGATCGCCTCTCGACGGCGAGACGAGCTGCGCGCGCAGGGCACGCGCCTCGCGAAGGTGCGGCGCCTGCGCAGAGGCAGCATAGGCGAGGAGGTCCTCGAGCGCGCCCTTGCGATCGGACTGCTCCAGCCGCAGCTGCGCGCGCACGAAGCGCGATTCGGGCGCGCCCAGCTCCACCGCGCGGTCGATCCACGGCGCCACCAGCGGCGCAGGTCCGCCCGCGCGCCGCACCTGTGCGGCCAGCTCCAGCAGCCGCTCCCCGTCGCCGCGCAGCGCCTCGATGGTGGCGTCGGGAACGGTTCCGGACAGCGCGTAGAGCGCCGCCGCCGCCTCGACGAAGGCGGGCGAGTCCTGAAGCGCGCCGGCGAGCAGATCGCGGGCCCGCTCGGGCGGCTCGGCAGCGGCCTCCTGCAGCAGCGCGCGGGCCGCGGCGGACGGCTCGGGCGCCGTGGACCCTGCGGTCCGCAAGGCCTGCTCGTCGAGCCCTGCCTGGGCGCGGGCGGCAGAAGCGAGGCGGGCTGCGTCCGCGCTGGTTCCGCCGGCGAGCGCGTATCGATCCAGGGCGCGGATCGCGTCGCGGGCGCGGCCCTGGCGCAGCGCGACCCGCGCCCGCAGGAGCCACAGCTCGCTCCAGGAAGGCTCCAGCGAGAGCGCCTGCCGGAGGGCCTCGTCGGCGCGGTCCGCCTCGAGCAGCCCGCCCTCGGCAGCGAGGATCTCCCCGAGCCGCCGCCAGGCCAGCGCGTGCGAGGGGGCGAGCTGGGTGAGCGCGCGCAGCTCGCGGGCTTCCTCGTCCACGCGCCCCGCCGCCTCCAGCGCCCGCGCCCGCAGCCAGTGCGCCGCGCGCCAGGCCGGCTGGGCGCCGCAGAGCTGGTCGGCCGCAGCCAGCGCGCCGCGGGCGTCGTTCTCCTGGAGCTTCTTTTCGCCCAGCTCGAGCGCCGCCTGCTCTTCGGCGGAGGGCTGCGGCTCAGGCCAGTCCTCCAGCTCGCGGGCGCGCTCCTCGTCGGCGATTCGATCGAGGAGCGCCCGGATTTGCCGCGACTGCGCTGCGTCGGGTTTCAGCGCGGCCAGGCGTTCGCGCGCCTGGGCCGTACGCCCCACGCTGCGCTCGAAATCGGCGACGCGGATGGAGAGGCTCACTCGTCCCCGCTGCGGCGCGAGCGAGAGGCCGCGCTCGAGCAGCGCCAGCGTCTCGTCGGCCTTCTCCCAGCGCTCGTCCTGGACGGAGAGCAGCTCCGCCAGCGCGGCGTAATTGGCCCAGCGCGAGGGCGCGCGCCGGATGGCCGCGCGATACGCCTCTTCTCGCGCCGGAGCGGACGCGGTGGGCGGTCCCGGGCGCTGGGCGCGGGCAGGCGCCGCCGAGGCCGCGAGCAGCGCGGCGAAGAGCGCGATCATGCCGATGGCCTGAGATTTCGCAGCCGGAGCCCGAGCTGGTTCATGCGCAGGTGCACCTTGCGGCGCGAGGCGCCCGGGCCGAACAGCTCGCGGGCCATCAGGTCGAGATCGCCGCCGTGCGCCTGGAAGAGCGCGAGCAGGTATTGCCGCTCCACGTCGGCGGAGATCTCCGCGAAGGTCTGCCCCGGCTTGAGCGCGATCTCCACCCGCCGCTCGCCCGACCTGCCGGAGATCGCCGGACCGGGCGCGGCGGGAACCTGCGCGGCAGGCTTGCCGAGGAGCTGCTCGAC
The DNA here is from genome assembly GCA_036518615.1 of Myxococcales bacterium. Classification (GTDB taxonomy): domain Bacteria; phylum Myxococcota; class Myxococcia; order Myxococcales; family 40CM-4-68-19; genus 40CM-4-68-19. The sequence goes on from DATDMU010000529.1 coordinate 4,579, forward strand.
GAGCTGGTCGCTGACCGCGAGCACCGCCGGAGCGCGCTGCGAGCGCCCGTCGTCGGGCGCGTCGAGCTGCTGCACCAGCGAGAAGACCACCGCGTTGGTGGCGAGGAGCTTCAGCTCGCGGTGGTTGCCGGGCCAGGGATGCGAACGGAGCCGCTGCAGCGCGGCCTGCGAGAAGAACACCGAGAACGCGTCGCGCCGCGCTGCGCGCGCCTGCGCCTTTCCGAACGCCACCGCGTTGTGCTCCTCGGCGTAGTCCTCGGGCGTGGGATAGCGGGCGAGGTAGGCGCGCACCAGCGGCCGCAAGGCCTCCGAGCCGAGCGCCCCGGCCACCGCGAAGGCGAGGAGATCGGGCACGTCGAGGGCGCGCTCGCGCAGCGGCGGCACGCGCAGCCGCGTCGCGGGGTTGAGGCGCATGTACAGGTCCTGGCGGAAGCGGCCCTCCTGCACCAGCTGGACGAGATCCTGGTTGGTGGCGGCCACCACCTTCGGCGCCGCCGGGCGCTGCCGCGAATCGCCCAGGCGGGTGACCGCGCCGCGCTCGAGCACGAGCAGGAGCTGGCGCTGCAGCTCCAGGTCGAGGTTCGCGATCTCGTCGAGGAAGAGGGTGCCGCCGTGCGCCTGCTCGAAGACCCCGGCGTGGTCTTCGGCGGAGCCGGTGTAGCTGCCGCGGCGCGAGCCGAAGAGGTGCGCCGGCATCAGCGACGCCGGCACCGTCGAGAGATCGGTCACCACCAGCGGCCCCTTCGCCCCGGAGCGGGGGTGGAGCACGTGCTCCGCGAGGAAGCTCTTGCCGGTGCCGGTCTCGCCCTCGATCAGCACCGGCAGCGGGCTCCGCGCGAGCACCGCCAGCTGCCGGCGCAGCTCGGCCATCGGCTTCGCCCGCCCCCAGAAGATGGGCCCCTCCTGCGCCGCGTGCTGCAGCGTGAGCGCGCGCGAGATCTCCGCCGCGAGCGTGCGCGAGTCCACCACCTCGTTCTCGCAGAAGTGGACCAGCGGATCGCGCGGCCGCTCGCCCACGTCGGCGTCGGTGGTCGTGAGCATCACCACCGGCAGGGTGGGGTAGTCCTTGCGGAGCTGCTCGAGGATGAAGAGGCCCTGCCGGCGGCGCAGATCCTCGAGCGCGCCGGGCTCGGCTGCCTCCGCCCTGTCCTTCGGCAGGAGCCTCGCTGCGGGAACCGCGAAGTGGAGATCGAGGACCACCAGGTCGGGCAGCGAGCCTTCACGGCCCAGCGCCTCGGCCGCCTCGAAGTAGTCGTGCGCGCACTTGAGCGGGCAGCCCTTCTCGCGCTCCTCGCAGACCTGGCAGGGATGCGGTTTTCCGCAGCGGGTCACGTAGTCGAACTGGGGCAGGTGCCGGTGGCACATCTCGATGGTCTGGTCGCGGTCGTCGATGACGAGCAGTCGGGGCACCTTGATCACTCCTCCGGGACTGAACGCGCGAGAGCGTCGAAAGCATCTTCCAGACCGAGCACCGCAAGGAGCGGCGCCGGCCAGGGAAAATCCAATGAAGAAACGGCATGTTGCAGGGCCGCAGCGAAGTCGTCGCATGCAGCCCCCGCCGGCGCCCGGGCGCGCAGGCGCGCGAACAGGTCGAGCGCGGAGATTGGCGCGCCCTCTGCATCGACCAACTCGAAAAGCCCGCGCCGCAGCGCCTCGACATCCTGCTCCCCGGAGTCGCGCAGGTCCCGCGCCGCCCAGACCGCACGCTTCACCAGATCATGGCGGACTGCGCGGAGCCAGGGATGCATGTCTCGATTCTATAGAACAGAGAGTTCAGCGCCAAACCGCAACCGCAAACGCAAACGTAAACGAGAACCGGGCGGCTCAGGATCGGGCCGCTCGATTTGGCGCGGCGGCGGATCGGGTGCGAGTGCGGGTGCGCGTGCGCGCGAGCGTGCGCGACTTGGGGTCCCGGTCTCGGGGTCGGGTGGCCTCTGATTCGCTGAACCCTAAACCTGAACCTGAACCCAAACCCGTTCCCTCAACCCCTTCAAGCCAGCTCCGCCACCGTCACCCCGTCCCCCCCTTCATGCTGCTCCGCCGGCCTGGCGCGTTTCACATACGGACTCCTCTGCAGATGCTCCCTCACCGCCGCCTTCAGCGCCCCGCTCCCGTGCCCATGCAGCACGTGCACCCGCTCCTCTCCCGCCCGCATCGCCCGATCCATCTCCAGCTCCACCGAGCGCAGCGCCTCGTCCACCCGCATCCCGCGCACGTCCACCACCGGCACCCGCACCTGCACCGCCGCCGGACGCGCCTGCTCGGCCTTCTTCAGCCGCTCCTGCGCGCTCTTGCGAAACGCCGGCTGCGGGACCTGTCCGGAGATGGGCAAGAGGTCGGCCACCGCCACCTTGCTGCGCAGCGCGCCCATCTGCACCATCGCATACCCCTCCTGCACCTCCAGCACCACGCCCTGCGTGCCCAGGCGCACGTGCTTGACCTTCGTGCCGCTCTCGATGGCCGCCTCGGGCAGCGCCTGCGGCTCCTCCTCGCGCGCCTGCTCGCGCTCCGCCGCCACCGCGGCCTCCTCCACCGCGCGCTGCGCCTCCACCGCCTGCGCCATGGCCGGCGCCGCCTGCAGCTGCGCGACCAGCGCCGCCACCTCGTCGCGCCGCTTGCGCAGGTCCGCGATCAGATCCTCCCGCGCGCCCGCCCGCGTCTGCCGCTCCAGCTCGCGCAGCCGCTCCCGCTCGCGCTGCACCGCCTCGCGCTCGCGCGCCAGCTCCGACCGCGCCGCTTCCAGGTCGCCGCGCGCCCGCGCCGCCTCCGCGCGCGCCTTCTCCAGCATCTCCACCGCCTGGGAGACCGCGGAGACGCCCCCGCCGAGGATCTGCCGCGCGCGGTCGCAGACGTCGCCGGGCAGTCCCACCCGGCGCGCGATCTCGATGGCGGAAGAAGCCCCGATCTCGCCCAGCCGCAGATGGTAGGTCGGCGCCAGCCGCTCCACGTCGAATCCCACGCTGGCCGGCGCGAAGCGCGCGTCCGCCAGCGCCAGCGCCTTCAGCTCCTCGAGGTGGGTGGTGATCAGCACCTGGGCGCCCGCGGCCACCAGCTTCTCCAGCGCGGCGACCGCGATGGCGGCGCCTTCCCGCGGGTCGGTGTCGGCGGCGATCTCGTCGATGAGGACCAGCGTTCCCGATCCGGCCGCCTCCAGGATCCACTTCAGCGCGGACAGGTGCGCGGTGAAGGTGGAGAGATCGCGGGAGAGATCTCCCTCGTCGCCGATGGCGGTGTAGACGGTGCGATAGAGCGGCATGCGCGAGCCGGGCTCCGCCGCGATGGGCAGCCCGGCCCGCGCCATCAGCGCGGCGAGACCCACCGCGGTGATGGTGACCGTCTTGCCGCCCGCGTTCGGTCCGCTCACGATCAGCGCCTGGGCCGGCGCGGGCAGCGCCACGTCGTTCGCCACCACCGCCGACTTGCGCCGCAGGACCAGGAGCGGGTGCCGCGCCCTGCGCAGGTCGAACCGCTCCGCCGCCGACACCAGCTCGGGCGCGCCCGCCTCCAGGGCGTCGGCGAGCCGTCCCCCCGCCGCCGACTCGTCGAGGAGCGCGATCACCTCCACGTCGTGCTCCAGCTCGGGCGCCCGCCGCCCCACCGCGCCCGACAGCTCGTGGAGGATGCGCTGCTCCTCCTCCAGCGCGCCCGCCTCGGCGATGGTGAGCTGGTTGCCCAGCTCGACCAGCTGCTGCGGCTCGACGAAGAGGGTCTGGCCGGAGTTGCTCGCGTTGTGCACGGTGCCGGGCAGGTGCGACTTGTGCTCGGCGCGGACCGGCAGCACGTAGCGGTCGCCGCGCACCGAGTAGTACACGTCGCGCAGCATGGGGACGATCTTCTCGTCCTTGAGCAGCTCCTCGATGCGCTGCTTGATGGCGCGGTGCAGCCCCCGCGCCCGCTCGCGCAGCTCCCCGAGCAGCGGCGAGGCGGAGTCGAGCAGCTTGCCCGAGGGATCGAAGGCGCGCTCCAACTCGCGCGCCAGCGGCGACAGCTCGGAGAGCTGTTGCGCCAGCTCGAAGTGGAGCGGCGCGCGGTCCGCCTGCGAGAAGCAGAAGCGGCGCGCGGAATCGGACGCGCGGATCAGCCGCGCCACCTGGAGCAGCTCCATCGGCTCCAGCGTCCCGTCGCGCTGCGCGCGTCCCAGCGCCGGTCGCACGTCCACCGCATCGGCGAGCGGCAGCTCGCGCTCGTGCCGCGCGAGCAGGCGCGCCTCCTCGACGCGCATCAGCCGCCGCCGCGCCTCGTCGGGGTCGTCGCCGGGCAGGAGCGCAAGGCATCGCTCGCGGCCCATCGGGGTTCGCGAGCGCGCGGCCAGCTCGGCGCAGAGCTGCGGCCAGGCCAGCTCGTCCAGTGTCTTTTCGTTGACCACGCCCAGCATGCGGGCAGAAAACCTATCCTTCGAGGTGAGCCCCGTCACGCCGGACGGGTCGGGAGAACCACCCCGGCCATGACACCGGTGTCGCGGTCGGCAAACCCCCTGCGGTCCGAACGCAGCGCGTAAGCCTATGGAATTCCAGGAGGTGAGTGGGGCAAATGGCATGGGCATGGCGGGTGCTAGAAGCCATGACCCTCGCTACCCATCGGGCCGTCCAGAACATCGCCGAACCGCAGGCGCGCCCTCGCCTGACGCTGCTCGACGGACACCTGAGCGACGCAACCCTCGTGGCCCGCGCGCTCTGTCCGGGACGGCGGGGGCGGGCAGCGGAGGAGGAGCTCTACCGGCGCTACCGGCCGGCGGTGTCCCGGCTCGCGCTCAGCTTCTCCGAGCTGGACGCGGACGAGGCGGAGGACGTGACCCAGGAGGCATTCGTGCGCGCCTTCCGGGCGCTCGCCGGGCTCAAGGATCGCGACCGCTTCGCGGCCTGGCTCTTCACCATCGCGCGCAACCGCGCGCGGAGCTACCTGACCTCGCGCGCCACGCATCTCAAGGCCGCGGAGGAGGCGACCCGCGAGGCCCAGCTCCGCGACGACCACGTGCCCGCCGCCTCGCATGCGCTGGAGAAGGAGGCCGAGCTGCGCGCCGTCAGAGAGGTCATCGACGGCCTGCGCGAAGGGCCGGAGAAGGAGACGGTGCGCCTCTTCTATCTCGAAGGCACCCTCTCGGCGCGCGAGATCGCGCTGCGCATGGGCGTGGGAAAAAGCGCCGTGACCATGCGGCTCGAGCGCTTCCGGGCCAGGGTCAAGGCGCAGCTCTGCGAGCGCCTCGCCTCGTGAAGTGAAACAAAAGGGACGCGAATCCGTACTTGCGTGTGGGAATCGTAGGGGAGCAGGAGCGGATCATGGCACGGCTCTCATGGAAGCAGGTCCTCGTCGCCATCGCGTTGGGCGCCATCTTCGCCACGCTGCAGGGCGATCCGCCGGTGCCGGCGCTGCGCAGGCTCGCGCTGGTGTGCTCGGCGCAGGCCACTGACCACTGCTAGCCATTCGCGCGGTCAGGGTGGGTCCACGCGAAGGATCTGCTCGCCCACCAGGAGCAGATCTCCCGGGCTGAGCGCCGCCTCGCCGTTGACCCGCGCGAAGGTGCCGTTCGCCGAGCCGAGGTCGCGGACCAGAAAGGTTCCTTCGCCCACCGCGATGGTCGCGTGCTTGCTAGAGACGTAGCCGTCGTGCGGGAAGCTCACGTCGCCGGTGCCGCGCCCCACCAGGTTCTCTCCGCTCTTGAGGGGAAAGACGTCTCCGTCTCCGCCGCCCTCGAGGATCTGCACGGCGCGGGCGCTGTATCCCGGATCGGGGCTGCCCCAGATCGGCTGGTCTGCCACCTGCTCGGGCTCCTCCGGCATCCACTCGATGCGCAGGCGCTGGCGGCCGATGCGCAGCTCGTCCCCGGCGGAGAGCTCGCGCTCGCGCAGCCAGAGAAACACGCCGTTGGGGCTGCCGGCGTCCTTCACCACGAGGCGCGAGCCTTCGAACCGCAAGAGGGCATGGACCGGCGCGACGAAGGGATCCTCTTCCAGCTTCACCTCTCCCGCTCCCACGGCGCGACCGACCCGGGTCTCCTGGTTGACCAGGATGAAGTCGGCGGAGCGGGTGCCGTCGCGGGAGACGGCGGAGACCCTGGCGCGCGGCCTGGGGATGCGGCCCGGCGCGGGCCTGGGCGGTGCGCTTCTGGCGGCAGCGGGCCGTGCGGCCGCGACCGCCCGATTCGGCACCAGGGTGGCCCCGCAGGCCTCGCACGAACCGACGTCCTTGTCGTTGCGCGCGCCGCAGCGGGGACACTGCATGGAAAGGTTCTATGACGCTGTTCGAAGAGGGGTCAAGGCGGCGGTCTGTCAGACATTTTTGCAGGTTGGTCAAAGCCCCGCTTCTGTGCCACTCTCGGATCGCGGAGGGGGGATTGCCAGCGAAGGAGGAAGCCGTCGCGACCTGCCCGCAATGCGCTCGCGCATTGCCGCCCGGATCTGCCCGGGCGTGCGCCCACTGCGGCGCCGCGCTCCGGCAGGCGCCTGCGCGCGCCACCAGCCTGGGCTTCGGCTTCAGCTCGCGGCAGCGCGATCCGCTCCTCGGCCATGTGGTCGCGGGCCGCTTCAAGCTCGAAGAGATGATCGGGCAGGGAGGTATGGGCACGGTGTACCGCGCCCGCCACCTCGCCCTCGATCGCGTGGTCTGCCTGAAGATGCTCCGGCCCGCGCTGCTCGAGGACCCCACGGTGGTTGGCCGCTTCGAGCGCGAGGCCAAGGCGGCAAGCCGCCTCAACCACGCGAACAGCATCCAGGTGCTGGACTTCGGCCGCAACGAGAGCGACGGCACGCTCTTCATCGCCATGGAGTACGTGCAGGGAAAGGACCTGCGCGTCGTGCTGCGCGACGAGTGGCCCCTTCCGGAAACGCGCCTCTGCAACATCATGGCGCAGGTATTGGCGGCGCTCGGCGAGGCGCACGCGCACAACGTGGTGCACCGCGACCTCAAGCCCGAGAACATCATGGTGGAGCAGCGGAGCGACCACACCGACTTCGTCACCGTGCTCGACTTCGGCATCGCCAAGATCCTCGACAGCGACCTGCCCGGCCTCACCCGCTCCGACGTGGTCTGCGGCACGCCGCAGTACATGGCGCCGGAGCAGGCCACCGGCACGCAGCTCGACGCGCGCTGCGACCTCTACGCCGTCGGCGTCATCCTCTACCAGATGGCCACCGGCCACCTTCCCTTCGACGGGCAGAACTCGATGGAGGTGCTGACGCGGCACGTGAACGAGCCGCCGGTGCCGCCGCGACAGCGCGCGCCTTCCGCGCCCATCTCGGCGGCGATGGAGGCGCTCATCCTGCGCGCGCTGGCGAAGGATCCCGCGGCGAGGCCGCAGACGGCGGAACAGTTCCGCCAGCTCCTGCTCGCGGTGCCGCGGCAGAAGACCGCGCCGCAGCAGGGCTCGCTCTCGCCCGGCGCCGTCCCGCCGGCGCCGGCCCTGGCCTCGCCCCATCCCACCCCGCCGGCGAGCGCGCCGCGCAAGTCACGGCGCGCGGCCGCCATCCTCGTCGCCATGGGACTCCTGATCGCCGCGGTGCTCGGGACGGCGGCGTGGTTGCGCCGCGGGGTCACGCGGCTGCCGGTCGCGGGGCGCGCCCCGTCCGCCCACGCTGCGGTCCCGGCAGAGAGCGCGCGGCGCGCCCACGACCTCTTGCTCGAGGCGGAGCGGCAGGAGACGGCCGGCCGCGGAGATCTGGCGCGCGACCTGCTCCTGCAAGCGGTCGCTCTCGATCCCGGCGTCGCCGAGATCCACTACCGCCTCGGCGCGCTGCTCGAGCGCGTCGATCCGCAGCGCGCGCGCGCCGAGTACGAGGCCGCCAAGCGGCTGGACTCGCGCCGGTACGCTGCGGCCGTCGACGCCGTCCTCCGCGGTCGCTGAAGCGGCCCGCCAGCGCCCTCAGAGAGCCTCGACCCGCAACAATTGATCGCCCAGCCGGAGCATGTCGCCGCCCGAGAGCTCGACGTGCTGCCGCGGGCGGACGCGCAGGAACACCCCCGAGGCGCCGTGGCCTGGATCCGCCAGCTGCGCGCTGCCGTCGTCGGCGATGCGGATCTCCGCGTGCCGCGGAGCGAGCTGCGCGTCGGAGGGGAAGTTCATCTCGCACCCGCTGCGGCCCACCGCGATCGAAGGTCCGCTGCGGTGGCAGGTGCGGCCGGTCCGGCCCCCCGCGAGCACCTCCACCACGCGAAACGCGCTCCCTTGCGGCCGCGGCGCGCCGAGCAGCGGCGTGTCGCCCTCCGGACCCCAGGGCAGATCGACGGCGCCGTCGTAGCGCAGGAGGTGGTCGCCGGCCACGAAGAGGTCGCCCGGCTCGAGAGGAGCGGGACCTCGCAGCTTCACGTACACGCCGTTGACGCTGCCCTCGTCGCGCAGGACCAGCCGGTCGTCGACGAACGCCAGCGTCGCCGCATGGGGCGCGACGAAGAGATCGTCGCCCAGCTCGATGCTGGTGCCGAGCGCGCCGAGACTGTTCTCGATGTGCCGGAGCGTGAAGGTGGCGCCCTGCGCGTGCCCCTTCTCCACCACGACGGCGACGGTGAAGGGCGGCGGCTGCTCCTCGAGGAACGGCTCGGCGGAACCTTCGGGAGCCGCGTCCTCGGGCGGGGCAGCCGCGGCAGGTCTGGCGAAGGCGGTGCCGCATTCGAAGCAGAACCGGGCCACGGCAGGATTGACGGTGCCGCAGGCGGCGCACGCCTTCCCGGCCGTCGCCCGGGCAGGCAAAGGTCCCGCCGCCTCGGCGGCTTCCTCCTCGGTCAGGGCGAAGGCGGCCAGCTCCTCCGAAATGGACGGCGCGGTCCCGGCGGTCAGCTCCGACCCGCACCCGGCGCAGCGCGTACGGCTCCCCGGAACGTCCTCGTTCTCCTTGCCGCACGCCGGGCAGACGCTCATCCGCGCGCGACAATACGGGCGCTCCAGCCGATGGGTCAATCGACGGACAACAGAGGGTGAATCTCTCTGTGGCACAGCGCGTCGAAGAAGGGTACTCACGTTTGCCGGCGCACCGGCGACAAGGTACGCTCGTTGAAAAGCTGCAGATGATCCGCCTGAATGACATTCTCGAGAAGGTCAACGCGTACCACCCGGACGCAGACCTCGACCTGGTCAAGAAGGCGTACGTCTATTCGGCGAAGGTGCACCAGGGCCAGGTGCGCAAGTCGGGCGAGCCCTATCTCGTCCACCCGCTGGAAGTGGCCGGCCTGCTCGCCGATCTGAAGCTGGACGAGGCGAGCATCGTCGCCGGGCTCCTCCACGACACCATCGAGGACACGCTCGCCCAGCCCGAGGAGATCAAGGAGCTGTTCGGCACCGAGGTGCTCGACCTCGTCGAAGGGGTGACCAAGCTCGGCACCTTCCAGAGCTCGCAGAACGCCAGCGTCGAGGAGAAGCAGGCGGAGAACTTCCGCAAGATGCTGGTGGCGATGGCCAAGGACATCCGGGTCATCCTGGTCAAGCTCGCCGACCGCACCCACAACATGCGCACCCTCGAGCACATGAAGCCCGAGAGCCAGCAGCGCATCGCGCAGGAGACGCTGGACATCTACGCGCCGCTGGCCAACCGGCTGGGCATCCAGTGGATCAAGATCGAGCTCGAGGATCTCGCCTTCCGCTATCTCAAGCCGGCCGAGTACGGCGAGGTCGAGGCGCAGCTCGAGCAGAGCCACAAGGACCGCGAGCGCTTCATCGCCGACGTGGTGGAGCTGCTCCGCACCAAGCTCAAGGAGGCGGGCCTCGAGGCGCAGGTGGAGGGCCGGCCCAAGCACGTCTACAGCATCTGGAAGAAGATGCGGAAGAACGGCCTCTCCTCGGTGACGCAGCTCCACGACATCGTCGCCTTCCGCCTCATCCTCAAGACGGTGCCCGCCTGCTACGAGGCGCTGGGCCTCATCCATTCGCTGTGGAAGCCGGTGCCGGGCCGGTTCAAGGACTACATCGCCATCCCCAAGCCGAACATGTACCAGTCGCTGCACACCACGGTGATCGGCCCCACCGGCGAGCGCATCGAGATCCAGATGCGCACCGAGGAGATGCACCGCATCGCCGAGGAAGGCATCGCCGCGCACTGGGCCTACAAGGAGGGGAGGGGCGCGGGCGGCAAGGACGAGCAGAAGTTCGCCTGGCTGCGCCAGCTGATGGAATGGCAGCAGGACCTCAAGGACCCGCGCGAGTTCCTCGAGACGGTCAAGGTGGACCTCTTCCAGGACGAGGTCTTCGTCTTCACCCCCAAGGGAGACGTGAAGAGCCTCGCGGTCGGGTCCACCCCGGTGGATCTCGCCTACGCGGTCCACACCGAGGTCGGCGCCCACTGCGTCGGCGCCAAGGTCAACGGCAAGATGGTGCCGCTGCGCTACAAGCTGAAGAACGGCGACAGCGTGGAGATCCTCACCAGCCCGAGCGCCCGCCCCAACAAGGACTGGCTCAGCTTCGTCAAGACCAGCCGCGCGCAGGCGAAGATCCGCAGCTTCATCAAGAACCAGCAGCGCGAGCGCAGCATCGACATCGGGCGCGATCTGCTCGAGCGCGAGTTCAAGCGCTTCGACCTGAACTTCGGCCGCATCGCCAAGGGGCCCGAGTTCCTCAAGGCCGCCAACGACATGGGCCACTCGCGCGCCGAGGATCTGGTCTCCGCGGTCGGCTACGGCAAGCTCTCGCCCGCGAACGTGCTGCACAAGCTCTTCCCGCCCGACAAGCTCAAGGCGCACGACCAGCGCGAGGACGGCGACGGCGCGCCGGGCAGCGCGCTCACCCAGCTCTTCCGCCGCGTGGCGCAGCGCTCGCGCACCAGCGGCGGGGTGCGCATCGGCGGCATCGACGACGTCCTCGTCCGCTACGGCAAGTGCTGCGCGCCGGTGCCGGGCGACCCCATCGTCGGCTTCATCACCCGCGGACGCGGCGTGACCGTCCACGTGCGCGGCTGCCGCAAGGCGATGGAGACCGACCCGGAGCGGCGCGTGGAGGTGGCCTGGGACGCGCACGCCGACTTCAAGCGGGTGGTGAACCTCCGGGTGATGAGCGACGATCGCAAGGGCCTGCTCGCGCGCATGAGCGAGACCTTCGCCGAGGTGGGCGTGAACATCGTGCAGGCCAACGCCCGCGCCAACGGAGACGGCGCGGTGAGCACCTTCGAGGTGGAGATCGCCGACGTGAAGCAACTCAACGACGTGCTGCGGGCCATCGGCCAGATCCCCGGAGTGCACTCGGTGGAGCGGGTATGAAGAGGGCCCTGTTGCTGGCGCTGCTGGCAGGCGGCTGCGCCCACGCCATCAAGGACGTCTCCGACTGCGACCGGGTCACGGGCGAGAAGCGGGTCGAGTGCAGCGCCTGCACGGTGCAGAACAAGGCGCAGGGCTGGATCGGCGAGTACGAGTACCGCCCCGACGCGCCCGACGGGCAGCGCTGCGTGCGCGTCAAGTAGCGCCGGCGGCGCTTGACGTTCGTGGCGCCGCTCGCGCAGAGTGCGCCCGCCATGGCGAACGGAATCGTGTCGACGGAGAAGGCCCCGAGGGCGATCGGACCCTACTCGCAGGCGGTGATCGCGGGAGATCTCGTCTTCACCAGCGGGCAGATCGCGCTCGACCCCGCTTCCCAGCAGATGATCGCCGGGGACATTCGCGCGCAGACCGAGCGGGTGATGGAGAACCTGGGCGCGGTGCTGGAGGCGGCCGGCACGGGCTTCGAGAGCGTGGTGAAGAGCACCATCTTCGTGGTGGACCTGGGGGACTTCGCCACCGTGAACGAGATCTACGGGCGGAGGTTCCCCAAGAGTCCGCCTGCGCGCAGCACGGTGCAGGTGGCGGCTCTGCCGAAGGGCGCGCGGGTCGAGATCGAGATGATCGCGCGGCGCTGACCTCTAATGGAGCAGGTCGCCGGTGAAGTCGCCGTCGTCGGGGATGGGCCTGCGGCCGGCGAACCCGGCGTCCAGCTCGTGGAAATGCGTCACCCGGTCCTCGCCGAACTTCCAGCACAGGTAGACGGTGCGGCCGTGCAGCTTGCTGCGAAAGTCCACCAGGCCGTCGGCCGCCTTGATCTCGATGCCCAGCTCGGAAACGGCGCGGATGATCTCGCGCAGCCGCCCGATGATGCGCGCCGCCCGCGCCTGCAGCCTCCGCACCGCCTGGGGGGCGGAGGCGTCGACCGCGACGTCCGGCCCCTCGATGCCGTGACCCGTTTCCTGGAGCTTCTCGTGCACGCCGAGCAGGCTGTCGCGCAGCGCGCGCGCCCGGGTGAACTCCTCGCGCAGCGTGGGCAGAAGCGCGTTCGCCTCGCGCAGCGAGAAGAAGCGGGTCGTCACCGGAGCGTCCACGGCCGCACCCTACAGAATGCCGCGGCGAACGCAAAGCGCGGGGCATGATAGTTTTCCCGCGATGTTGCGCGACCTCAGCGGCGAGGAGCGGGCGGCCTATTTCCGCGGCATCCAGCCGATCTGGGGCGGGGGGCTCGGCGACGAGCGGTTCCAGGTCTTCCAGCGGCGGCTCGCCGACGCCGAAGAGGCGCAGGGCCGCTACCGGCTCCTCGGCTGGTTCGAGGAGCGCGGGCTCACCGCGGCGATGAAGGCGTACGACCTTCGCGGATCCTGCGCGGGCAGGCCGCTGCGCCTGTTGGGCATCGGCGCCGTCTTCACTCCGCCGCCGCTGCGGCGCCAGGGGTACGCCGCGGCGATGCTGCGCGCGGCCATGGACGAATACCGGCGCGACGGCGCGCACGCAGCGGTCCTCTTCTCGGACATCGAGGTCGGCTACTACGAGAGGCTCGGCTTCCACACGCTGGAGAGCCGGGAGTGCACGGTGGACGCGGGCGGACTTCCAAGGGCCGCCGGCGCCTTCCGCCAGGCCGTGGCCGGAGACGAGGAGCGGATGACGCGGCTGTTCGCGGAAGCGCGCCGGGGGGAAGGCCGCTTCGCGCTCGTCCGCGACAGCTGGCCGCTGCGCTTCCAGCTCCGCCGGCTGCGCGAATTGGCCCGCTCCCGCGGCGTGGGCGAGCCGGAATGGGGACTGGTGGTGGAAGGCCGGGCGGGCGACGCGGCTGCCATGATCCGCTTCGGGCGCGACAGCGTGGACGTGCTCGACGCGGGCTGGAGCACCGACGCTGCCCGCGAGTGCCTCCTGGGCGCGCTGCGCGAATGTCTCCACCGGGCCGGCCGGCTGCGCGTGCATTTCTGGCCGGCGGGGCAGCTCCGCGCCCTCTTCCCCGCCACGGAGAGGAGCGCCGCCATCGCCATGCTCGCTCCGCTCGACGACACCGCGCCCTTGCCCGGCCGCGGCGCCCCCACCGAGCTTTCACTGCTGGATCACATCTGAGTGCATCTGGGCGCGCCACCACCTCTGCCCCGCCTCGGGCAGCAGGTGGATGGGGTCGTAGTACTCGTACCTGCGCGTCAGCGCGTGGTCGTCGTCCTCGATGCCGGTGCGGTAGTTCTTGGTCCAGTAGGAGATGCCCTTCTCGCGGTCGTACTCCGCCACCTGGTGCACCCAGCGCTTTCCCACCCAGGGCACGTCGCAGACGATGCGCGGGGTGGCGAAGCCCGGCAGGTATCCCATGATGTCGTGCTGGAGCTGCTGCGCCTGCGCCACCGTGGTGCGCCAGTGCTCCGAGTTGGGGATCATGTCGCACATGTAGAAGTAGTACGGCAGGATGCGCGCGTGGTCCTGCAGCATGAAGCAGAGGTCGAGCAGCGCCTTCTGCGAGTCGTTCACGCCGTGCAGCAG
>DATDMU010000530.1:0-3795 GCA_036518615.1 Myxococcales bacterium
GCGCAGTGGTTCGGCTGGATCTTCAACAAGCTGGGCTGGGACAACACCCACAACATCTTCTTCGGCTACAGCGAAGGCATTCCCAATCCGCTCTTCAACCTCGCCGGCTGGATGTCGATCTCGCTGATCGGCGGCGCCGCGGTGATGGCGCTCCTGCACGGGGAGTTCAAGCTCAAGTGGCCCACGCTGGAGCTGGCCACCTGGGCGGTGATCGGCGGCACCTTGATGGGCATCGGCGCGAGGCTGGGCCTCGGTTGCAACATCGGCGCCTTTTTCGTGCGCACGGCGAACGGCGATGCCTCGGGTTGGCTCTTCGGCCTCGGCATGACCGTCGGCGCGTACATCGGGGTGCGGTTCTTCAAGTGGTGGACGGAACGCAAGATGGCGCAGGAGATGGCCGGCTCCGCGTAATCATGGCCTGACGCGAAGGAGGATTCGGCAATGGCGATGAAATTCGAGAAGACCGGAGAGGGCGCCTTCCAGCTCGACGTGAAGGGCTACGTCTGCCCGCATCCGCAGCTCTACACCAAGAGCGCGCTGATGAAGATGAAGACCGGCGACACGCTCCGGCTGCTGTTCGACAACCCGTCGTCCGGAGAATCGATCGCGGCCATGGTGGACAAGCAGGGCGACGAGCTGGTCGAGCAGCTCGCCGAGGCGGGATCGTTCACCTGGACCATCCGGAAGGGGTGAAGCCATGAACAACAGCTTGTGGACGGTGATCGCGGTCGTCTGCGGGATCGTCGGGTTCCTGATGGGCTACAGCACGTCGGCATATACCGGCGTCCGCAAGATCGAGGCGGCAGCGCAGGAGCAGCGGGTGGCGACGTCCTCGCTGGCTCCAGCGGCTCCGGCGGCGGCCCCCGCGCCCGCCGCGGGCGGCTATGGCTCGGCGCCGGCGGCCCCGAAGCCCGCGGCGGGTGGCTACGGCTCGGCGCCTGCAGCGGCCCCTGCGCCCGCGGCCGGCGGCTATGGAGCGCCCGCGAATACCGCCAAGCCTGCCACGGGGAAGATGGGGAACTGAGGCCCGCGTGAGGAGCTGCGACAACGACGTGGTGGTGATGGGGGCGGGCCTCGCGGGGCTCTCCGCCGGTCATGCGCTGACCCGGGCAGGGGCTCAGGTGCGGATCCTCGAGCAGGGTCCCGCCGTGGGCGGGCTCGCGCGCACCGTCGAAAGCGGCCCTTTCCGGTTCGACCTCGGCGGCCATCGCCTCTTCACCGCGGACGACTCCATCCGCGGTCTCGTCGAAGGGCTCCTCGGCGAGGAATCCTCCACGGTCGCGCGCAAGAGCCAGATCTTCCTCCGCGGCCGGTATATCGACTATCCGTTGCGGCCATTCAATGCGATGTCCGGGCTGGGCGCCCGCACCGCCATGCGCATCGCTCTCGATCAGCTTCGCAGACGCGAGGGAGCGATGGTGTCGCTCGAGGACTGGGTGGTCGCGCATTTCGGCCGCACGCTCTTCGACATCTACTTCAAGCCGTACAGCGAGAAGGTGTGGGGCCTCGGCTGCCAGGACATCAGCATGGACTGGGTGGCGCAGCGCATCCAGGGGCTCTCGCTGGGAGCGGCCCTCAAGAACGCGCTGCTGCGCGGAAGCGGCCGTTCCATCCGCACCCTCGCGGACAGCTTCGTCTATCCGCGCGCCGGCATCGGCAGGATCGCCGAGCGCCTGTGCGAAGAGGTGCAGGCGCAGGCGCGCAACGACGTCGTCTGCAACATCGAGGTCAGCCGCCTCTACCACGACGGCAGGAGCGTCTGGTCCGCGGCGCTCCGCGACGGCGTGCACACGAGCTCCATCCGCGGGCGGGCGTTCGTCTCCACCGTCCCCATCACTGCGCTCGTCCGGATGCTCGATCCGAAGCCTCCGGCCGCGGTCCTGCGCGCCGCCGGCAGCCTGCGCTTCAGGGACCTGGTGGTCGTCGCGGTCATGCTCCACCGCAGGCGGGCCACGGCCCAGAGCTGGCTCTACTTTCCCGATCATTCGGTCTCCTTCGGCAGGATCCACGAGCCCACCAACTGGAGCGCCGCGATGGCCCCGCCCGGCAAGACGCTGCTCGTCGCCGAGCGATTCTGCTTCCGCGGCGACGACACCTGGGAGTCGAGCGACGGCGAGCTGGCCGGGCAGACCGTGGACGATCTCCACCGGCTGGGCATCGTCTCGCGCAGCCAGGTCATCGGCAGCAGCGTGGTCCGGGTTCCCAAGGCCTATCCGCTCTTCGCGGTCGGCTATCGGGAACACTGCGAGGCCATCCGCTCCTACCTCGGCCGCTTCACGAACCTCTTCACCGCCGGCCGCGGCGGCACCTTCAGCTACTTCAACATGGACCACGCCATGGCGTCGGGCACGCGCGCCGCCGGGCAGGTCCTCGCCCTGCTCCAGAGCGAAGGGCTGCACGCGAGGCAGAGCGCATGAGGTGCGCGCTGGTCATTCCGTCCTGGACGCCCCAGGACATCTTTCCCGCGAAGACGGCGGGGTCGCAGCTCAACTACTGGCAGCCGCTCGGGACGCTCTACGTCGCCTCCAGCCTGATCGCCGCCGGCCACGAAGTGCGCTTCGTCAACGGCGCCTTCCTCTCCCACGACGCCGTCCTCGACGAGATTTCCGCCTTCCAGCCGCGCTGGGTGGGGATCTACTCGACGTGTTTTGGCTGGCCCGGCGCGGAGCGGACTGCGCGCGACATCCGCCAGCGCCATCCGGGCACCTTCATCTGCGCCGGCGGCCCCTACCCCATCGGAATGCAGGACCGCTGCCTTGCGGGCGACGGCGCCTTCGACGCGCTGGTCGCGGGCGAGGGAGAGCGCACCGCGGTGGAGCTCGTGGCCGCCCTCGGACAGGGCCGCGAGCTCGACGGAATCGCAGGCTTGATCTTCCGCTCCGGCGGCGCCGTCCGCGTGAACCCGCCGCGACCTCTCCTCGAGAACCTGGACGAGCTGCCCTTCCCCGACCGCACGCTCCTGGGCGACGGCAACCGCTACCTGCCGCCGCCGGCCATGTACCGGCGCAAGCCGGTGGCGGTGATGCTCACCTCGCGAGGATGCAGGCGCAAGTGCATCTTCTGCTTCCAGCTCGACAAGGAGAGGAAGACCGGCATCCGCTATCGCGGCGTGGAGAACGTGCTCGACGAGATCGAGCTGTGCCTGCGCCAGGGCTTCCGCGAGATCAAGTTCATCGACGACACCTTCGCCCAGGACCGCGAGAGGGCCATGCGGCTCGTGGCCGGGATCAAGCGCCGCAAGCTGGACTTCACCTGGTTCGCGTCCGCCTGCGTGAACCAGGTGGACGCGGAGATGCTGCGCGCGTTCAGGGACGCCGGCTGCTGGGCCATGCTCTTCGGCGTCGAGAGCGGGGTTGCGAAGAACCTCAAGACCATCCGCAAGGGCATCACCCTTGCCCAGGTCAGGGACGCAGTGCGCTGGGCCAGGGACGCCGGCATCCAGGTGCACACCAGCTTCGTGTTCGGAATTCCCGGCGAGACCTACGACGAGGCCCGGCAGACCATCGAGTTCGCCTGCGAGCTCAATCCGGACATGGCGAGCTTCCACGCCCTGGTTCCCTTCCCCGGCACCTGGCTTTGGGACCACGCGGCGGAATACGGCACCGTCGCGGGAGACCTGCGCGACTTCTCCTACCAGGGCGCGGCGTTCGTTCCCCACACCATGACCCGCGAGCAGATCCGCGAGCTGCGCCAGCGCGCATTCCGCACCTTCTATTCGCGGCCGAAGTTCCTGCTCCGCAAGGTGCTCGCGCTGCGCGACCCGGGGACGGCGCTGAAGAGCGCGCGCAGCCTCTT
>DATDMU010000531.1:0-2900 GCA_036518615.1 Myxococcales bacterium
CGCCACCGTGGTGCGCCAGTGCTCCGAGTTGGGGATCATGTCGCACATGTAGAAGTAGTACGGCAGGATGCGCGCGTGGTCCTGCAGCATGAAGCAGAGGTCGAGCAGCGCCTTCTGCGAGTCGTTCACGCCGTGCAGCAGGACGCCCTGGTTGCGCACGTCGCGAAAGCCCATCGAGAGCAGCGCGCCCGCGGCCCTGCCGAGCAGCGGCGTCACCTGGTTGGCGTGGTTCACGTGCGTGTGCAGCGCCAGCGAGACCCCGCGCTGCACCGCCTTCTTCGCCAGCCGATCGAGCGCCTGCAGCACCTCGTCCTGGAGGAAGTGCTGGGGAATGCCCATCAGCCCCTTCGAGGCGAGGCGGATATCCTTGATGTTGGGCAGATCGAGCAGCGCGCTGACGAACGGCTCCAGCGCGGCGATGGGGAGGTTGGCGATGTCGCCGCCCGAGACCACCACGTCGCGGACGCTGGGCGTGGCGCGCAGGTAGTCGAGCATCTGCTGGTGCCTGTCTCGTTGCTGCACCGCGAACTTGAGCTTCTTCACCTGCGGCACCGAATTGCCGACCAGGTCCATCCGGGTGCAGTGGCCGCAATACTGCGGACAGGTGGAGAGCATCTCCGCCAGCACCTTGGTGGGGTAGCGGTGGGTGAGCCCCTCCACCTTCCACATCTCCTGCTCGTGGAGGCTGTCGCGCGACGCCCTGGGGTGGCTGGGCCAGTCGGTGCGGCGGTCGCTGAAGGCCGGCAGCATGTAGCGGCGCAGCGGGTCGGCGTAGAGGTCCCGCTCGTCCATGGTGTTGATCATGTGCGGGGTGATCAGCATGGACATGGTGGCCCGCTCGCGGATGTCGCGCTCGATGTCCTGCGCCAGGGCGTCGCTCAGGCGGTCGCCCAGGGCCTCCTTCAGCTCGCGGAGGTTCTTGACCGTGTTGCGGCGCTGCCAGGTGGCGTCCTCCCACTCCGCTTGCGAGACGGAGCGGTAGCCCGGCAGGCGCCTCCAGTCCGGCTCCGCGTATTCGCGCTGCAGGGGATACTGGAAGGGCTGCTCCGCCGCCTTTTTTCGAATGCTGTTCGCCGCTGCCGCCGTCTTCAAAGCATGCCTCCCCGCCACCTGCGCGAGATACCATGCGCGAGAGGGCAAGGGTCAAGGCGGCTGCGGAACCGCCGCCCGGCCGCTACACTCCCGCGCCGTGCTCCACTTCAAGGTCGGACCGTTTCCGGTCTCAGTCTATCCGTGGTTCTTCATTACCGCAGTGCTCCTCGGCGCGGGGTATGGATTCGGCTGGAAGATGCTGGCGTGGATCCTCGTCGTCTTCGTCAGCATCCTCGTCCACGAGCTCGGCCACGCCGTCGTCGGACGCGTCTTCGGCGGGCGGCCGGAGATCCGACTCGAGGCCTTCGGCGGCGTCACCTTCCCGCAGTTCCCCACCCGCCCCGGTCCGGGCAAGCAGTTCGTCCTCTCGCTGGCCGGGCCGGTCGCCGGGCTGCTCCTCGGCGGCGCGGCCTTCTTGCTCGTCCGCGGCTGGCCGCCGGACCCGCGCTCGGTGAGCGCCTTCCTCATGAGCCAGTTCATCGACGTGAGTGTGCTCTGGGCGGCGTTCAACCTCCTGCCCATCCTTCCGCTCGACGGCGGGAACATGATGCTCGCCTTCCTCGAGGGCGTGCGCCGCAAGCCCTCGGTCGCCGCGGCGTCGTGGGTGTCGGTCGCCGTCGCCGTCGCGGTGGGCGCCGGTGTGACCTTCGTCCTCGGCTTCCAGCCCTTTCTCCTGCTCTTCCTCGCGCTCTTCGCCCTGCAGAACTTCCAGCGGGCGCAGCTCGCAACCGGCGGCAAACGCCCATCGGCCGCGGCGGAAGTCCCCATGGAAGACGCCACCGAGCGCGCCGACGTGGCGGCGGCCACGGAAGATGCGCGCAGCGCGCTGTTGCGCCGCGACGTCGACTCCGCGCTCGCGGCCGTGGTCCGGCTGGAGAGCGCGGGCGGGCCGTTCCGCCAGGCGGCCGCGCTCCGGCTCCGCGCGGGCATCGAGCTGTCGCGCGGCGACAACGAGTCGGCGGCGATGTTCGCGGGGCAGAGCTTCTCCATCTGGCAGTCGGCGGATGCAGCGGTGGTGGCGGCCCGCGCCAACCTCCGCGCCGGCGCCGAGGACCGCGCCCGCAACTGGGTGCGCCGCGCCATGGAAGCGGGCGCTCCGGCGGCTGCCGTGCGGTCCGATCCGGAGCTGGGAGCCCTCGGCGCTCCTTGACCTGAGTCGCCCGAACCAGCATCTTGCGCGCCCTCATGCAGTCCAGACGAGCAGAGCTCTTTCCCCAGGCGACCGACGCGCAGTGGCGCGACTTCCGCTGGCAGCTCCGCCACAGCGTTCGCTCGCTGGAGGAGCTGGAGCGACTCATCCCGCTCACCGAGGACGAGCGCCGCGGCTGCATCGAGACCCGCGGCATCTTCCGGCTGGGGATCTCGCCCTATTACCTGAGCCTGATCGACCCGCGCCATCCGCTCTGCCCGATCCGGATGCAGTCCATCCCGGTGCGGGCGGAGGCGCATACCCACCAAGGCGAGCTGCGCGATCCGCTCGGCGAGGACAAGCACCGCCCCGTCCGCGCCATCGTGCACAAGTATCCCGACCGCGTGCTGCTCCTGGCGCTGGACCACTGCTCCGTCTACTGCCGCCACTGCACCCGCCGGCGCATCACCTCCGGCGACGAGGGCGGCATCTCCCGCGAGGAGCTGGACGAGGCGGTGCGGTACCTGCACGAGCACCACGAAGTCCGCGACGTGCTCGTCTCCGGCGGCGATCCCCTCCTGCTCTCGACGCCGCGCCTGGTGGAGCTGCTCTCCGCGGTCCGCGCCGTCCCCCACGTCGAGATCATCCGCATCGGCACCCGCATCCCGGTCTGCCTGCC
>DATDMU010000532.1:0-4390 GCA_036518615.1 Myxococcales bacterium
CTGCCCTCCTCCACCAACCCCACCCGGCCGTTCACGGTGAACACGCTGGACGAGCACCTGGACATGCTGATGGTCTGCCACCACCTCGACAAGGAGATCCCCGAGGACGTGGCCTTCGCCGAGAGCCGCATCCGCGGCGAGACCATCGCCGCCGAGGACATCCTCCACGACCTGGGCGCCATCAGCATGATGTCCAGCGACAGCCAGGCGATGGGCCGCGTGGGCGAGGTGATCACCCGCACCTGGCAGACCGCCCACAAGATGCGCGAGCAGCGCGGGCCGCTTCCGGGAGAGGCGGGCGGCTGCGACAACCTGCGCATCCGCCGCTACGTGGCGAAGTACACCATCAACCCCGCCATCGCGCACGGCTTCGCGCACGAGGTGGGATCGGTCGAGCCGGGCAAGCTCGCCGACCTGGTGCTGTGGAAGCCGGCCTTCTTCGGGCTGCGGCCCGAGCTGGTGATCAAGGGCGGCTTCATCGCCTGGGCGCAGATGGGAGATGCGGGCGCGTCCATTCCCACGCCGCAGCCGCTCCTGATGCGGCCCATGTTCGGTGCGCGCGCGCCCGGCGCCATCAGCCTGGCCTTCGTCTCGCGCCGGGCGCACGAGGAAGGCACCGTGGCAGCGCTGGGGTTGCGCAAGACGCTCTCCGCGGTGCGCGGCTGCCGCGGCCTCGGCAAGAAGGACATGAAGCTGAACGACGCATTGCCGAAGCTGGAGGTGGACCCGGAGAGCTACGAAGTGCGCGCCGACGGCGCCCTGCTCCGCTGCGACCCCGCAATCACGCTGCCGCTGGCGCAGCGGTACTCGCTGTTCTGAGGGCGCGCATGTGGAGGATGCTCCAGCTCGCGGACTCGGCCTTCCCCACCGGCGGCTTCGCGCATTCCTTCGGGCTGGAGGCGGCTGCGCAGGCGCGCGAGGTGCCCGACCTGCGCCGCCACGCCCGCGACGCCATCTGGCAGGCCGGACACGGCTCCTTGCCGCTCGCGCGCGCGGCCTTCCTCGATCTCTCCGCGCTGCCGGCGCTGGATGCGCAGGCGGACGCGTTCCTCGCCAATCACGTCGCGAACCGCGCCAGCCGCACGCAGGGCCGCGCGCTGCTCTCCACCTGCGAGCGCATCTTCCCCCGCGAGATGGGGCCGGTGGTCGCGGCATCGCGCGGCCTCTGCCTGCACCTCTCGCCGCTCTGGGGCGCCGCCTGCGCCGCCCTGGGGCTTTCCGCCGAAGAGACGCAGCGGCTCTTGCTCTGGGGCGTCGCGCGGGGCGTGCTCTCCGCCGCGGTGCGGCTGGGGCTGTGCGGCACGCACGAAGGGCAGGCGCTCCTCGCCGGGCTCGCTCCGGTCCTCGACGAGGCTCTCGCCGCCTGCTCCGCGCTGCCGCCGCAGGCGCTCGCGCAGACGGCGCCGCTGCAAGACCTGCTGCAGGGCGCGCACGACCGGCTCTACTCACGGCTCTTTCAATCGTAGGAGATCCGCATGGCCCACGAAGGCGACCACGACCACGCCGACCACCCCGGCCACTTCGACGAGCGCGAGGCGCCGCGCCGCCGCGACTTCTCCCGCCGCTCCTTCACCGTCGGCATCGGCGGCCCCGTGGGGAGCGGGAAGACGGCGCTCCTGCTCGCGCTCTGCCGCGCGCTGCGCGACCGCATCAGCCTGGGCGTCGTGACCAACGACATCTTCACCCGCGAGGACGCGGAGTTCCTGGTCCGCAACCAGGCGCTGCCACAGGAGCGCATCCGCGCGGTGGAGACCGGCGGCTGCCCGCACGCGGCCATCCGCGAGGACATCAGCCACAACCTGCTCGCGCTCGAGCAGCTGATGGAAGAGCTGCATCCCGACCTGCTCTTCGTGGAGAGCGGCGGGGACAACCTGGCGGCGCAGTACAGCCGCGAGCTGGCCGACTACACCATCTACGTCATCGACGTGGCCGGCGGCGACAAGGTCCCGCGCAAGGGCGGCCCGGGCATCACCCAGTCGGACCTGTTGGTCATCAACAAGACCGACCTCGCGCCGCACGTGGGCGCGGACCTCGGGGTGATGGAGCGGGACGCCCGCCGCATGCGCGGAGATGGTCCCACCGTCTTCGCGCAGGTCACGCACGGCAGAGGGGTGGAGGACATCGCGGCGCACGTGGTGCGCGCGTCCCAGCGCGCCCGCCAGCTGTCTGCCCGGCCCGTCAGCTCTTGACGGCGAGCAGATCCACCCGCTCGATCTTCGGCGCCTCCGCCAGCAGCTCCGGCGCCTTCTTCATCAGCGCCGCCGCGATGGGCCCTTCCAGGTGCGCCTTGCGGCCGGACTCGTCGTCGAACGCGTCGAAGATTCCGTACTCGCCCGGCGAGAACTTGAGCGCGAACCAGACCACCGTCTTGGGTTCATTCTGCGCCAGCGGCAGGGCGCTCTCGAGGAACTTCCCCAGCTCCGCTTCCTTGCCGGGCTTGGCGCGCAGGCGGGCGAACAGGGCGACCTTCATCATGGGACCTCCGTTGGAACTCCGGGGATGGATGAACGATGCGGGCAAACGATGCGCGCCCGGGTTGACCGTCCATCTTCGGAAATGCTAACGCGCACGGTCGCTCCCGGGCAGTCCGCATGCTCTCCGGCCCGGAAGGGGGATGCGTGGCCTCCATCACCATCAAAGTGAACGGCGTTTCCGAGACTCGCGACGTCGAGCCGCGGGTGCTCCTCGTCCATTTCCTCCGCGACGTGCTCGGCCTGACCGGCACGCACGTCGGCTGCGACACCAGCCAGTGCGGCGCGTGCACCGTGCTGCTCGACGGCGCGGCGGTGAAGTCCTGCTCGCTCTTCGCGGTGCAGGTCGAAGGCCGCTCGGTCACCACCATCGAGGGGCTGGCGGCGGACGGCAAGCTGCACCCGGTGCAGCAGGCGTTCTGGGACCAGCACGGGCTGCAGTGCGGCTTCTGCACGCCGGGCATGATCGTCTCCACCTGCGATCTGCTGGCGAAGAACCCGCATCCCAGCGAGGCGGAGATCCGCGCCGGCCTGGAGGGCAACCTCTGCCGCTGCACGGGCTACAACAACATCGTCAAGGCGGTGCAGCAGGCCGCCGGCGCGAGGCAGCCATGACCGAGCCGCTCTTCGGGAAGAGCATCAAGCGGCGCGAGGACCCGCGCCTGATCACCGGCAAGGGCAACTACGTGGACGACGTGCGCCTTCCGGGCACGCTGCACGCCGCCTTCGTGCGCAGCCCGCACGCGCACGCGCGCATCCGCGGCATCGACACCGCCGCCGCGAAGAAGCTCAAGGGCGTGGCCGCGGTGTACACCGGCAAGGACCTGGTGGCGGGGGGCATGAAGCCCATCCCGGTCGGGTGGCTCATCCCCAACATGAAGATTCCGCCGCGCTGGCCGCTGGCGGTGGACCGCGCCCGGCACATGGGCGAGGCGGTCGCGGTGGTCATCGCCGACTCGCCCTACGTGGCCCGCGACGCGGCCGAACTGGTGAGCGTGGACTGGGAGCCGCTTCCCGCGGTGGCCGACGCGTCCAAGGCAGTGCAGCACGGCGCCCCTTCCCTGCACGACGAGGCCCCGGACAACGTCTCCTTCCGCTGGCAGCTCGGCGACAAGGCCGCAACCGACAAGGCGTTCGCGGGAGCGGCCAAGGTGGTCAAGCAGAGCTTCCGCAATCACCGGCTCATCCCCAACGCCATCGAACCGCGCGCCTGCCTGGCCAGCTCCAACCCGGGCACCGGCGAGGTGACGCTCTGGCTCACCACCCAGAACCCGCACGTGCACCGCCTGCTCATGTCCGCGTTCGTGCTCGGCATGCCCGAGCACAAGCTGCGGGTCATCTCCCCCGACGTGGGCGGCGGCTTCGGCTCCAAGATCTTCGTCTATCCCGAAGAATGCGTGGTGACCTGGGCCACCCGCGTCCTCTCCCGGCCGGTGAAGTGGACTGCCGACCGCCGCGAGAGCTTCCTCACCGACGCGCACGGCCGCGACCACTTCACCGACGCCGAGATGGCGCTCGCCGCCGACGGCCGCGTCCTCGGCTTCCGGGTGAAGACCAACGCCAACATGGGCGCGTACCTCTCGCTCTTCGCGCCGGCCATTCCCACCTATCTGTACGGAACGCTGCTCGCCGGCTGCTACCAGACGCCCGCCATCCACGTGGACGTGACCGCCACCTTCACCAACACCACGCCGGTGGACGCGTATCGCGGCGCGGGCCGCCCGGAGGCCTGCTACCTGGTGGAGCGGATGATGGACCTCTCCGCGAACGCGCTGGGAATGGACCGCCTGGAGATCCGCCGCAAGAACTTCATCCCCAAGGACAAGTTCCCCTACCAGACGCCGGTCGCGGTCATGTACGACAGCGGCAACTACGATCTGGCGCTGGACAAGGCGCTGGAGACGTTCGACTACAAGGCC
>DATDMU010000533.1:0-8191 GCA_036518615.1 Myxococcales bacterium
CCTGCGCCTTCTGGAGCTGCTGGAGAGAGATGAGGTTTTCGCGAACCAGAAGCTCGCCGAGACGTCCCGCCATGCCATTGCACCCCGCTGGTATTGTGCCCGGCGAGTATAGGCGATCGCCGGCCCGCAAAGCGAGAAACCGACTGTACTTTGGGAAGAATTCCGTGCTTCAAGGTGTGCCCCTGTATGCAAACAGGGGGACGCGCCTGGCGGCGGCGTGGGGCCGCGTGCGGGTGCAGGTGCGCGTGCGGGTTTTGCGTGCCGGTCTTGAGGTCCCGGGCAGCGTGCCCCAAACCGGAACCCCAAATCCGGCACGCTGACGCGCACTCGCACCCGATTCCGCGAGCGCACCTCGCCAGCCCCCTGCCCTATACGCCGAGGAGCCGCTTCGCCTGCGCCACGTCCTGCTCGATCTGCCGCTTGAGCGCCTCGACCCCCGGGAACCGCCGCTCTTCCCTCAGGCGATGCACGAACTCCACCCGCACCCGCTTTCCGTAGATATCCTGCGAAAACCCGAACAGGTGCACCTCCAACGACAGGTGGGGCCGCCCCGCCCCGCCCGCCAGCGCGCTCTCGGGATGGAAGGTGGGATTGAGGCCCAGGTTGGCGGCGCCGGGGATCGGGTTGCCGTCCGGCAAGAGGCGCCCACGCACGGCGTAGACGCCTACCGCGGGGAGAAGCTCGTTGCCGGTCCGGATGTTGGCGGTGGGCCAGCCCAGCTTGCGGCCGCGGGCCGCGCCCTGCACCACGTCGCCGTCCAGGTCGAAGGGCCTGCCGAGCAGCATGTTCGCCGCCTCGACGCGGCCCTCGAGCACGAACTCGCGCACCTTGGTGCTCGAGCAGACGAGTCCGTTCACCGTCACCGGGGCCACCAGGCGCAGCTTGACTCCGCGCTCCTCCAGCGCCGCGCGCAGCGTCGCGGCGGTCCCGCTGCGGCCCTTGCCGTAGGTGAAGTCCTGCCCGACCACGACTTCCCCGATGCCGGTCGCAAGCAGCAGCTCGAGGAAGCGGTCCGGCGGCGTGGAGGCGAACTCCGCGTCGAAGGGCTGCTCGACCAGGTCGGTCACGCCGCACGAGGCGATCAGCTCGCGCTTGCGCGGCAGCTCGCAGATCAGGGGCGGGGCGTACTCCGGCGCGAGCAGGCGCGCGGGATGCGGCTCGAAGGTGAGCGCGCACACGGGCCCTTTGGCGTCTTCCGCGGCCGCGGCGAAGAGCGCCTGGTGCCCGAGGTGCACGCCGTCGAAGTTGCCGATGGCGACGGCGCCGGAGGTGAAGCTGTGGACCGATGCGGCGAGACCGTTGTGGATGCGCATCCGCGCGCTTGATAGAGGAGTGGCGATGCCGCGTCAAACGGCCCTCCTGGTTCTCTGCCTCGCCCTGCCCGCAGCCGCGGCCGACGTGCGCTTCGACGGCTCCTACCGGCTGCGCTTCAACGGCGACACCAACCTGTCCCTCGACGAGCGCGGCTACCCGTCCGGACAGCGGCAGTGGTTCGAGCACCGCCTCCGCCTGACGCCGAAGATCGTCGAGATCACGGACCAGGGCGGCGCGGAGATCCAGGCGTCGTTCGACATCCTCTCGGGCGAGTTCGCGGGCGACGTGGCGAGCGACTTCCGCGGCTACGGCCTGAAGGAGCGGTCGGCGCGGAACGGGTTCCGGGCGGAGGGGTTCGACTTCCGCCACCTCTTCGCCGAGGTGAGCGCGCCCTTCGGGCTGCTCGCCTTCGGCCAGATGCCCAGCCAGTGGGGCATGGGGATGGTGGCGAACAGCGGCAACGGAGAGAACACCACCGACTTCGGCGACGCCCGCTTCGGCGACATCGTCGAGCGCATCCTCTTCGCCACCCGCCCGCTGGTGGGCGTGCTCAGCCCCAAGAGCGAGTTCGCGCGCGAGCTGTCGGTGGCGGTGGCGGCCGACCTGATCTACCGCGACCGCTATGCCAGCCTTTTGGTGAAGAACGGAGGCGGCCTGCAGTGGGGAGACGCGGCGGTCGAGGTGATGGGCGCCGCGGTATACGCGCCCGGGGAAGGCACCCGCGCGGGGCTCTACGTCACCCGGCGCGTCCAGAGCTATGCGCAGGACGCGGGCGACCTGCACATCTGGACGTTCGACGCCTACCTCCGGCATGCGCAGCCCGTGGGCGGCGGCCTTCTGCTGACGGCGGAGGGCGAGGCGGCGCAGATCTACGGCGGCACCAGCCACGCGCCCAGCCTCGCGGCGCCCGGCACCACCCGCGTGTCGCAGCAGGGCGCCGTGCTGCGGCTGGGAGCGGTGCGCGGGCGGGTGGAAGCGGAGCTGGAGGGCGGATTCGCCAGCGGCGACTCGAACCCCTTCGACGACCGCTCGAGCTCGTTCCAGATGAACCGCGACTACAAGGTGGGGCTCGTGCTCTTCGACGAGGTGCTGATGTTCCAGTCGCAGAACGCGGCCCGGCGCATCTCCGACCCCAGGCTTTTCGGGCGCCCGCTGCAGGGGCTGGAGCTGCTGCCGACCGAAGGAGCCGTCTCCAACGCGCTCTACCTGAAGCCCACGCTGCGCTTCAAGCCGGAGCTCTTCGGCGGTTCGCTGCGGCTGGTGGGCAGCGCGCTCTTTGCCCGCGCCGCGCAACCGCTGGTGGATCCGTTCCAGGCGCTGGTGTCCTCTTCGCCGCTGAACAGCTTCGGCCATGCCGCGGGCCAGAGCTACGGGGTGGAGCTGGACGGGGCGGTCAGCTTCCAGCGGCGCATCTCCGACACCCTGGGATTCGAGGCCGGCGCGCAGTTCGGTTACCTGATCCCCGGCAGCGCCTTCACCCAAGCCGACGGCAGCCGCATGCCGGGCGCCTCGGCCTCGCGCGTGCGCGCGACCTTCGTCTTCTGAGGAGCCCTCTTTGCGCCGCGCCTGCGCCTTTGCACTCGCCCTCTTCGCCTGCAGCTCGGCCCCGTTCGAAGGACTGGCGCCCGCGCGCAACCGCGGCGGCCCGATCGTGCAGTTCGATCTGGCGGCCCAGCCTTTTCCGGCGGTCCCCTTTCCCAACGACGTCCTCACCCGTCCGGACCCCGCGAGCCCCACCGGCCTGCGCCTGAACGCGCCGCTGATCGCGCCCTCCGGGCTGGAGGGGCGCATGCGCGCCCTGCTCGACACCCTCGACGGCTTCGGAACCTTCGCCCCCATCTCCGTCGCCTTCGACAAGGACCTGGACGTCCTCGACCTGTTCAACCGGCAGAACGACGCCGACCCCGGAAACGACGGCGCCTACCTCGTCGATCTCTCGACCGGCGCCACCGTGCCGCTCGACTTCGACGCCGGCCACTTCCCGGCCACGGTGACCGCGCCCGGCCCTCTCTTCACCGGCGACCCGGACGCGGGCGCGTTCAACCGGCTCTTCGCGGTGAGCGGCCCGTTCGCGAACTTTCTCCACCCGGCGCAGCCGCACGACACCCTGCGCGAGCAGGCCGACGACCTGCTCACCTTCTACGAGCGCGAGACGCGCACGCTGATCCTCCGTCCGGTCACGCCGCTGGCGCAGGAGCGCCGCTACGCGGTGGTGCTGACCGACCGGATCCACGGCGCGAACGGCGCGCCGATCTCGTCGCCGCACTCGGGGATCAACCACGCCTCGCAGACCTCCGAGCTGCGGCCGCTGCTCTCGCACCTGCCGCCGGGCACCACGCTCTCCAACGTCGCCTATGCGTGGGCCTTCACCACGCAGTCCGTCTCCCGCGACCTGGAGGTGATCCGGCAAGGGCTGCAGGCCCAGGGGCCGCTCCAGCTCCTCGCCTTCCAGTATCCGGTGCAGACCTCGGTCACCTCGACCATCTACTCGTCCGACATCGAGGTGCTGCAGGAATCCGGCGCCTTCAATCCCGCGGCCGTCTCGACCGACCCGTCGACCTACATCCTCCCCGTCGCCCGGCTGGAGGCGGCGCTGCGCGATCCGGCGCTGCAGCCCCTGCTCGCGGGAGGCGATCCTGCCGCGCTCGAAGAGACCTATCGCTACGTCGACTACTTCGTCTCCGGCGCCTACTTCACGCCCAACTTCCTCGGCGACGGGCCCGGGGCGCCGCAGGAGCAGCTCTTCGCCATCGACCCGGCCACCACCATCGCGCGCGCGAGCCAGGAGCGCGTCGCCTTCCTGCTCGCGGTGCCGAAGGAGATCCCCGCGGCGGGACACCTCGCGCCTTTCCCCACGGTGATCGCCGGCCCCGCGGATGGGGCTTCGCGCCTGCAGCCCGTCCTCGCCTTCGCGGGCACGTTTGCCAAGTTCGGGCTCGCCACCATCGCCATCGACGCCTTCGGGCACGGGCTCGGCCTCGACCCCGCCACCGAGCAGTCGGTGCGGGACGCGCTGCATCGCCAGGGCCTCGACGCGTTTGCCGCCGCGCTCTTCACCAGCCGCGCGCGCGACCTCGACAACGACGGCATCGCCGATCCGGGCGGCGACCTGTGGACCGGCGACGCATTCCACACCCGCGACCTGGTGCGGCAGTCGGTGGTGGACGCGATGCAGCTCGTCCGGCTCCTGCGCACCTTCGACGGCACCGGCACCATGGTGATCGGCAACGTCACCGCCAAGGCGGGGGACTTCAACCGCGACGGCGTCCCCGACGTCGGCGGACCGCCCTTCTTCCCTTTCCCCGTGACCTCCCCGGGCGGAACCGTGAGGCTGTTCGAGAAGGGCGATCGGAACCCCGGCGCCGACCTCTTCGCCTTCGGGCAGTCGGTGGGCGGCATCGTCGCCGGCATCCTGCCCGCGGTGGAGCCCGCCATCGTGGCCGCGGCGCCGGTGAGCGCCGCCGGAGGCCTCGCCGACGTGCCCGTTCGCAGCGCGCTGCCTGGAATCGCGCAGGGCGTGTTCCTGGACCTGCTCGGACCGCTCTTCGTCACCTGTCATTTCGACCCGGCGGCGGGCCCGGTGGACGCCCAGACCGGAGCTCGCGCCGGAGCCTGCGCCGCCGGCGCGCCGGACACCCTCGCCCTGGTCGTGCAGGACGCAAGCCGCGAGCGCGACCTTCCCATCGCGCCCCTGACGCTCTCCCCCGGGCAGCGGGTGATGGTGAAGAACCTCGCTCTCTCCGCGACCGACTGCAGCGCGGGGGCGGCGGCCGACGGCTGCTCGGTGGGCGCAGCCGACGCGCAGGGCCGTCTCGTCCTGCCCATCGCCGCGAACTGGCCTTCGCTGCACGCGACGGTGACCGCCCGGGATCTGCCGCAGCCGCCCAGCGTCCAGGTGCAGGTGATCGCGCCGGGCGATCGGCTGCAGATCACCGTCCTGCCGCAAGGCGCAGGCGCGCCGCAGGTCATCGACACCTTCGCCGTCGCCACCCGGTTCAACGGCGTGGACTATCCCGCGGGCGCGCCGCTCACCTCGCCGGCGCGCGGGTTCGGCCTTCCGCGCAACACGCCCGCGCTCCGGCGCATGCTCGATCTGGCGCAGCTGGTCCTCGACCCCGCCGATCCGGTGAACTACGCGCAGCACTGGTCGCGCGATCTGCTCGCGGCGCGCACCGGCAGCGAGGGCGGCCGCGTGGCGGGACCGGCCAACGCGCTGGTCGTCGGCACCGCGGGCGATCCGGCAGTGCCGATCAGCGCCACCTTCTCCCTGGCGCGGGCGGCGGGCCTGGTGGAGCTGTCGCAGCCCGACCCCGCCTACGGGGTTTCCATCGACCAGGTGCTCATCCGCAGCGGCGCGACGGAAGGCATCGCGGCGACGCGCAGGTTCGACGATCCGCAGGGCGTCGTCTTCGAGGCGCTGCCCGGACACGTGCGCTGCGACGCCGGCGCGAACTGCACCGGCGACGTGGTCATCGATCTCACCGGCTACTCGTGCAGCAGCGGGACCTGCACCGACGCGCTGCAGGCGCCGCGGCTCGATCCGCCCCTGCAGCGGCAGGTCGTGCGCAATTCGAGTCCGGCCGCGGCGTGTCCCGTCAACAAGCGCGCGAGCGGCGCAGGATGCTATTCGACCGGCGCATCGGCCTGCGACCCTGCCGCGCCCGGCGTGTCCGCCCTGATGGTTCCCTATCTGAGCCGCACCGGGCAGCACGGCTTCCAGGGCCCGCAGCCGGCGGAGCCGTTCGACGTGGAGCAGTTCATGGCGAACGCCGTCGGGCGGTACTTCGAGTGCCGCGGGCGCGACCTGCGCTTCGACGAATGCCAGCAGGACCTCGCCCGCTGCCCGTGGATTGCGCAGCCGCCGCCGTGACCAGGTTCGCCGGGCCGAACGCGCGCGGCAGCAGCCGGGCGAGGGTGGTGCGGACGCTCTCGCCCGTCGCGGCGGCGAAGACGATCTGCGCACCCGGCGCGCAGAACTCGGCCAGCACCTGCCGGCACCCGCCGCAGGGTGCCGCCGGACTGCCGGCGCCGCCGACGACTGCCACCGCATCGATGCGCCGCTCGCCCGCCGCCACCGCCATCGCCACCGCGTTCCGCTCGGCGCAGACCGAGAGCGGATAGGCGCTGTTCTCGACGTTGCAGGCGGCGAAGACGCGCCCGCCCGCGAGCACCGCGGCGCCGACCGGAAAGTTCGAGTAGGGCGCGTAGGCGCGGGAGCGGGCGCGGGAGGCAGCTCTGAGCAGCGCCGGAAGGCGCGTCGTGAGGTTCACGCGCAAAGCATAGCGGAGCCATGGCGAAGTTTGTCGGTTCAAGGCTCGGCGCCTCTCGGCGCCTCTCGGCGCCTCCTGCGAGGCGCGAGAGCGCCGAGCCCCTTCAACCGAGAGCCTGCCGCGCGGGCACGGCGGCGAAGGCGCGAGGAATGAACGCCCGCAACAGATCCAGGAACTTTCCCTCCACCGCGCGCGCCACCTCCATCACTTCCTCGTGCGTCAGCGGATGCTGCGAGATGCCGGCTGCAAGGTTGGTGATGCAGGAGATGCCCGCGACCGGCAAGCCCATGTGCGCGGCCACGATGACCTCCGGAACCGTGCTCATCCCCACTGCGTCGGCGCCGAGAGCGCGCGCCATGCGCACCTCGGCGGGCGTCTCGTAGCTGGGGCCGTTGAGCTGCGCGTAGACGCCCGCGCGAAGCGCCTGCCCGCTGGTGCGGGCCGCTTCCTCCAGCGCGGTGGCGAGGCGCGGGTCGTAGGCGTGCGTCAGGTCGGGAAAGCGCGGCCCGAGCCTCTCTTCGTTCGGCCCCAGGAGCGGATTGCGGCCCGTCAGGTTGAGATGATCGGCAATCCGCATCAGGTCGCCTGGCGCGAACGAGGGATTGCAGCCGCCGGCGGCGTTGGTGACGACGAGAGCGCGCGCGCCGAGGACGCCGAGGACGCGGGCGGGAAACGCAACGGTCGCCGCGTCGTGACCCTCGTATCCGTGGAGACGCCCCTGGAGCGCGAGCAGCGGAACCTGTGCGAGCGTTCCGTACACGAGCCGGCCCTTGTGTCCCTGCACGGTGGCGCGGGGAAGGCCGGGAAGGCTCTCGAACGCAAGCGCCCGCCGGTCTTCGAGCGCGTCGGCGAAGGCGCCCAGGCCGGAGCCGAGGACCACCGCGACCGGCGACTGCCCGGCGGGCAGGCGCAAGCCCTCGCGGGCGACCTGCGCGCATTCGAGCGCCAGCTCGGTCCAGGCGGCCATCGCGGCTCATCTACCACGCGGGCCGGAAGGCGTCCGCCATCCTGCGTGTTAAAGAGGTCCCATGAACGACCTGCTGGAGATGCTGAAGAGCGGCGGCGCGGTGATGGTCGTCACCAAGCTGATCATCCTCGCCGGATCGGTCGCTGCCGTCGTCATCGGCATCGAGCGCTGGTTGTTCCTGCGCGGCTTCTCCGCCAAGGCGCGCGACCTGCACGAGCAGGTGGTGCGGGCGCTCCTGCGCGGCGACGCCGCGATCGCCCTGCACGAGTCCGACCGCTCGCACGTGGCCACCGCAGCCCTCTACCGGGCCGCCTTCGACCGCGCCGGCCGCCAGGACCGCATCGCCGACGCGGTGGACCGTGCCCGCCGCGAGGTGATCCAGGCGCTGCGCGCGCCGCTCTGGGTGCTGGGAACGCTGGGCGCGGTGATGCCCTTCGTGGGCCTCTTTGGCACGGTGGTGGGCATCCTCGGGTCCTTCCGGCAGATCGGCCTCACCGGACAGAGCGGCTTCGCGGTGGTGGCGCCGGCCATCTCGGAAGCGCTGATCACCACCGCGGGCGGCATCGCCGTCGCGGTGGAGGCGGTCATCCTCTACAACATCTTCCAGGCGCGCATCTCCAGGGAGGCCTTCGACCTCACC
>DATDMU010000534.1:0-11000 GCA_036518615.1 Myxococcales bacterium
CTCGCCGGCTGCTTGTCCGCCGATTCAAGATGAATGGGCGGAGATCGCCCCGGGATGAATGGGCGGCATCGCCGGGGATGATGGGCGGACATTGCCCCAAGATGAATGGGCGGACATCGCCCCGGGATGAATGGGCGGTCCAGACCGGACACATCGCTGGCACTGCAGACCGGGGACATCGCTGACAGGTACGAGGGCACATGCCCTGGAAAGCGACCTGTCCGATGGAGCAGCGCATGGAATTCGTCATCCAGCACCGCAGTGGGACGCTCACCATGGCCGAGCTCTGCCGGCTCTATGGCATCAGCCGGCAGACGGGCCACAAGTGGGTAAACCGGTTCTCGCCACGCCGCGGAGAGTCCTCGCTTGAAGAGCTTTCACGCAGGCCTCACCACAGTCCCACCGCGACAGCCCAGCTCCTGGTCGACCGCATCGTCGCCCGCCGCAAGCAGTTCCCCACTTGGGGCGCTCGCAAAATCCTTGAGTTGCTGCAGATGCAGTGGCCCCAGGTCCGCTGGCCAGCGCCGAGCACCGTCGAGGAGATTCTCAAGCGGCACGGCTTGGTGCGCGCGCGCAAACGCCGGCTCCACCTCATACCGCGCACTCAGCCGTTCTCACACTGCGTCGAGCCCAATGACGTCTGGTGCGTCGATTTCAAAGGCCAGTTTCGCACCGGCGACGGTACCCAGGTCTATCCGCTCACCGTCATGGACGCGGCCTCCCGCTTCCTGCTCGCCTGCACCGCCCTGCGCGCGCCGGAGTCGGCGCCGACCCGCAAAGTCTTCGAGGAGCTCTTCCGCAAACACGGCCTGCCCAAGGCCATCCGCTGCGACAATGGCGAGCCCTTCATCGCCTGCCGCGCTCCTGCGGGTCTCTCGCGTCTCTCCGCCTGGTGGGTCAAGCTCGGCATCCGCGTCGAACGCATCGACCCCGGCAAGCCGCAGCAAAACGGCCGCCACGAGCGGATGCACCTCACCCTCAAGATCGAAACCGCCTTGCCGCCCAAGTCTACTTTCGACGCCCAGGCCCGAGCCTTCGATCGATTCAGGCGCATCTACAACCAGATACGACCGCACGAGGCCCTGGCGATGCGCACGCCCGCTTCGCTCTATCGCTCCTCGCCCAGGTCCCTTCCCCGCGCCATCCCCAGGCCACAGTATCCATTCGCTGATCTCTGCCGCGTCGACACCGCCGGCTCGATCAGGTGGGGGAACTACAAGTACTTCATCAGCTCGTCCCTGGCCCGCGAAACGATCGGCGTCTACGTCCTCGATCAGCGTTACGCCGAAGTCCGCTTTGCACAACTGCTCCTCGGTGTACTCGACACCGAGCAGCCTCTCGCGGGCTTGATTCGCCCGAAGCCACCACGTAAACCGAGAGTGTCAACGATGTCTCCGGTCTAGGTGTCAGCGATGTCCCCGAACGTGCACGGATCGATCACGGCAGCCGTCCGAACGACGACGTCCATCCCCCCTGCGTCCGGACCCTCATCGCCGCACCGCGGAAGTTCAACCGGTTGAACCGACCCCGGCGACAAGTCCCGGGAATTGATCCCTGAAATCATCCGCCGCAAGCGCCGCAATTCGTCGTGCGCTGCAGACCGGAACGCAATGAACCCGGCTGTCGCCGTGGACCGACGGCCTGAGGCAAGCCGGCGAAGGCGCAAGCCGTGGCCGAGGTGACCGCCCCGCCGCCATGCGCGTCGTATCGGGGCGCCGGGCCCGGCTCGGCGCCATGTCCGCCCATTCATCTTGATTGAGCGGACAAGCCGGGGGGCGGCGGGGACCGGCAGCGTGGAGGCGCGCCATCCGGCAGGCCGCGGCAAGGTCCGGACGGGCCGCGCGCAACCGTCCTCGCGCTCCGGCATCGGAACCGCCATGCCGCTCGTCCGCATCGCCCTGCGCAAGGGCACGACACCGGAGTTCCGCCGCGCGCTGTCCGAGTCGATCCACCGCGCCATGGTGGAGGCGATCAAGATCCCCGAGCAGGATCGCTTCCAGGTGATCACCGAACACGACGAGGAGGGCCTCGTCTACGACCCCTCGTATCTCGGGATCAAGCGCAGCGACAGCGTGATCTTCATCCAGATCACCCTCAGCGCCGGGCGGCCGCTGGACGTGCGCAAGACGCTCTTCGCGCGCATCGCGCACAACCTGGGCAAGTCGCCCGGCGTGCGCCCGGAGGACGTGTTCGTCAACCTGGTGGAGACGGCCAAGGAGGACTGGTCGTTCGGAAACGGCGTCGCCCAGTACGCGGTCTAGCCCGGCGCTCCGCCGCTGGAAAGCGCCCGCTCCACCGCCGCGAACTCCGCGACCGTGAGCGTCTCCCCCCGCCTGCGGGGATCGACGCCCGCCTTCGCCAGCGCCTCGCGCGCGCCGGGCATGTCCTTCAGCGCGTTCCACAGCGTCTTGCGCCGGTGTGAGAACGCCGCCTTCACCAGGGCGCGGAAGCGCTGCTCGTCGTGCACTTCCGCGCGCGGCCGCTCCAGCATCTGCAGCACCAGCGCGCAGCTCTCCACCGCGGGCGGCGGCGTGAACGCATGCGGCGGGACGGAGAGGCCGATGGAGGCGTCCATTACCAGTTGCACCAGCACCGAGAGCAGGCCGTAGTCGCGGCCGCCCGCAGGGGCCGCGACGCGCTCGGCCACCTCGCGCTGCAGGAGCAGCACCGCCCGCGCCACCGCGTCGCGCTGGTCGAGCAGGTGGAAGAGGATGGGCGAGCTGAGGTGATAGGGGAGGTTTCCGCAGAGGACGACGGGCCTGCCTGCGCGGCGCGCCACCTCGCGCAGGTCGAAGCTCTTCGCGTCCGCCTCGATCACTTCCACCGAGGGCAGCTCCGCCCGCAGCACCGGGGCCAGCTCGCGGTCGCGCTCCACCGCCACCACCCGCGCGCCGGTGGCCGCGAGCGCGCGGGTGAAATGGCCGAGGCCCGCCCCCAGCTCCACCACCCAGTCGCCCGGCTGCAGCCGGGCGAGCGCGGCAAGGCGGGCCAGGATGCCTTCGTCGCCGAGGAAGTTCTGCCCCCATTCCTTCTTCGGCCGGAGCCCGTGTCGCCGCAACAGCTCCGCAGGCTTCACAGCTTCCATCCCGGGTCCGCGGCCATTGCGGCGCCGTCGCGCTGCCCCGAGAGCAACCGGTGCGCGCCCGCCATCGCGATCATCGCGCCGTGGTCGGTGCACAGCCTGGGCGCGGGCAGGAAGAGCGAGAGCCCCTCTTCCGCGCAGCGCTCCTGCGCCAGCGCGCGCAGCCGCGAGTTCGCCGCCACGCCGCCGCACACCACCAGCGACGGCAACTGCGCGCGACGGGCCGCGCGCACCGCCCGCGCGGTCAGCGAATCGCAGACCGCCTCCTGGAACGACGCGCACAGGTCCGCGAGCGCCTGCCCCGAAGGCACGCCATGCTCGCGCACGTGCGTGAGCACCGCGGTCTTCAAACCGCTGAAGGAGAAATCGGACGCCTCGCGCGGCCGCCGCGAGAGCCCGCGGGGCAGCGCGATCGCCTTCGGATCGCCGGTCCGCGCCAGGCGATCGACGTGCGCCCCGCCGGGATAGGGCAGCCCGAGGAGCTTCGCCACCTTGTCGAAGGCCTCTCCCGCCGCGTCGTCGAGGGTGTGGCCGAGCGCGCGATACTCGCCGAGGGCGCGCACCTCGTAGAGCGAGGTGTGGCCGCCCGAGACCACCAGCGCGAGCCAGGGCGGCTGTGGCGCGGCGTCCGACAGCAGCACGGCGAGGAGGTGGCCTTCGAGATGGTTCACGCCCACCAGCGCAAGCCCCGCCGCGGCGGCGATGGACTTTGCCACCTGCACGCCGACCAGCAATGCGCCCACCAGCCCCGGGCCCCGGGTGACCGAGATTCCGTCGATGTCGCCCAGCCCGCACTGCGCCTTGCGCAGCGCCTCGTCCAGCACCGGCAGGACGCGCTGCAGGTGGTCGCGCGAGGCGAGCTCCGGCACCACGCCGCCCCATTTCCCGTGCACGTCGGACTGGGTGTGGACCACGTCGGAGAGCACGCGGCCATGCAAGCCATCGGACGCCTCCACCACCGCGGCGGCGGTCTCGTCGCAGCTCGTCTCCAGACCCAGGATGCGCATCGATGCGCGGGTTTAACGCGATCGACCCAGGTTGGCGAGCACCTGCCGGAAGCCGCGCCGCAGCCGGTGGCCGATGCCGCCTTCCCGCGACAGCTCGGGCGGAGGCGTCGTGGCGACGACGGGCGCGACCGCCGGCGCCACCTCGGGGTCGGCCGGCTGGCCATCCGGGGGCGGCTCGCAGATGCGCGCGAGGGTGGCATCGGGGGCGAACCGCTTCGCCGCCTCGCCCGCCGCAGCCGACAGCCGCCGTCGCTCGCCCAGCTCCTCCGACGGGTTGCGGGGCGGCAGCTCGATGACGTGGTGCAGCCGCAGTGGAGCGCCGGAGAGGATCTTCGCCCGCGCCTGCTCCGCCTCGCGCCGCAGCCGCTCGCGCCGCAGGCCGCGCAGCGGCGGGTAATGGACGATCCGCGGCGCCGAAGCTGGAGCCTGCACCACCACCTCGTCCGACTCCGAGGCTTCCTGCGCCAGGGCGAGCGCCTCGTCGTCGAGCGGCGGTGGCGGCGGCGCGCTGCGCGGCGGCGCCGAGAGCCACGACTGCAGCGAGGGCCGCGGCGCGGCGGAGAGACTGGTCCTCGCCTCGCCGGCGCGGAGGATGCCGTCGCCCATCAGCCGCTCCACCACGCGCAGCGTGCCGAGATCGTCGACGGGCGACAGGTCGATGGCCTCGCGCAGCGTCCGCTTGCCGTCGAAGTTGCGCAGGACGCCGTTCACCTCGTCGGGCAGCTCGGCCAGGTGCGCGGCGAGCTGCTCCAGATCCACCGCCAGCCGCGCCGTCATCGGCAGGTTCTCGCTGGCGCGCCCCAGCTCGTCCACCCGCCGCATCGCCTCCATCAGCACGCCCTGGGTGCCGCCTTCGATGCGCGCCTCCCGCGAGAACGGGGCGAACTCCACGCGGAACTCGCCGCTCTCCCAGGTCATCAGCCGCCAGAACGCGGCCTCGCCCTCCAGCGTCCCCAGCTCCGCGTCGATCACCTGGCCGTCGCGCACCCACACCCGCGCGGTCTGCCCGGGCCCCTCGCACACCACGATCGCGCTGCGCCTCCAGTTGTCGAGCGACTGGAAGAGGTCGAGCAGCCCGAGATCGCGCACGCCGCCGGTCAGCGCCGCCGGCGCGCCGGGCTGGGAGAGGCGCCTGCGCTCGAGGAGGAGCTGCACGCGCTGGACCAGCTCCTTGAGCAGCACCGGCTTCGGCAGGTAGTCGTCGGCGCCGGCCTCCATGCCGCGCGCCCTCGCAGCCGGCGCGCGGTCGGCGCTCACCAGCACGAAGGGCAGGTCGGGCCGCTGCGCGCGCAACTCCTTGCAGAGCGAGAGCCCGTCGCGCCCCGGCAGCGCCGCGTCGCAGACCACCAGCTGCGCCGCGGCGGCCTTCTCCAGCGCCTGCTCGCCATCCTCGGCGGTGTCCACCGCGAACCCGGCCTTGCGCAGCGAGAGCTCGATCATCCGCAGGCTGCGGCTGTCCGCATCCGCCACCAGCACCCGTTCCCTCGCCATCAGCTCTTCCGCTTCCCGAAGAGCAGGCCGGAGAGCACGCCCGCGGAGCCCTTGTGCGAGGACTTCCCGCGCCGCTGCTCCATGAGGCGCAGCTCCAGCGCGGCGTCGGAGTGCTGCGGGTCCAGCTCCAGCGCCTTGCGGAATGCGTCGGCGGCCGAGTCCGGGTCCCTGGTGCGCCAGAGCACGCCCGCCACGTAGTACGTGCGCGCGGTGAGCCCCGGCGCGCGCAGCGCGCGATTGACCAGGCTGGCCGCCTCCTCCTTCGCCTGCGTAGACGCCTTGGGATCGCTGACCAGCGCCCAGGCGAGCGCGGCGAGGCTGTCTCCGGTGGCATCCAGGTCCACCGCGCGGCGGAACTTGTCCAGCGCGGGCTCGAAGTCGCGCTTCTTCAGGAGCACGTCGCCCATCTTCACCGCGACCGCCGCGTCTTCCTTGCGCGAGCTCGTCCGGGCGCCCTTCATCGTGGCGTCGTACCGCGCGCGCGCCGGCGCGCTGGAGATGCTCTCGTAGGCCTCCTTCAGCGCCGCGAACAGCGACTGCAGCTCTCCCTGGAGAGGCGCCAGAGGCCCCGCCGCGCGGTCGGGGTGGAACCGCTTCGCCAGCTGCAGGTACGCGCCCTTGATCGGCTCGGTGGTGGAACCGGGGGCGACGCCCAGCCGCTCGTACGCGTTCTGCCGCGCGATCATCCGCGCGCGCGAGCGCACCTCGTCCGCGAAACGCTGGTCCTCGTACGAGAGCTTGGGCGCGATGTCCGTGCTGGTGTCCGGCGGCGCCTCCTCGACGGCCGCGCCCTCGATGCCGGAGCGCTGCTGCGATCCCAAGGCGCCCAGGTTGCGCAGCCCGCGCGCGAGAAGCCTCTTGCGCGTGTCGCGGCCGCGCTCGCCGTCGTTCGCCGTCGGATCCTGCTGCGGCGATTCGATGCTCGCCGGAGGCGTGGCCTTGCCCGCCGCGGACATGCGCGCCGGCGCCCGATCGAGATCGAGCTCCAACTCGGCTTCCCCGGCATGCGGCGGCCCGGGCGGAGTGCTCGCCACCGCATCCAGCGAGAGCGAATCCAGCCGCTCCAGCGCCTCGTCCTCGGGCACGTGCGCGCGCCGCGGCGCCGTGGCGGGACGCGACGGAGGGAAAGACGCCTTCGGTTCCAGGTCCAGCTCCAGGACCGGCAATTCCTCGTCGTTCGCCGCCTCCGCCGCGGGCTCGGCGAGCGGCTCCGGCTCGAGGACCGGCTCCGGCTCCGGGAGGGGCTCCGGCTCGAGGGCGGGTCCTTCGTCGAGGACGGGCGCCGAGTCGAATGCGCTGTCGTCCTGCGCGT
Source organism: Myxococcales bacterium (assembly GCA_036518615.1). GTDB lineage: Bacteria > Myxococcota > Myxococcia > Myxococcales > 40CM-4-68-19 > 40CM-4-68-19. The sequence continues at coordinate 6,893 of DATDMU010000534.1, forward strand.
GCGCCGGCAGCGCGTGCGGCTCCGCCGCGCCGGTGAGCAGAAGCCCGACCAGCAGCGCCTCCGCGCGCTGCGGCGGCAGGGCGGAGGCCCTGGCGAACTGCCGCATCCGCCGGGGCAGCGCGAGCAGCGACGCCGCGCGCATGTCGAGCGGCGGGAGCGCGACCCTGCCATGCAGCTCTTGCCAGTCGAGGCTGAGCCGCGCCGCATGCCCGCCCAGCCAGTCCAGCACCCGCTTGCGCCGCGCCGCGTACTGGTCCTGCTCCAGCGCGTCGACCAGGCAGCCCACCGGGTCCACGGAAACCTCGCGGGCCCAGGACGGCGGCGGCTCCCAGCCGCGCCAGTCGTACTGGGCCTCGGCGAGCTGGAGCAGCGTCATGAGATTCGTCGTGTGCTGCGCCGCCAGCGCCGCGCGGAGCTGGTCGCCGGTGAGCAGGCCGCTCGACACCAGCACCTCGCCGTGGCGCTTGTGCGACTTCACCGCCTCGTCGCGGGTAGCCTCGATGTCGAGCGCGTTGACCCAGTCGTTGGCGAGCAGCACGTGCGCCAGGGTCTGGAATCCGTCGAACGCGCCCGTGCCGCACATGTCGCCGGCGCGGAAGAAGATGCGGATCTCGGCGCCCTGCGGCGTCTCCAGCCAGAGCGTCCCGCTGGCGCGCGAGCGGAACACCGCCGCCACGAGCTCCGGAGCGCTCGTCTCGGAGAGGCTCCCGCGGACCAGCGCGGGCAGGAGCTCGAACGTATCCACGGGCGCATCCTACTCCCGATCTCGCTGCTCCTCTCGCGTGTTGATTTGTCGGAGCGCCTCGTACACCGCAATACCCGTGCAGGTGGACAGGTTGAGGCTGCGTGCGCTCGGCTCCGCGATCATCGGCACCCGCACGGTGCGGGCGGAGAAGCGGTCCAGCAGCGGCTCGGGCAACCCGCTCACCTCGTCGCCGAGGACCAGCCAGTCGCCCGGCGAGAACCGCGCCTGCCACAGGCCGGTCTGCCCGCGGCCGGTGAACAGGTGCATCCGCTCCACCGGGACGCGCTCGGAAGCGAGCAGCTCGTCGAACGAGCTCCAGGTGGCCGCGTGCACCTTGTCCCAGTAGTCGAGGCCGGCGCGGCGCAGATCCTTGTCGTCGACGCGGAAGCCGAGCGGCGCGATCAGGTGCAGGCGCGAGCCGGTCACCGCGCAGAGGCGCGCCACGTTGCCGGTGTTGGGCGGGATCTTCGGCTCCACCAGCACGACGTTGAGCGGCGCCGCGGGCGGGTCGAGGAACAGTCCTGGTGTTGCGCGCGTGCGCCCGGTATTCGGAGCCGGCATGGCGGGGATCGTGATCATCGCCAATCCGAACGCGCGCCGCAACCGCGAGTGGCCGCTGGCCGCGCAGCAGCTGCGCAAGGCCGCGCCCGGCGCCGCCATCCTCGAGACGCGCGGCCCGGAAGAGCTGGCCAACGTGGCCACGGTCGTCCAGAAGGAGCGGCCCCGGGTGCTGGCCATCGCCGGGGGCGACGGCACCGTCACGCACACCGTCACCGCGCTCGCGCACGCCCTTCACGGCGACCTGCCGCCCCTCGCCCTTCTCGGCGGAGGCGCGTACGACTCCCTCGCTCCCCTCGGCGGGCGCGGCGACGCCGAGGACCGGCTGCGGCGCCTCGCGGAAGCGCTCGCTTCCGGCAGCGAGCTGCGGCTGGAGCAGCGGGACACCTTGCGGATCACCTCGTCCGACGGCGCCGACCGGTGCGGGTTCCGCTTCGGGGTGGGGCTGCCCGTCCGCTTCATCCAGGCCATCTACGCGAGCGGCAACACCGGGCGCTGGACCAGCACGCGCCTCCTCGCCCGCGCGTTCTGGTCCTCGCTGACCCGCGGTCCCTTCTCCCGCGCGCTCTACGAACCGATGGATCTGCGCGTCTGCCTCGACGGCGAGGAGTGGCCGCGGGTGGAGATCTACGGCCTCGTCTGCTCCACGGTGTCGGAGGCCGGCCTCGGCCTGCGCCCCTTTCGCAGGGCGACCGAACAGCCCGGCGCGTTCCAGGCCCTGGGCCTCACCGCCGGCCCCCGCCAGTTCGCGCTGGAGCTGCCGCGGCTGCTCTGCGGCCTGCCGGCGCGGCGCGACCGGCTCCTCGAAGGGGTGGGGGAGAAGCTGGAGCTGTCGGCGCGCGCCCCGCTCACCTGGCTGCTCGACGGCGAGCTCTACCCGAGCGCGACCGGCAAGCTCGGCGTGGGCCTCGGCCCGCGCGTCTCGCTGGTGCGGGCATGAGCGGCGCCGGCGAGACGCCGCCGGGCGCGCTCTGCAACCTGCGCAACGGAGCGGTGCTCGCCCGCCGGGTGGAGCGGGCGGTGACGATGGCCGCGCGGCTGCGCGGACTTCTCGGGCGCAGCGGACTTCCCGAAGGCGGGGCGCTGGCGATCGAGCCGTGCACGTCGCTGCACACCTTCTTCATGCGCTTTCCCATCGACGCGCTCTTTCTCTCTCGCGACGGCCGCGTCATCCGCGCCATCTCCGGGCTGCGGCCCTGGCGCGCCACCCGCATCTACCCGCGCGCCGCGCTGGCGGTGGAGTTGCCGGCGGGCACCATCGCGCGCACCGGCACCGTGGAGGGAGACACGCTCGCCTACGCGTCGAGGCGGACGCCGGGAGCGGCGACCTGATCGACCACGCGCTCGCCTCCGGCCACATGGGTGCTCTCCCAGATGACCGCCCGCTCGACGTGCGCTCCCGCATCGATGCGCGCATTCGCGCCGACCATCACGCCCGGCCCCATCCGCGCTCCGGCGGCGACCCTCGCGCCCGCATGCACCAGCGCCGGCGCCTGCAGCGGCGCCTCCACCCGCGCCGTGGGATGGACGAACACTCCCTGTCCGCGCTCCCCGGTTCCCGCGAAGGGATCGGCGTGGGGAAGAAAACGGCGCAGCGGCACCTTCCCTTCGAGCACGTCGAGGTGCGCGCGCAAGAGGGAGCGGGGCGCGCCCAGGTCGCCCCAGTAGCCCGACTGCATGAACCCGAGCACCTTCGCTCCATCGTGGATCAGGCGCACGTAGGCGGTGCGGTTGATGTCGCTCTCCCCTTCCGCCGGCAGCCGCGCGAGCAGCTCCGGGCCGATCACGTGCACGCCGGTGAAATGGGTCCTGGTCAGCGCCGCGTCGGGCGCCGCTCCGCGGCCGGCGATCCGGCGCACGTTCATGGCGGCATCCACCTCGACCGCCCCGTAGCTTGCGCCGCGCGGATAGGGCGCGAGCACCATGGTGGCAGCGGCCCCTGCTGCCTCGTGGGCCGCCAGCGCGGCGCGAAGATCCACGTCGAAGATCATGTCGCCGTTGAGGAGGAAGAAGGTGTCCTCTCCGAGCATGGCCTGCGCCCGCTTCACCCCGCCACCGGTCCCGAGGATGTGCTTCTCCTCGCGCGAGACCTGGATTCCCAGCGAAAGCTCCGCCGCCAGCGCCCGCGCGCCCTTCTCCATCTCCGCGCCGAGGTGATGCGTGTTGATCACCACCTCGCCCACGCCCGCGTTCTTGAGCAGCGCGAGGTTGTAGCGCAAGAGCGGCACGCCGCAGAGCGGCACCAGCGGCTTGGGCACGCGGTCGGTGAGCGGCCGCAGCCTCGTGCCGAAGCCTGCGCAAAGCACCATCGCCTTCAACGGCTACTCCAGCGCCGGCGCGGCGCCGTCGGCAGGGCCGCGCAGCCAGCGCCACAGCGCCGCGACCCTGCCCTGCAAGAGGCTCACGAGCCCCACGTAGAAGAACCCCCACTGGAAGAGCAGGAGGAAGGGAAGCGAGAAGTACACGCCCTTGTCGAGCGCGAACCAGATCGCCGAGGTCAGATACGCTCCCAATGCCAGCTCGAGCAGCGGCTGCGCCGTGAGCAGCGTGCGGTAGCGCTTGGAGAGCCAGGTCCGGTCGCGACCCGACAGGCCCATCTTGGGGGTGCGGGTGAAGCCGGTCTCGTAGCCCACCACCGCCTCGATCACCGCCTTGCTCTGGTTGACGCACATGCCGATGCCGAGCGCCATGATGAAGGGCAGGAACTTCACCCGCTGCCACCAGGGCATGCCGATCTCGCGCTGGCTCGCGATGTAGAACATCACCACGCTCATGGTGGCGGTCCAGAAGAAGGGCAGGTCGAGC
>DATDMU010000535.1:0-2390 GCA_036518615.1 Myxococcales bacterium
GGCGCAACCGGCCGCGGCGCGGCCGGCGCCCGCCTCGCACGGCCACGTCGCCCGGGACACCGACGTCGAGAGCACGCGCGCGATGGAGAGCGACGTGCTGGAGAAGGCGCTGCGCGCTTCCAAGCAGGACGCAGCCGCACAGCAGGCCGCGCCGGCGCAGGACGCCGGCCTCCACGACACCTCCGTGCAGCGCGACCCTTTCCAGGACACCCCGGCGCAGCAGGCGCCGCTCGCCGCGCCCGCCGACGAGGCGCTCTGGTTCGCCATGCTGCACGGCAACCAGACCGGGCCGCTGACCCGCGCCGAGCTGGAGGGCCGCGCCAATTCCGGCGAGGTGGGCCCGCGCACCTACCTCTGGCGCGAGGGCATGGACGCCTGGCAGCGCGCCAAGGACGTCCCCGAGGTGGCCTTCCTCTTTCCCAAGCCTGCTCCCGCGGCCCGGCCATCCGCGCCGCCCGTCGCGGCGCCGGAGAGCTCCGCTCCGCCGCCTTTGCCGGCACAGCCGCAGGCGGCGCCCGCGCAGCCGGCGGCGAACCAGGCCGATCCCTTCGCGCAGCCGGCCGCCGCCGCGGGTCCCGGGAACGACGGGCGCGTGCACCAGGAGGACGTGGCCCGCGACCTGTTCACGCCGGCGGAAACCGCGGCGGTGCACCGGACTCCCGCCGACCTGGCGCGCTGGGCCAGCGACGAGCTTTCGAAGAAGCGCGAGGCGCAGCCGAAGCAGCCGAAGGCCGCCTCGGCGTCGCGCATGTTCGAGGGCGCCTCGCCGGCCGAGAGCCGGGGACCCTTCGCCGTCTTCGTCGTGCTCATGGCGCTGGCGATCGCCGCGGCCGTGCTCTGGATGGTGCTGGGGCCTGCGAAGGAGAAGACGGCGGAAGCGCGCCCCGACGCAGGCCAGGCCCAGGCCGAGCCCGCCGCCGACTCCGGCAAGTCCGCGGCAGCGGAGCCGTCTCCCAGGCCGGCCGAGCCGCCCCCCGCGGCGCACGCGAACGCGGCTCCCGCCGCCGCACCTGTCGCCGGCCTCACCGCCGAGCAGGTGCGCAAGAAGCTCGACGAGCACAAGCCCGCGCTGCAGGGCTGCGTGGACGAGGCGCTTCGCCGCGATCCGAAACTCAAGCTGGGCAGGATCCACATCGCCACCACCATCGCTCCCTCGGGACAGGTGACCTCCGCCCGCATCGACCGGCGCGCGGTGGAAGAGGCGCCGCTCGGCGCGTGCCTGCGCAAGGCCACCCGCAAGATCGTCTTCCCCTCGTTCAGCGGCGAACCGTTCGACGTGGACATTCCCATCGTCGTCTCGGCGGGCGACTAGTGCAGCGCCGTCGAGGTGGCGTCAAAACCGCTCGAATTTGCGTAACCTCGACGGCGGTGCACTAGCCATGTATCTCGGCCGCGTCGTGGGGACCGTGGTGGCCCAACGCAAGGCGGAGGGCCTCGAGGGACACAAGCTCCTCCTCGTGCAGCCGCTCGACCATCGCCGCGAGGCCACGGGCCCGCTCGAGGTGGCGGTGGACACCGTGCGCGCCGGACGCGGAGATCTGGTCTTCCTGGTGGGCTCGCGCGAGGCGGCCCTTGCGCTCTCGCCGTCGTTCGTGCCGGTGGACGCGGCGGTGGTGGGCATCGTCGATCGGGTCGCGGTATGATCCTCTGCAAGGTGCTGGGCCCCGTCATCGCAACCGAGAAGCATCCCGCCTTCAAAGGCCTCAAGCTGCTGGTGGTCCAGCCGGTGGACGAGCGCGGCGCGCCGTCGGGAAGGAGCTTTCTCGCCGTGGACCGCGCCGTGCAGTCGGGCGAAGGCGACACCGTGCTGGTCTTGCGCGAGGGCACCGGCATCCGGCAGCTCTTCGGGCTGCCCAGAGACAGCAGCCTTCCCATCCGCTCCTGCATCGTCGGCATCGTCGACGCGGCGGTGGCCGGCTGATGCATCCGCTGCTCCGCGCGCAGGTGGCACAGGCGGCGCGGAGGATGCATGCGCGGGGCTGGGTGGCGAACCACGACGGCAACGTCTCGGCCCGCATCGGCAGGGACCGCATCGTCATCACCCCCACCGCGACCTCCAAGGCCGAGGTGGACGAGGCGTCGCTCGTGGTCATCGACTTCCAGGGCAGGGTGGTGGAAGGCGTGCGCAAGCCGCCCGGCGAGACGGAGTTGCACCTCGCCGCCTACCGGGCGCGGCCGGACATCGGCGCCGTGCTCCACGCGCATCCGCCCTACGCCACCGCCTTCGGGGTTGCCCGCGTGCCGCTCGAGCCCGTCTGCCTGCCGGAGGCGGTGGTTTCGCTCGGGCGCATTCCGCTCGCCCCCTTCGCCATGCCGAAGAGCCCGCTGGCGACGGAAGCGGTCTCGCGCTGCGCCGCGGAGGCGGACGCCATGCTGCTGCCGGGCAACGG
>DATDMU010000536.1:0-4017 GCA_036518615.1 Myxococcales bacterium
GCTGCAGGACCGCAAGGCGCGGGTGAAGCCGCGCCCCGAGTCGCTCTCGGTGGCGCCGCCGGAGCTGGACCCGGATCTCGAGGCGTACGACGAGCTTCGCGCGCTGGTGACGGGCGAGGTGCCCTTCGACATCTCCGACTCGGACGAGTTCATCGAGGGCCACGCGCGCGGGCTGGATCCGCACGTGGTGCGGAGGCTGCGGCGCGGGGAGCTGTCGGTGCAGGGCCACGTCGATCTGCACGGGATGCTCAAGGACGAGGCCAAGGCCGAGCTGGAGGCTTTCCTGGCGAAGTCGCGGCAGCAGGGGAAGCGCTGCGTCCTGGTGGTGCACGGCCGCGGCCTGCACTCGAAGGACCAGGTGCCGGTGCTGAAGGAGGCGCTGAAGCGCTGGATGCACACGGCGCGCTTCTCCCGCCACGTGCTCGGCTTCGCCACCGCCCGCCCCCACGACGGCGGCGCCGGCGCGGTGTACGTGCTGCTGAAGAAAATCTAGTACATCCTATTCGGTACCGGCCGTCCCGTTCAATGGCGCCGCTGCACGGTGCTTATGGCCGCCCCGTCGCCGGCTGCCGTCATCGGCCGTCCGGCCACCGCGACAGCCGCGCGCAATACGTCCGGAATACCATTGCCGCTTTCGTCCCGGCGGCCGTCGAGGCAGCCGGCCGACCGATGGAGGTCCGCCGGCTCCCGCGCGCGGCAAGCTCGTTCGCGCCGCGGCCAACCGCGCGGCCATTGTTTTGTCATATGAGGCAACATCTCGCCTACATCGCGCCCCGTTCCAGCATTCCCAGCATCTTCGTCAAACCCTCGTTCTTCAACGTAGCAAGGAAATCGGTGAGCTTCGTAAGGTCCTTCGACAACGAAAAGTGCATGTCGAGTTCTGCGCCGCCGTAGTTCCGCGCGAAGGCCCGGACGCGGACGCCGTACACCCGTTCGAACAGAAGGTCTCGCAGCAGCTTGTCCGCGCGACGAGCGGACAGCACGTACCACGTGGCATCGCTGATTCGCCCAGCGAACTCCGCGACGACCTTTCGTACCGATTCAGGCGGATCGCTTCCGAGCATGTGACGTACGATGGCCTCCTCGACAGGCCGTTTGCCTTCGGCCCTCGGCGCACCATGTATGAACGCCGAGAACTCGACCATCGCGGGAGGGATGACGCTGCCTGCGGCAAGACCAGTGAGATCCGGAACGCCTACGATGACGAACAAGTAGGGTATGAACTCGTCCTTCTGTTTCTTGATACCGTGGAAGATCTTGTAGGTAGCCAGGGCGAAGCAGTCCGCAGGGTCTAGTCCGACGAGATCCCGCGCGTTCCTGAATCGGCTGCCATGAAACTTGATACTGATGCGAAACACGGATCTACCGCCGCCATTAATGACCAAATAGTCCGTGTCGTTCCGTGCAGAGCGATCGATAAACCGCGTGGAGCTTTCACTCAACGGGCGAAGGCCGCGGCTGCGGACTGCGTCAGCGCCGCAAACGTGCCGGGCTGGATGCCGAGCCAGAGGACGAGGATCGCGCAGCCCGCGATGGCGACGCCCACGGAGAGGAGCCTGCCGCCCTGCGCCGGCTCCACCTTTCCCGCCGGGTACATGTACACGTAGACCACGACGCGCAGGTAGTAATAGAGCCCCGCCACGCTGGTGAGCACGCCGAAGATGGCCAGCGGCGCGAGCCCCGCCTCGATGGCGGAGCGGAACACCGTGAGCTTGGCCATGAAGCCCGCGGTGGGCGGAATGCCCGCGAGCGACACCATGAAGAGCGACATGGCCGCCGCCAGCCCGGGATGGCGGTCGGAGAGCCCGGCCCACGACGACAGATCGTCGCCGGTCCCGCCGGTGAGGAGCCGGCGCTCGATGATCGCCACCACCGCGAACGCCCCCAGCACCGTCGCCGCGTAGGAGGCGAGGTAGAAGAGCAACCCTTCGGTTGCGCTTGCCCGCGGAGCGCTGCCCGCCATGGAGGCCACCGCCACCAGGAGATAGCCGGCGTGCGCGATCGACGAGTACGCCAGCATGCGCTTCACGCTGCGCTGGGGAATGGCGAGGAGATTTCCCCCCAGCATGGTGAGCACCGCGAGCCAGGCAATCAGGTCGCGCCAGCCGTGCGGGCCGAGGGCCGACGCGGCATCGCCGAAGCCCGCCACCAGGATGCGCACCAGCGTGGCGAACGCCGCCGCCTTCACGCCCGCCGCCATGAAACCCGTCACCGGCGCCGGCGCGCCGTCGTACACGTCCGGCACCCACATGTGGAAGGGCACCGCCGCCACCTTGAAGCCGAAGCCCGACGCGAGCAGCGCCACAGCGCCGAAGAGCAGCGCGGAGGAGCCCGCCGGAGCGCCGCCGCGCAGGGCCGCCGCCACGTCCGCGAGCCGGGTGGAGCCGGTGGCGCCGAACGCCAGCGCCGCCCCGTAGAGGAAGAGCGCGGAAGCGAAGCTGCCGAGGATGAAGTACTTGAAGGCGGCCTCCGCCGGCCTCCTGCCGCGGCGCAGCCAGGCGCAGAGCGCGTAGACCGCGAGCGACATCACCTCCAGCGAGATGAAGATGACGATCAGGTCGGTGGCCTGCGCGAGCAGGCACATGCCCGCCGCGGAGAAGAGCGAGAGCGCGTAGAACTCGCCGCGGGTGGCCCGCAGGGATTCCAGGTAGGAGTAGGCCACGAGGCAGGAAACCAATAGCGTGGCGCACACCACCGCCGCGATGACGCGGGCAAAGCCGTCGCTCACCGCCGCGCCGGAGAAGAGCGACACCGAAGGGTCGCCGAGCTGCGAGAGCGCCGCCCACAGCGCGGCTGCGGCCACTGCCGCCGCCACCCAGGCCTGGTAGCGCCGGTCGGGCGCGAGCGGCGCCGGCTGCGGTTTCGTGTCGGAGCCGGGGGGCAGCTCGCGCTGGGCGGACTCGGCGGGCCCGCCGCTGCCGCCGAGCACCGCCGGCTTGACCGCCCGCAGGAACACCTCGCTCGTGAGCAAGAGGAGCGCCCCGGCGGAGAGGATGAGCGCGGGCAGGACGCCCTGGAGGTCGGTGGGGTTGAAGTTCATCGCTCCGTCTCCGCCTTCCGGACGGGCGGCAAGAGCCTGGCCGGCTCCGGCCGGCTGACCCGCTGCACGAACGCCTCCACCGGTTCCTTCATCGCGTTCAGGAGCGGCTGGGGAGCAAAGCCGATGACCACGATGGCCACGAGCAGCGGCGCCACCGTGAACCACTCGCGCACCGTGAGATCGGGCACGCCGTGCTCCGCCGCCTTGCGCACCGGCCCGAAGAAGACGCGCTGGTACATCCAGAGCATGTAGACGGCGCCGAGGATGACTCCGGTCGCGCCCACCACCGCGAGCGGGATGGCGCCGTGCAGGATCTTCGAGGTGAAGGTGCCGGCGAGAACGAGGAACTCGCCGACGAAGCCGTTGGTGCCGGGCAGTCCGATGGAGGAGAGCGTAATGACGAGGAAGGTGGCCGCGATGGCGGGCGCCACGCGCGCGAGCCCGCCGTAGGCGGACAGCTCGCGGGTGTGGGTCCGCTCGTAGAGCAGCCCGATCATGAGGAAGAGCGCGCCGGTGGAGATGCCGTGGTTCACCATCTGCAGCACCGCGCCGCTCACCGCTTCCGCCGTCAGCGCCGAGAGCCCCAGCATGACGAAGCCGAGGTGCGCCACCGAGGAGTACGCGATCAGCCGCTTCATGTCGGTCTGCGCCATGCACATGAATGAGCCGTAGACGATGCCCACCACGCCCAGGGTGGCGATGATCGGCGCCCATTCCAGCGCGGCCTGGGGGAAGAGCGGCATGGCGTAGCGGATGAACCCGAAGGTCCCCATCTTCAGCATCACGCCGGCGAGGATGATCGATCCCGCCGCCGGCGCCTCGGTGTGCGCGTCGGGGAGCCAGGTGTGCAGCGGCCAGATGGGCACCTTGATGGCGAAGGCCAGCGCGAAGGCGAGGAAGAGCCATTTCTGCACTTCCCGCGTCATCCCGCCCGCGTTGAGCAGGTCGGCGTAGTCGAAGCTGCGGTGGCCGGGCGC
>DATDMU010000537.1:0-2808 GCA_036518615.1 Myxococcales bacterium
CGCAAGGTGCTGAAGATCGCCAAGGAGCCCATCTCGCTGGAGACGCCCATCGGCGAGGAGGAGGACTCCCACCTCGGCGACTTCATCGAGGACAAGGCCATCACCTCGCCCTCCGACGCGGTGATCAACATGAACCTCGCCGAGCAGACGCGGAAGGTCCTGGCGACTTTGACGCCGCGCGAGGAGAAGGTGCTGCGCATGCGCTTCGGCATCGGCGAGAAGTCCGACCACACGCTGGAAGAGGTGGGCCAGGACTTCGAGGTGACCCGCGAGCGCATCCGCCAGATCGAGGCCAAGGCGCTGCGCAAGCTGCGCCACCCCTCGCGCTCCAAGCGGCTGCGCAGCTTCGTCGAGAACTGAGGTTCCGGCGGGCTAGAACCCGAAGCCCACGCCGCCGTGCAGCGACCAGTGCGGGGTGAGGCTGGTGCTGGTGAAGACGATGTTGCCCGCGATGGAGAGGCTGTAGAAGTCCACGCGCTGCTCGAGTCCGAAGCCGAGTCCCGTCCACAGGCTGTTCTGCGCATTGGCGGCCTGTGCGTTGATCAGCACCGCGTTCTGGTCGCGGCCGCGGTTCACGCGGGTGTTGCCGGCGATGAACAGCTCTGCCGCGAAGTACTGGGGACCGTCGCCGAAGAGATGGCGCGCGGCGAAGCCGAGCTGCAGGCCGGGGAAGCCGCCGCCCGCGCCGATCTCCAGCTCGTCGTGCGGATCGGTCATGTAGCTGAGAGATCCGCCGAGCTGGCCGAAGGGCGCGAACTCATTGCCGCCCTCGAGCCGGACCACCACCCGCGGGGGCCGGGACTCGTCGTGAAAGCGTCCGCGGGAGAGGTCCACTTCGTCGGCCAGCGCCAAGGAGGGCGCGAGAACGAGCAGGAGGGCTAGCGTTCGCACGCGCGCAGTATCGCCTTCGCTGTGGGCGCACGCCAGCGGTCAGGCTAGTCTGTGCGCGGAAGGGCGGGGCCCGTAGCTCAACGGCAGAGCAGCCGGCTCATAACCGGTCGCATGCAGGTTCGAATCCTGCCGGGCCCATTTTCGCTGCGGCGGGAACGAGCGCCCGGCATCGAACGTTGACACCACGGGCGGGAGGCGCGAAAAGGGGCCTCCGCTCGGGAGGCAAACGTTGTCGAGAGAGAAGCTGAAGGCGCTGGAGGAACTGCAGAAGCTCGACCTCAAGATCCGCGATCTCTCCGCCGAGGCTGAACGGCATCCCGCCCGACTCCGGCAGATCGAGTCGGAAAAGACCCAGGCCCGGTCCGCGCTCGACAGTGCCCGCGGCAGGCTCGCCGACAACGAGCGCGCCCGCCGGCAGAACGAGCAGCTGCTCCAGCTGGAGAGGGAGAAGGTGCGCAAGTGGGAGGCGCGCCTCAACGAGCTGAAGACGCCGCGCGAGTACGCCGCGCTGGCCCGCGAGCTGGACATCGCCAAGAAGACCAACCAGACCGCCGAGGAGGAGATCAAGCGGCTCGCCGGCGAGTACGTGGAGGTCAAGGCGCAGGTCGAGGCGTCGGAGCTGGCCCTGGTCGAGAAGGAGTCCGTGGCGGAGCGCGAGGGCGCCGAGACCAGGACGCTGCTCGAGGGAGTCTCCGCGGAGATGGCGAAGCTGGAGGCGGAGCGCAAGCGGCTGGTGGAGCTGTGCGACAAGTCGCTGGTGAGCAAGTACGAGCGCATCCGCAAGCAGCGGGGCGGCCTCGCCGTGGTTCCTGTGGTCGGTGGCACCTGCAAGGGCTGCCAGCGCAACATTCCGCCGCAGATGGCGAACAACCTGCTCAACGCCACCGAGATCCTCACCTGCCCGAACTGCCACCGCTTCATCTACGCGGCGGAAGAGGCGCAGGCCGCAGCGAACGCGTAAGTGATCGTGACCCCCGCGCAGCTCCTGCTCGCGATCGCCGAGCACGAGTCGCTGGAGAAGACCTGCGCGGCGCTGCCGGGGTTGACGCTCGAGGGCGCGCAAAAGCTCCTGCGCGGGGCAGCGCAGAAGCTGGCGCGGGAGAAGGCCCCTTCGCCGCAGGAAGAGCTCCGCCTTCCGGCGAGAAGCAGCGACTCCGCGGGCAGGGTGGTGCGCGTCTTTTCCGACGGAGCGGCGCGGGGCAATCCCGGCCCCGCCGGCGCCGGCGCCGTGCTCACCGACACCTCGGGCAGGGTGCTGGCGCGGCTGGGCCGGTATCTCGGCAGGCAGACGAACAACGTGGCCGAGTACCAGGGGCTCCTGCTCGGCCTGCAGCACGCGCAGGAGCTCGGCTATCGCGCGGTGGAAGTGCGCGCGGATTCGCAGCTGCTCATCCGCCAGCTCAAGGGCGAGTACGCCGTGCGCCACGCCGGCCTCAAGCCGCTGCACGCGGAGGCGCTGCGCCTCTTGCGCGGGTTCGACAAGGTCGATCTGAAGCACGTGCCGCGCGAGGAGAACGCGCTCGCCGACGAGATGTCGAACCGCGCCATCGACGAAGAGATGCGCTGAAAGAAGCGGGTTTCCACGAGTAGATGCGCGAAAGTTGTTCCGGAGCCGGGGGGCCGGAAGTCCAGGGAGTACGTTCCCGACACGCCGCGGCCGCTCCCCCCCTGGCCGCGGAGTTGCGCCGGGCGCCTTGCCCTGAGGCGCTCGGCGTAAGTTTGGGTTACAGTCCGGACCGGTCAGAGCCGCCCGGGCGGACGCCGGCGCCGTCAAACAGCGCGGGAGGAAAGTCCGGGCTCCACAGGGCAGGGTGCTGGCTAACGGCCAGCCGAGGCGACTCGCGGGACAGCGCCACAGAAAACAAACCGCCGGCGCGAGCCGGCAAGGGTGAAACGGTGCGGTAAGAGCGCACCGCG
>DATDMU010000538.1:0-2865 GCA_036518615.1 Myxococcales bacterium
GCCGATGCGCTTGCTGCGGTGGCGCTCTGCCTGGCGGTGGCGCTGGCCGCGCGGCTGGACGAGGCGGGCGCGGTGCTGATCGCCGCGGTGCTGGTCCGCAAGGGGCTCGACCCGGGCCTCGCCGTCGCGCTGCTCGCCGTGGGGCCCGTCGCCCGCGCGCCGCTCTTCCGCCTGCTCGCGGACCGCGGCCGCATGCGCGCCGTCGCAAGGGTGGGCATCGCGTCGCTTGCGGCCCTCGCCTTCGGCAAGCTGCTCTCCAGAGGCGGCGCGCTGCGGGCGGCGCAGGTCACGGCCGCAGGCGCCTTGCAGCATCTGGGCGAGCCGCTGCCACTGCAGATCTCCGCGTCGCCGGTGGGCGCGGCCGCCGCGGTGGTCCTCATCCTCGCGGCGCTGGGCACGCTGTGGTCGCAGGGCGCGCGCGGATGGTTCGCGCCGCTGCGGCACGGGCCGCGGACCATCTAGCGGGCCGACGGCGCTGCACGGGGTGGATGTGGGCGTCCTGCCGCAGCCTCGCCGATTGCGCGCTGTTACAATCGCATCATGAAACGACTCGCTCTCGCGCTCTTCGCCCTGGCGGGCGCCGCGCTGGCCGCCGAGCAGTCGCTCAGCCTTCGCGTCGAGGGATGGCACAGCAAGGGCGACGTCTACAAGACCGAGGCGGCCGTCCAGCAAGTCAAGGGCGTGAAGAGCGTCTCCTCGGATCTGGCGAAGAAGGAGCTGAGGGTGAGCTTCGACGACGCCGTGGCCAACGCCGCGCAGATCCAGAAGGCCATCTCCTCGGCGGGGTACGTCAGCCACCGTTGATCAGGCGGACTCCCTCGGCCCCGCCCACCACCACCGTGGGCGCGAGGTCGAGGAAGAGGCCGTGATCGACCACCCCCGCGATGCCCTTGAGCGCGCGGTCGATGGCCCGCAGATCGGCGCCCGCGGGCAAGGGCGCATCCACGATGACGCCGCCGTTGTCGCTCGGCGGCCCTTCGCGGCGCGCCGCCCCCGGCAATAGCGCCGCGATGCGCGCGAGCGTGCTCTTCCAGCCGAACGCCACCACCTCCACCGGCACGCCGCGCGTGACGCCCAGGTGCGGCACCAGCTTGGACTCCTCCACCACCACGATGCGCCGCCGCGCCGAGAGCGCCACCAGCTTCTCGCGCACGTGCGCGCCGCCGCCTCCCTTGAGGAGCTGCAGCGCAGGGTCCACCTCGTCCGCGCCGTCGATCACCAGGTCGAGCTGGGGATGGTCGTCCAGCGACACGAGCGCAAGCCCGAGCCGCGCGCACACCTCCACGGTCTTCTGCGAGGTGGCGACGCCCCGCACCCGCACCTTGCGCCGCGCCAGGCTCTCCAGCGCGGCGTTGGCCGCGCGGCCGGTGCCGAAGCCGATCACCATGCCGTCGTGCACCAGCTCCGCCGCGCGCTCACCCGCTGCCTTCCGCTGCGCTTCCGCGTCCATCCGGCTCCTTTACAGGCCCATGAACTTGAAGGCGAACCGCGCCACGCCGCCGAGCGCCAGCATGACCGCGGGGTTGATCTCGAACCGCGTCAGGGTCAGCGCCACCGCCACCGCGATGGCGATCTCGCCCTCGCCGTCGATGGTATCGCGCAGGGAGATCATCGCCGCGGCCATCAGGCCCACCACGGCGGGAGTGAGGCCGCGCAGCGCCGCGCGCACCGGTCGGCGGGAACGCACGCGGTCGAGCCAGCTGCCCGCCAGCGTGACCAGCGCGAAAGGCGCGCTGAAGATACCGACGGTCGCGACCACCGCGCCCAGGGCTCCGTGGCGCAAATAGCCGATGAAGGTCGCGAGCAGCAGTACCGGTCCGGGCGTCAGCTTGCCCATGGCCACGGCGTCGGCGAACTGCCGGTCGGTGATCCAGCCCTCGCGCGCGACCACCTGCTTGAGGTGCGGAATGATGGCGAAGCCGCCGCCATAGGCGCCGAGGCCGGTGCGGAAGAAGGAGAAGAGGATGCGGATCAGCTCCGCGTCCACGCCCGGCGCATGCAGCGCGATGCCGAGCACCACCGCGAACACCGTCCACGACGCCACCCGCACGTCCGAGGGCGGCCGCTTCGTCACCGGCGGCGGGTCGGACCTCTCCTCTTTCTTGCCGTCGTCCCGCTCCGACTTCTCGGTGGCCAGCGTCGCGCCTTCCTCGGGCAGCACCACCGGAGGCTCCCGATGCGCGCGCCGTCGCTCCAGCGCGAAGAGCCGCGCGCGCTTGGTGCCGAGATCGACCGCGAGCCCCACGCAGATGGAGAGCAGCGCCACCTCGCCCGGCGCCATGTCGCCGACCACCGAGAAGAGCAGTGCCGCCGCCGCGAGCGCCATCTGCCACATGCGCGACACGGCGCTGCGCACCATCTTCAGGGTGATGGCGCCGATGATGCCCACCACCGCCGCGTTGAACCCGCCCAGGAGCGTGGCGACGTCGGGCGCCGTGCCGTAGCGGACATAGAGGAACGCCAGCGCCATCACCGCGATCCAGCCCGGCAGCACGAACCCCACGTAGCCGAGGAGGGCGCCCCTCATGCCGCCGAAGCGCAGGCCGATGTACGCCAGCGCGTTCGCCGCCGCCCCGCCGGGCAGCATCTGCGAGACGGTGACCGTGTTGGTGAACTCGCGCTCCGTCATCCAGCGGCGCCGCCCCACCACCAGCGCATGGATGTTGGCCAGCACCGAGAGGCCGCCGCCGAAGCCGACCACGCCGAGGAAGAGCGCCGCCCGGAAGAACTGCACCCGCCCCGGACGGACGCGCTGCACTGCCGCGGGCTGCTGCGGCGCGGAGATCGCGTGGCCGTCCATGGATTGCAGTATAGAAGGTTCCGCGAATGGCGCAGTTCCTCAAAGGCATGAAGGTCGTCCATCGT
>DATDMU010000539.1:0-3426 GCA_036518615.1 Myxococcales bacterium
GTGCAGTTCCACCCCGAGCTGTGGCCCGAGGCTTTGCGCGAGCTGATCCTCTCGCGAAAGGACAAGCTCCTGGCCGAGGGCCGCGACGTGGACGCGCTGCTCGCGTCAGTCCACGAGGTGAAGGCAGCGTCGCTCTTGCACGCCTTCGCCGCGCAGGCCGCGCGTTCTTAGTCCTTCTGCAGCAGGTGCTCGATGCAGGCGTCCACCCTGCGGCGGAAATCCTCGTCGCCGCCGATGAACTGGAGGCCCGCGCCCGCTGTCCTTCCCGTCGCCCTTGCCTGTTCGGCGGTCACGCACTGCACCACTTCCGCGCTGGTCTTCGCCGGCGCCTGCCCGTCGGGCAGCTCGAGGAGCAGCTCCACCATCTCGCGCACCGGAGGCGGGTTCTGCGTGGCCACGAAGATGCCGCCGCGGCTGATGTTCTCCGAATAGGCCACGAGGAACTCGCGCGGCGAGGACCAGCCCACTTGAAGCCGCGTCTGCACGCGGGGAAAGCCGCGCTCGATCCGCGCGGGTGCCGGAGGAGCGGGCTTTGCCGCGGCGGGCGGAGGTCCCATGCCGCGGTCGCGCAGCAGCGCATCGAGCGCCGCCTGCGCCTCGCCGGAGAGCGCCTCGAACTGCACCCAGAAGCCCGATTCCTTTCCCGGCGCGTTTCCGTGCGCGCGCTCGGTGACGGTGCCGGCTGCCTCCACCGGGCGCGCATTGCCGGGCAGCGTGAGCGCGACCATCACCCGCGCTCCCTCCCTGGGCGAGACGAGGCAGCGGACGAAGACGCCCTCGCTGCCGATGCGGCTGGAAGTCGTCTGCATGGAGAGGCCGCCGCCGCTGAAGCGGACCGGGACGACCAGCGGGAGGGTGGAGGCGGCCATGCAGGTGCGTTCACAGTAACACGGGAACCTCGCGCTGAAGCTCCATGCCTCGAAGGTCCGCGGCGCATGCGACGGCTCCCACGCGCACGCCCGCGGCAGCGGCACGCCGCAGCGCCCGCGCGAAGGCGGGATCGATCTCCGCATCCGCCTTCACCGCGCGCACGTCGCCCCGCTGCGCGCAGAGCACGAGAGCGCACCTGCGGCCCCTTCGCGAAAGCCGCGTCAAGAGCGCCAGATGGCGAAGGCCGCGCAGCGTGGGCGCGTCGGGAAAGAGCGCCACGCCGTCGCGCGCCGCGCCCACCGACTTGACCTCGCAGAGCACGTCGCCGGGCTGCAGCAGCAGATCGATGCGGCTGCGCCCCACCGGGATCTCGCGCCGCGCGGGCAGAAGCCCCCAGGGCAAGAGCCCGCGCGCGAGCGCCTCCGCCACCAGCCGCGGCGCGCCGGCGGGATCGAGGCAGACCCAGACGCCCGTCCCCGACCGCGCGAGCAGCGCGGTGAAGCCCGTGCGCCGCAGCGGCCCTGTGGCCGACACCAGCGCGACCGCGCGCCCCGGCACCAGCAGATCCAGGCACCGGCCGCGGTCGGGCACGTGCGCCTCCACCACCCGCCGGCCGAGGCGGCAGACGGCGAGGAAGCGGTTGGGCCGCGCGATCAGCACCGCCTCCTTCGCCTCGCCCGGCCAGCGGTGGGGGATGAGCATCCGCGTTGAATAACGCACTCGCGGCGCCATCGACGGCGCATGTGTGGACAGAGCCGCATCGCTTTGGTACCGACACGGCCCTTGGAACTGATCCGCCTCGAGCGCGCCGTCATCGGGTACCGGACGCCGCTGCTTCCTCCGCTCGATCTCGCCGTCCGCGCCGGTGCGACCCTCGGCGTCCTCGGGCCCAACGGCGCGGGAAAGACGGCGCTGCTCAAGTCGCTTCTGGGCCTTCTGCCGCTGATCTCCGGCAAGCGCGTCTGCCCGCGAGGCCAGCCTCCGCGGATCGGATACGTGCCGCAGCGCGACCGGCTCGACATGAGCTGGCCGCTCACCGTCACCGACGTGGTGCTGATGGGGCGCGTGAAGATGATCGGGCCACTCCGGCGCTATGGGGCGCGCGACAGGAAGGCCGCGCGCGAGGCGCTCCAGGAGATCGGCATCGGCGATCTGGCCGACCGGCCGCTCTACGCGCTCTCGGGAGGGCAGCACCAGAAAGTCCTCATCGCCCGCGCGATCGCCGCCGAACCGGAGCTGCTGGTCCTCGACGAGCCCACCAGCGCCATGGACCCCGCCGCCGAACGCATCCTGCTCGAGCTGGTGGCCCGCCTCAAAGAGGCGCACAACCTGAGCGTGGTGCTGGTCACGCACCAGCTCACCGCGGTGGCGGGATTCGCGACCGAGGTGGCGCTGGTCGATCGCGAGCGCCACGTCTTCCAGGTGGGCCCGGCGCAGGAGATGATCGACCCGGAGCGGCTGGGCCAGCTCTACGGCCGCGAGGTCCGGGTCGCGCAGGTGGGCGGGCAGACCGCGGTGGTCATCGGCGCGGGGAACTCGAAGTGAGCGGCTTTGCCGACTTCTGGGCAGGGCGCGATCTCTGGCGCGAGCCGATGATCGCCGGCATCCTGGCCGGCGCCATCCTCGGCTACATCGGCGTGTTCGTGGTCCTCAAGCGCATGGTGTTCGTCTCCGCCGCGCTGAGCGAGATCTCCGGAGTGGGAGTGGCCTTCGCCTTCTGGATCGGGGCGATCATGGGCGTGGACCCGCACCTTCACGGAGCGGTGCCAATTCTCCTCGAGCCCACCTGGTTCTCGCTGCTCTTCGCCTGCGCCGCGGCGGTGGCGTTCTCGTTCCAGCCCGGCCATCGCAAGCTCGCCACCGAGACCATCGTGGGCCTCGGCTACATCATCTCCAGCGCGCTGGTGCTCGCCATCCTCAACAGTCCGCGCATCGCGCAGGAGGCGCATGCGGTGGGCGACATCCTCTTCGGCAACGCGGTCACCGTGCCGCGCGCGCAGATCTGGGCGCTCGGTGCCGCCTCCGCCGCGGCGGTGGCGGTGACGGCGCTCTTCTTCAAGGAGGTGCTCTTCGTCAGCTACGACCGCGAGACCTCCATGGTGCAGGGCGTGGGCGTGTTCCGCTACGAGCTTTTGCTCAACCTCGCCACCGCGGTGGTGATCTCGGTCGCCACCCGCGCCGTGGGAGCGCTGCCGGTGTTCGCCTTCAGCGTCGTTCCCGCTGCCGCCGCCCTGATGATCACCGAGCGGCTGCGGTTGACCATCGCACTCTCCGTCGTCTTCGGCGTGGTGGCCGCCGCGGTCGGCTATTACGCAAGCTGGGTGGAGCAACTGCCCACCGGTGCGACCATGGTCGTCGTCGTCTCCGTCTTCCTCGTGCCGGGGCTCTTCAAGATCCTCCGGCGCAGCTCGGTGTAGCCGCCGATGAGACATGCGCTCCTGCTCCTTCTGCTGGCGGCCCCTGCGCTTGCGCAACAGGCCGACGGCGGCGTCTCCGACGCGGAGCTGCAGAAGGAGCTGGAGCAGGCCATCCAGTCCGACCAGGCAGCGGCGCAGA
>DATDMU010000540.1:0-10642 GCA_036518615.1 Myxococcales bacterium
CGAGGACGACATCGTCGCCGAGGAGCCGCTGGAGATCCGCGCCCAGGGGGAGACGCTGGCCATCACCATGCGCACGCCCGGCGCCGACCGCGAGCTGGCGGTGGGGTTCCTGCTCTCCGAAGGCGTGCTCCGGTCGCGCGACGACGTGGGACGGGTGGCGCATTGCGGCCGGCCCGACCAGGAGGGGTTCGGCAACACCATCGACGTGGCGCCCGCGGGCGGGTCGGACTTCGACATCGAGCGGCTCTCCGCGACGCGCCGGGGGACGCTCACCACCTCTGCCTGCGGCGTGTGCGGGCGGCGCAGCGTGGACGACGTCATCGCGCGCTGCTCGCCCCTGCGCGTTTCGCCCGGGCTGCTCGCGCCCGCCACCATCGCGTCCGCGGTGGAGGGGCTGCGCGGCCGGCAGCCGAACTTCGCCCGGACCGGCGGAATCCACGCGGCGGCGCTGCACGACGAAGGCGGCACCGTGCTCGCCGCCTTCGAGGACATCGGCCGCCACAACGCCGTCGACAAGGCGATCGGCGCGCTGGTGCTCTCCGGGCGCATTCCCGGCGCGGGGGCGGCGCTGCTGGTGGTCAGCGGGCGCGCCTCCTACGAAGTGGTGCAGAAGGCGTCCGCAGCGGGCGTGCCGGTGGTGGCGAGCGTGTCGGCGGCATCGTCGCTGGCGGTGGACCTGGCCCGCGCCGCCGGCATCACCCTGTTGGGATTCGTGCGCAACGGTTCGATGACCGTCTACGCACATGCCGAGCGGCTGGCCTGATCACGTCCTGGCGCCGGTCAGAAATGCGCGCCGTACACCGGCATCGACGAGGAGAAGCCCGTCGGCCGCTGATCGGCCACCGGCCCCATCATGTAGGAGCGGTCCGCGTACGACGCGGCGCTGGCGACGCCCACGATCAGGCCGACCCCGAGGCCGATGCCCGCGCCGATGAGCACGTCGCGCTGCCAGTTGCCCCAGCCTTCGTTCTGCACGTAGTTGCGGTAGGCCGCCACGCCGCCGCCCGCCAACGCGCCCAGCGCCGCGCCGCCCACCGCGTCGCCGACGATGACGCTCCCCGCGGAGCGGTGGCCCTGGACCTCCACCACCTCGTCCGGAAGCGACTGTCGCGGCGTGCTGTGCGAGATCCGCGCCGCGCTCTCGTTGACCACCCGCACCTCGTCCGCGCGTCCCGCCACCGGCAGCGCCAGCGTGCACGCGCAAGCCACCGCTATACTCTTCAGCATCGCTCGTCTCCTTGTGCCTTTAAGCTGCTGACCCCGGCGCGGGCCGGGAAGCCTCAGGCAAGGGAGCGAGCGCTACTTCTTCACTGCAGCGCGGCGCTGGGCGCGCGCCGCCTTGGCCCTGCGCTGCCGCTCGAGGAAGCCGAGCCGCTCGGCCTTCGGCGCGGGCGGCCCCGGGGGAGGCGAGGCCGCTTCCTCCACCGGACGGCCGACGGTGCGGCCCACCTCTGCCTCGGAGCGCTGCGATTCGACCGCGAACCAGAGCACGCGCCGGACCACCAGCGTCGCGTACGCGCCGGGCGGCAAGGTGAAGGAGAGGTTCACTTTCAGTTTCCCGCGGTTCAGCTCGTCGCGGCGCGGCTGGTTGACGCGCAGCTTGCCGGGAACGACGAAGAGCGGCCGCTCCTCGTGCCTGAAGAAGAGCTGCGGAGTCTGCGGCACGCGCAGCTCGTCGAGCTGGAGCTGCTGCGAGCGCAGCGCCGCGAGCGCCGCCTCGCGCACCTGCTCGTCGTCGAAGGTGGAGTCGGGGGCGAGCAGGGGAAAGGTCTTCGCCCACAGCTCCTCGCGCAGCTCGCGGGGCAGCGCCCGCGGAAACACCAGCGACCCCGCCTGGTAGCGCAGCCCGATCAGCTCGGCTGCGGGGACGCGGCTGCCCAGGTAGCGCTTCACCCCTTCGTTCCAGACGAAGCTCTGCAGCTCGAAGAGCGCCATGGTCCGCACCCGGCGGTCGATGTGCATGAAGGCGCCCTTGAAGTCCGTGGGATCGTCGCGCAGGCGCCGGAGCACCGGCGCGTACCGCCTCGCCGCGTCCTGCGGCGCGCGCTGCTGCCATTCGCCCCAGTGGTCGCGCCAGAACGCCTTCACTTTGGCGTCGTCGCTGCGGTCCAGCTCGCTGGGGGTGGCGAGGAACGCCTTCAAGGCGGCCTCCCAGTTGCCGCGCAGCAGGTGCTTCGCCAAGAAGCCCTGCCCGTGCTTGAGGAACCCGAACCGCTGCGAGTCGAAGTAGTTCACCACGCCCGCGCGCTGCACTTCCGCGACGCTCTCCGGCACCCGCGCCGCCTCCGCAGGCGAGAGGTCGCGGACGGTGACCTCGAACCGGTTGGCGGTGATGTTCCCGGAGGAGAGCGGCTGCGGGGTGCGGCCGATCAGCTCGAGGCGCAGGTCGCCGGCCTGCACCACTTCCTTGGGGCCCAGGGCGCCGCCGAGCACGCCCACCAGTTGCTCGGTGCGACCCTGCTTGTCCTTGAGGCCGCAGATGGAGAGGTTGCGGCGCCGCACCGAGAATTCCCTGGAGATGCGCTCCAGCGCCTGCAGGGTGGAGATCTTCTGCTTGTCCATCCGGTAGACCCAGACCTGTCCGTCCGGATCGGGATCGAAGCGATACCCTTCGCGAACGACGAAATCCTCGGGCCGCTGCTTGATCTTCACCGGGCGCGGTTACCAGAAGCGTGCACCGTCGTAAAGGAGGCGCAGCGGGACGGCCGAGTTGACAGAAAACTTGCGCTGCCGATCCGCTGCGCGACACTGCCCGGCATGGCTGAGCCGACAGCGTCGAAGTCGCAGCCGCCCGTGCAGAAGAAGCGCGCCGTCCAGCGCTGCCCCAACTGCGACATCCGCTGCGACGTGAGCCTGTTCGTCGACGGGTCGCTGGCGCGCTGCGGCCATTGCGGCGTCCGCTTCGAGGTGCACCGGGAGAGGACGCCGGCGCCGCCCGCGCAGCCGACGCCACAGGGCGCGGCCGGCCCCTTTCCCAGGCTGGACGGCTTTCTCGTGCACGAGCGAATCGGCCAGGGCGGCATGGGAGAGGTCTTCCGCTGCACCCGCAACTCCGACGGGCTGCCGGTCGCGATGAAGATCCTCACGCCGCAGATGGCCGCGGTCCCCGACTACGTGCGGCGCTTCGGGCGCGAGGCGGCGGCCATGGCGCAGCTCGACCACCCCGGCATCGTGCGCCTCCTCGGCCGCGGCAGGGCCGGGCAGCACGTGTACATCGCCATGGAGCTGATCGAGGGCGAGTCGCTGCGGACGTGGGCGCACCGGACGCGGCCGAGCTCGAGAAACCTCGCGGGGCTGCTCGCGCAGGTGGCGCACGCGCTCGCCTATGCCCATGCCCGCGCGGTGGTGCACCGCGACCTCAAGCCCGACAACGTGCTGGTGACCAAGGACCTGCGCACCAAGGTGCTCGACTTCGGGCTGGCCGGGCTGCACGCCGAAGGCGCCGAGTGCCTGACCCAGAGCCACGTCTCGATGGGCACCGCCAACTACATGGCGCCGGAGCAGCGCAAGGACGCCAAGCGCGCAGACCACAAGGCGGACATCTACTCCTTCGGAGTGATGACCTACGAGCTGCTCACGGGCGAGCTGCCGGTGGGGAAGTTCGCCGCGCCCTCCAGGGCGGTGGCCGGCCTCGACCCGCGCTGGGACGCGCTGGTGGAGCGTTGCCTGGAGCCGCATCCTGCGGCGCGCCCCCACAGCGCGCTGGAGCTGGCGCATGCCCTGGAATCGCTTTCGGGCATGGCGGCGCCGCTGCAAGTCGCGGCGCGGACGAAGAAGAACATCGCCAGGCCGCGGGTCTTATCCTGGCTGGGACTGGGAACCGCGGTCGCCGTGCTGGCCGGCGTGGTGGGCTTGCGCGTCGCCCAGGACCACAGGTCGCCGCGGCCGCCGCTGACCGCCGCGCGCGCCGTCCCGCGCAGGCCGCCGCACCGCTAGAGCCCGCCTTTGCTCAAGGCTTGGGGGTGTCGTTCCGCGGCTTGTAGAAGAGCACCACGCTGAGGCAGTGGAACTCGTTGTCGCTCGACTGCATCACGGTGCGATCGACGATCTCCAGGTCCGCGTTGGCACGCAGCCAGCGCGTCACCTGCTCGCCCAGATCGTCGCGCTCCTTCGCCTTGGTCGCCGAAAACACCTTCACGCCGGTGAACATCCCACCCCCTCCGGTGTTTGCGGGAATATCATCCACCCGCTCGACCGGATGTCAAATCGATGCCTTGCGAAACGGCCTCGCCGCTGCCACCGTTCGGGCAATGGCCACTCCGGCGGAGAGACTGGATTCAGCGCACAAGCGCGAACTTGCAATCGAGTTCATTCGCCGGATCCGCGCCATGGACCGGGACAAGCTGCACGAGCTCATCCTCCGCCACGCCGGCGAGGAACTGGCCCAGTTCTTCCTTGCCTACGCCACCGACCTCATGAACCGCGAGCCGGGGCGCGCGGCGGAGAACGCCTCCTCGCTGCTGCTCATCGGCTACCTGATCCGCTGTTTCGAGGAAGACCCGCCGCAGAAGGGCGCCGCACGGCCGGGTCCACTGCTTCACTGATCCCGCTCTGGCGCGGGGAGCGGGCGATACCTACCTTGGCGCATGGCGCAGGTGCCACCGCCCGTGCCGTCGAAGGAGGCCTTCCAGCGGCTGATCGACGGCCTTCAGACGCTGGTCCGCGAGCACATGGCGCTCGCGCGGGTGGAGCTCAAGGAAGACCTGCGCGGAATGGGCCGCGACCTGCTCGCCGGCGCCGCCGGGGTGCCCGCGCTGGCGGCCGGGTATCTGCTCTTCATGATCGCTGCCGGCTACCTGCTCGCGGTCTGGCTGCCCTCCTGGGCGGCCTTCGGCATCGTCGCGCTGGCAAACCTGGCTGCCGGTGCGGTTCTCACCCTGGGCGGCGTCCGGAAGGTCCGGGCGCGGCGCGTGGACCTGCAGCGCTCCGCAGAGGAGCTGCAGCAGGACAGGCGCTGGATCGCCTCGATGGGCGACGGCCCTCGCGCGCACGACGAAGGCCAGCTTCCGGCGCGGCCCATGGAAGGGGCGCGGCAGCCGCCGCAGCCCGCATCGCATTGACGTCCTTGGAGGGGCTCCATGCCTGAGAAACCCAGAGATCCGGCAGCGATCCGCGCGGGAATCGAGCGGGCGCGGCAGGAGATCGAGCAGTCGGTCAACGACCTGCGAGCGAACGTTTCCGACACCTTCAACTGGCGCAGCGCGGTGCGCCGCCATCCCGCGCTCGCGTTCGCAGGAGCCATGGCGCTGGGCCTTCTCGTGGCCCGCTCGACGTCGAGGTGACCGATGGGCGAGATGCAGGGCAAGGCGCAGCTCCCGATGGCCGAGATCACCGGCCCGCAGGGGCCCGGCGGTGAAGCGGCGGCTTTCGAACAGGGCCTCGAGCTCGGGCGCAAGTACGCGGAGCATGCGCTCCGCCGCGTCGCCGCATGGGCCGAGGAGCATCCCGGCCAGCTCGTCCTGGCCGGCCTGATGGCGGGCTTCATCCTCGGCAAGGCTCTTTACCCGAGGCGGCGGCTCGACCTCCGGGACCTGGAGTGAATCTCAGCGGGTCGTCGAGCGCACCACCGGCTCCGCCCGCGCAGCAGGCGACAACCCCACGCCGTGGCGGTAGACGAGCGCCGCACCGAGGATGGTCTCCGCCGCCAGCACCGTCGCCGCCGTGAAGGCGGCCGCGAGGTAGAGCGTGCGGGCCCGCAGCGGCAGGGCGAGCCGGGAAGAGACGCGCCAGGCGGCCACCGGAACCCAGGCAGCCAGGGCGACCCATCCCAGCCGCCCGTGCAGGCGCAAGAGCGCCTCTCCCGCCGCGCTGTGGGGCGCAAGCCCGCGCTCGGCGGCGAAGCCGCTCGCCAGCGTGGCCAGGGTGAAGACCGTGCCGAGAAGGGTGGTCCACCGGCCGGTGTCGAGCAGCGCCTCCCGCCGGAAGAGCAGCCCGAGCACGTCGGCGACCGGCGCGGTCAGGAGCAGCCCGACCGCGAAGTGCACGAGAAATGGGTGGAGCTCGCCGGCGAGCACCGCGCCATCCTGCCGGTCGCGGCGCAGGCAGGCAAACCTACTTGTCGGGATGGCGCGCGACGACCACGGTGTGGATGCCGCCGCGGACGAGGAAATCGCCCACCACCTCGCAGCGCCGGGGCCGCAGGACCGAAACCAGATCGTCGAGGATCCGGTTGGTGACGGCCTCGTGGAAGGCCCCCTCCCCGCGGAAGCTCCAGAGGTAGAGCTTGAGGCTCTTCAACTCGACGCAGGCGCGATCCGGGACGTACGAGATGCGGATGGTGGCGAAGTCGGGCTGACCCGTCATCGGGCAGAGGCAGGTGAACTCGGGGCACTCGAAGCGGATCTCGTAGTCCCGCTCCGGGTTCGGGTTGGGAAAGGTGGCAAGCTCTTTCGAGGGGCGAGTCGCCGTGCGCCGGGCCAAATCCGCCCTGATTCTGCGTGCCATCGTGCGGCGGCTCGTAGCAGGAAACCCGCTCTGATGCCAGTTGGACGGTCGGGGAAAGGCATCGGTTGCGGTGAGGTGTGAGGTCGAGTACAACAACGCGCCATGTCGAGAAAGGCCGACCCCAGCAGTCGCCGCTCTCCGCGCCGCCGTCCGGCAGCGGATGCTTCCAGCGAACCCGAACCACGACCAGCGCGGAAAGATCCGGCAGCACCCGAGTCGGTGGATTCGGACTTCGGGCTCTGCCTGGCTCTGGCGCCCGCCTTGAGGCGCCGCCCGCTCGCCTAGGGCGCAACCAGGAAAAACCTCGACCGTTCAGGGGCTTCCCTTTCTGTTGGGCCGTGAGGATCGTCCTCACATGCCCGACACCGTGACGGATACGCGTCCGACTTTTTCCCGGCTCACCGAAGGCAAGGCGAGGCAGTCCTGGCGCGCGGCGGTTCCCATCGTCGTGATCCTGGTTGCGATCGTCGCCCTGCTTGCCTACCTGGCCTCGAACATCAGCTCGTCCTCGCAGCGCGCGATGGCGGCGGAACGCGATGCCAACCAGTATCGCGACCAGATCACCTCGATGACCAAGCAGGTGGGTGATCTCCAGAAGGAAGTGGCGCTGGACCGCAGCCCCGGCCGGACCACAGTGATCCTGCAGGGTGAGCAGCCCGCCGCGAAGAAGTCGAAGAAGGCCGCCGCGCCTGCCGCCGCCCCTGCATGGGCGGCCGCCACCTGGGGCGAATTGCCCAACGGCAAGAGCTGGATGCGGGTGAATGCCTACGGCCTGCAGAACCTCGACAACAACAAGACGTACCACGTCTGGATGCAGCGGACCTCCGGCGACCCGGTCGATGTCGGCGGGCTCGACGTGGACCAGAACGGCAGCGGCTTCGCGATGAGCTCGGACTTGCCCGGCATCGACCAGGGCAAGGGGGTGATGCTGACCATCGATGCATCCGGCGCGAAGCAGCCCGGCGACGTCGTGGCCAAGGCGGATCTGCCGAAGCTCCAGCCCACCATGCAACAGGCGCCGGCGGGGCAGGCGCAGAACGCCGCGCAGGGCGGCAGCCAGGCGACGCCGCAGGGCGGAAGCGAGGCGACGCCGCCGCAGAACGCGCAGGGCGACAACCAGGCGAAGTCCTCTGGCGACACGCAGCGGATGCACCAGGGCGGCAAGTAGCCGCCCGCGGTTCGCGCAACGCCGTTGACGCAAATCGTGCGCGCCCCTACGCTCGCGGTCCTGCGCGCGGCAAGTCCGCCGGGCGGGTGTCGCCAGGGGAGGTAGGGTTTGGGGCTGCTCTGGGCCGCCTGCACGCTCGCCGTGGCCCTCGCGGGCGCCGCGCTGGCGGTCGCCGCACGCCTCCGCAGGCGCCACCGCCTCTTCCTCGCCGCCGCGCCCGATCTGGCGGCGGACGCAACGCCGGTGGTCTCGCAGCCTCGAGCGCTCTACCACGGGACGCGGTTCGCCGACGGATTCGCGCTCGTTTTGCCGGCTTGGAAGGAGCCGTGCGTGTGCGACCTCTGGTGCACCGGTGACGGACTCTTCGTCCGCCGCGAAGACGGCGGGCCTCTGCTCTCCATCGCGCTCTCCGAGGTGAGCGAGGCGGCCCTGCACCGCGCCTTCGCGCCCATCGCGGGAAAGGACCTGCCCATGTTGCGGCTGCGCTGGCGGCGAGGCGGCGAGTCGATGGAGACGGATTTCTCCGTCCGCGGCGGCATGGCGGAGCTGGAGACGCTGCGCCGCGAGATCCACCTGCGCCAGGGAAACATCGCCGAGCAGCTCGCCCCGCTCCTGAACCGGGCCCCGCCGTGAGGGTGACCGCCCTCGGCAGCGGCGATGCCTTCTGCGCGGCGGGCCGCGGGCATACCTGCTGGCTGATCGAGGACGCGCAGGGCGCCTGCGCGGTGGACTTCGGCGCGACGGCGCTGCTCGCGCTGCGCAAGCTCGGTTTCGATCCGCGCCGCCTGGACGCAGTCCATTTCACGCACCTGCACGGCGACCACACCGCCGGCTGGCCCTTCCTCCTCGTCGATGCGGTGTACGGCACGCAGCGCACGGGGCCGCTCGTCGCCAGCGGGCCTCCGGGCACCCGCGACCGCCTGCACGCGCTGTGGGCCGCCTGCTACGCCTCCGCCGCGGCGCGCCCGCTGCCCTTTTCCCTCGAAGTCCGCGAGCTGCGTCCGGGCGAGACCGCGCATCTCGCCGGGCGCGAGCTGCGCGCGTTCCCGGCGCGGCACATGACGCCGCCGGACGTGGCGCTCTCGCTGCGCATCGGGCCGCTCGCGTTCACCGGCGACACGGGCGAGATCGCGCCAGGGCTCTGCGACGGTGCGGCGCTGCTCTGCGCGGAGTGCACGTACCTCGGCGCGGGCACCGATCGGCACCTCGGATGGGAGACGCTGCGCGCCGCGCTGCCGCCCGTGCCCCGCGTCCTGCTCGGGCACCTCGGCGAGGAGGCGCGCGCGGGAATCGTCGCGCCTCCGGGTGTTCAGGTGTGCGACGATCTCGACTTCGTCGAGCTATAAGGCGCGCATGGACCGCATCGATCAGCTCCGCAAGTTCATCGCCGCCTCGCCGGACGACGCCTTCCCCCGCTACGCGCTCGCGCTGGAGCTGAAATCGAAGGGAGACGCCGGCGCCGCCGCCGCCGAGATGGAGGAGCTCCTGCGCCGCAAGCCCGACTACCTGGCCGCTTACCTGCAGCTCGGCATGCTGCTGCAGGCCCTGGGAAAGCCGGAGGCGGCGCGCGACGCGCTGGTGCGAGGCCAGGCGGTCGCGCAGAAGCAGGGCAATACGCACACCTTGTCGGAGCTGACCCAGGCGCTCGAATCGCTCTGAGCGGTAGGTCTAGGTAAGTACGAGCGATTCCTTGACTCGCCCTCCTGCCCCGAGGAGGATCGCCCAGGCAATGAAACCCAAAAAAGTCCTCGTCGTAGACGATTCCAAGCTGCTGCATCGCATGTTCGAGATGATGCTGCGCGGCTTTCCCCTGGTGCACGCCTACGACGGCCGCGAGGCGCTCGATCGGCTCGCCGAGCACAAGGACGTCGAGCTGATCCTGCTCGACATCAACATGCCGCGCATGAACGGCCTCGAGTTCCTCACCGCGGTGAAGGCGCACCCGGAGTTCGCCCGCATCCCGGTGGTGATCATCACCACCGAGGGCACCGAGGACGACACGCAGCGCGGCATGCAGGCCGGCGCGGCGGCGTACGTGAAGAAGCCGTTCCGCAACGAGGAGCTGCTCGGGGTCATCGGCAAGCTCACGGCGAGCCCCGCGGCGTGACTCGCATGCCTGCTTCCGGGCAGCTGCCGCCCCGCGTCGGGTCCGCGCTCGACGAGCTGCGATCGACGCTCGATCGCGCCGCCGAGCTGGCGAGGGAGATCGAGAAGGCGAAGCCGCAGCTCGTGTCCCCTCCCGCGGATCTGCAGGCGCGCCTTCTCGACGTGGAGTCCGACCGCGAGGAGCTGTCCACCAAGCTCGCGGAGTACGAGCAGCAGGTCGGCAGGCTGATGAACCTCTATGTCGCCACCTACCAGCTCCATGCCACGCTCGATCCCGCCGAGGTGCAGGCCACCATCGCCGAGATCGCCATCAACTTGCTCGGGGCGGAGAAGTTCGTCCTGCTCTTCTGGAAGAGCGAGGCGCCCGAGAGCGCGGGCGAGTGCGAGATCGCGCTCTCCCAGGGCATGGAGGACGATGCGGGCGGCCTCTTCAAGGACGGCGTCTACGCCGGCGGCGACCCCGCGGTGGACGCGACCCTTTCCGACGGCGTGCTGCGCATCGGGCCCATCGACGGCTCCGACGCGCTCGCCTGCGTGCCCCTCACCGTCCAGGGCGCGACCGTGGGCGCGCTGGTCATCCTCCGCCTCTTCCAGCACAAGGACATGCTGCGGCCCGAGGACCGCGACCTGCTCGACCTGATCGCCGCGCACGCGGCTTCCGCGCTGTTCGCCGCGCGGGTCTACTCCAACACCGATCGCAAGCTGAAGACGCTGGAGAGCCTGGTCGCGCTGGTGCGCAGGCAGTAGCGCGATGAGCCTTTCGGGAAATCTGGAGGACGTCTCCGTCGCCGACGCGATGCAGTTCATCCACCTCGGCGCGCGCACCGGGACGCTGACGCTGAAGTCCGGGGAGACCACGGCGGAGATCGGCTTCCACCAGGGCAAGATCGTCAACGCGGTGGGCCCGGGAACGCGGCGGCTGGG
>DATDMU010000541.1:0-4264 GCA_036518615.1 Myxococcales bacterium
CGATCCCAACGAGGTGAGGCAGATCGCCGAGAAGGGGCTCGCGTCCACCGGCTACGAAGAGGTGGGCTTTCTCTCCCTGAGCGCGGGCGACTACTCCTGCATCGACGGCGTGCTGGAGGACTTCTTCGACGAGTTCGGGCCGGAGAACGTGGGAATCTCGCTCCCCTCGCTGCGCACCGAGACCATGTCGGAGCATCTGGCGCAGCAGATCAAGCGCGTGCGCAAGAGCGGCTTCACCGTCGCCCCGGAGGCGGCCACCGAGCGCATGCGCCGGGTGATCAACAAGGGCAACGCGGAGAAGGACCTGCTCCACGCGGTGGACACCATCTTCGCCGCCGGCTGGGACCTGGTGAAGTTCTACTTCATGATCGGGCTGCCGACCGAGCGAGACGAGGACGTGCGCGCCATCGTCTCCCTCTGCGCCGAGGCGCTGCGGCGGGGCAAGAAGCTCAACCCGCGGGCGGAGATCAACGTGGGCATCTCCACCTTCTGCCCCAAGCCCTTCACGCCCTTCCAGTGGGACCCGATGATCCCGCTGGAGGAGACCACCCGCAAGCACGGCATCATCAAGGACGAGGTGCGCCGGATGGGGCGCGCGTACCGGGACCTTCACGTCAAGCCGCACGACGCGAGGCAAGGCGCGCTGGAGGGCGCCCTCGCGCTGGGCGATCGGCGTCTCTCGGCCGCGGTGCTGCATGCCTTCCGGGCCGGGCAGCGGCTCGACAGCTGGACCGAGCACTTCAGGCTGGAGGCGTGGCAGGACGCCTTCGCTCACGCGGAGCGCGAGCACGGCGTGGGGCTGCACTTCTTCGCCCACCGCGAGAAGGGCGAGAAGGAGGTGCTCCCCTTCGATCACATCGACTGCGAGGTCACGAGGCCGTACCTCTGGAAGGCGCGCATGGCCGCGCTCAGGGAAGCGCAGCTGCCGGACTGCGCCTACGGCGAGGAGATCTGCACCGCCTGCGGCGCCTGCGACTACGAGGTGGTGGACACCCTCGTCTACCATCCCGAGGACTATCGCCGGCTGCCGCCGCGGGAGCCCGAGCCGCTCCCCGCCGAGCGCACGTTGCTGCGCCTGCGCTACGCCAAGGAGGGCGTGGCCATCGCGCTCAGCCACCTGGAGACGGCGACGGCGCTCTTGCGCACCTTCCGGCGCGCCCGCCTCTCCATTCCGCACTCGCAGGGATTCCACCCCAAGCCCAAGGTCAGTTTCGGCCCCGCCTGCCCGGTGGGCACCGAGAGCCACGCCGAGTACCTCGACCTGGAACTGTTCGGCGTGCAGCGGGCGGAGGAGGTGGAAGCGCGCGTCCGGGCCGAGCTGCCCGAGGGATTCCGGCTGATCTCCTGCGAGCCGCTCCCTGCCGGGGGCGAGTCGTTGACCCGCACCATCCGCGGCATCGAGTACCGCGTCGAGCTTCCCGACGAGGCGCCCGATGCGCGCCAGCGGCTGGCGCAGTTCGCGGCCCAGGCCGAGGCGAGCGTCGTGCGTGAGCGCGAAGGCAAGCAACCGGTGCGGATCGATCTCAAGCGGGCGGTGGACGGACTGGTCGCCACGGGCGCCCGCGAGATCCGCTTCACGCTCCGGGCCGGCGAGAACGACGCCGTCGCGCGCCCCTCGGAGCTCCTGGCCGCGCTGTTCGGCGCGGAGGCGACCAGGCCCGGCGTGGCCCGCATCGTCCGCGAGAGCGTGATCTTCGGGTCGCCGGCGGTGTGAAGCGGCTCTGGGCGATCGTGGTGTCGCTGGGCGCAGCCGGGTTCGCGCTCTCCTCGCCCTTTCTGCTGGCGAGCATCCGCGCGGCGCGGCTTCCGGTTGCGCCCGCGGTGGCGCTCGCGCTGCAGTTCGCCCAGACGCTGGCGCTGCTGGCGGTTGCCGCGTACGGCGGAGCGCGCCTCTGCGCAAGCGTGGGCCTCGATGCCCCCTGGCTCCGCGCCCTGGCAGAGAAGCGGGAACGCCCGGTGGGCTTCGCCAGCATGGCCATCGAAGCGCTCGCTGCCGGCAGCGTGGCGGCAATCGCGGCGCGCGCGATCGTTCCGCTCTCGGTGTGGAAGCCGATCCAGGCCGGCTTCTGGACGCGGATGTCGGGCGCGTTCTACGGCGGGACGGTGGAGGAGATCCTCGTCCGCTTCGGGCTGCTCACCGCGCTGATGGTCCTGTTCCGCCGCGTCGGGCTCCACGGGTTCTGGCCGGCGAATCTGGTCGCGGCGCTGGTGTTCGGCGCGCTGCACCTTCCGGTGCTGCGGCTGTCCGGAATACCCCTGACCGCCGGGGCGATCATCGCCATCATTGCCGGCAATACTGTTGTCGGCCTGACATTCGGATGGCTGTACCGCCGCCGCGGGCTCGAGGCGGCCATGCTCGCGCATGGCGCGGCGGACGTCTGGCTGCAGGGGTTTCTGCCGGCCTTGCTCGCCTGATTTCGCGGCGATTGCCGCTCGCATCCGCACCACTCGAGCTTGCGGCATACCAACCCCGATGGTACGCTTTATCGTCTTTGCTCCGTCCTGCACGGGTGTGCAGGATTTCCGGAGCTGCAGGGCGTTTCGGCAGCAGGGGCGGCGCGCAGCCGCGCACCCCCGCGACCCGGCGCCAAGTCGAGGTTGGGTGGCCCTGACAGGTTCACTCCCCGGTTTCACGAGCGAGCGCCCTTCCGGCGCCGGGCCGCATGCGCGCGCGTTCGCGGCGGCAGGAAAAGGATTCTTCGATGTCCAACATCCTGGTGATCAACGCCTCGGGTCAGGAGACCCGGGTGGCGCTGATCGAGCAAGGTACGATCTCTGAGTACTACCTGGAGCGGAAGAACGAGAAAGGAATCGTCGGCAACATCTACAAAGGCAGGGTAGTCCGGGTCCTTCCCGGCATGCAGGCTGCCTTCGTCGACATCGGGCTGGACAAGGCCGCGTTCCTGTACGTCGGCGACATCGTCTCCGACCCCAGCTTTCCCGGCTTCTCCGAGGAGATGGACATCAAGGCGGGCTCGGTCGAGGGCGATCCGCTCGAGGGCGAGGATCTGCCGGAGCCGTCCGACGAGTCGCTTCCGCAAGCCGCCGAACCCGCGCCGGCGGAAGTCGCCGCCGCCGCGCCGTCCTCCGATTCCGCGGCTTCAAACTCAACGCCCGCGGCCGGCGCGCCTGCAACGGCCGCCGCCCCTGGGGGCGAGCAGCAATCCGATCTCCCGATCGCGGTCGAGCCATCGGCCGAACCTCCGGCTGCGGCGGAGCAGGTCGAACCGCAGCGCAGCGCGGCGACCCCGCCGGCCGCGCCCGCCGACGCGCTCCAGGCAGAAGCGAATCCGGCGAGTGGGTCCGCTGCGGAAGCGGTCCCGGCGGAGACGGCCGCCGGCGCGCAGACGGCAGAGCCGGCGGAGATCCTCGAACTGCATCCCGAGGACGTCGTCGAGGACGAGGACGACGACGAGGCGGACGACGACGACGACGATCTCGACGAGGCCGACGCCGCCCACGCCGCGGCCGAGGAGGCCATGGCGGCGGAACAGGCGGCCGCCGAGCCGTCCCAGCTCGATGCCGCCGCGCAGGCCGCCGTTCCGGCATCTACTTCGGAGGCCGCGCCCGGAGCTGCGTCGCAGGCAGCCGAGGCGGGAGCGCGCGGATTGCCGGCGGACCAGCGGCCCGCAGCGCGGGAAGGCCGGCGCGGCCGACGCCGTGGCGGCCGCGGCCGCAGGAGAGGCGGCGAGGGCGGCCCGCGCCCCGCTGGAGAGCAACCCAAGGCCGATCGCCGCGCCGAATCGAAGCCGTGGCAGGGCCCGGGCGAGCGGCGCGGCGCCGACAAGCGCAACGGCAACGGTCACAAGCGCGCGCAGATCCAGGACCTGCTCAAGGAGGGCGACGAAGTCCTGGTCCAGGCGGTGAAGGACCCCATCGGCACCAAGGGCGCCCGCATCACCTGCCACATCTCGCTCCCCGGCAGGCACCTCGTCTTCATGCCCACCGTGGACCACGTCGGCATCTCGCGGCGCATCGAGAACGAGAAGGAGCGCCGGCGGCTGCGCGAGCTGGTCGACCGCTACCGCCCGCCCGGGACCGGCTTCATCGTGCGCACCGTGGCGGAGAACGAGCCCTCCGAGAAGCTCACCGCCGACATCAAGTTCCTCCTCGGCCTCTGGAACGAGGTGGGCAAGAAGCGCGAGTCGATGAAGGCGCCCGCCTGCGTCCACCCCGACCTGGACCTGATCCTGCGCAGCATCCGCGACCTCTTCTCCGACGACGTGGAGAAGCTGGTCATCGACGACCGCGCCGAGTACGAGCG
>DATDMU010000542.1:0-3098 GCA_036518615.1 Myxococcales bacterium
GCGGATCTCGGTGAGGATGTCCTGCGTTCCCTTGGCCTCGCCGCCGGAGAAGATGACGATGCGCTTGCCGTTGAAGCAGCTCTGCACCACGTGGCGGACGCGGTCGGCCAGCGTCTTCCAGGGGATGTTGTACTTCTCGAACACCTTCTGCGCTTCCGGCTGGAAGATGAACTCGCCGGGCGGCTTCACCTTCACCACGTGCGACCCCATCTGGCAGGCGATCTGCGCCGCGTAGCCCGCCACGTCCACCGCGGTCTCGCCCTTCTTGTCGGTGATGCCTTCGCCGCGCGGATACGACCAGGTGACCACGGCGAGGCCGTGGGACTTGGCCTCCTCGGTCAGCTGGCGCAGGTTCTCGAACATGTGGTTGCGGGCGGCCGAGCCCGGATAGATGGTGTAGCCGATGGCCACGCAGCCGAGCCGCACGGCGTCCTTCACCGAGCCGGTGACCGCGCTCTCCGGCGAGTGCCCCTTGGAGAGGCTGTCGCTGTTGTTGAGCTTGAGGATGAGCGGGATCTGCCCGGCATACTTGCCTGCCACCGCCTCGATGAAGCCGAGCGGCGCCGCGTAGGCGTTGCAGCCCGCGTCGATGGCCAGCTGCACGTGGTACTCGGGATCGTATCCGGGCGGGTTGGGCGCGAAGGAGCGGGCGGGCCCGTGCTCGAATCCCTGGTCGACCGGCAGGATGACGAGCTTGCCGGTTCCGCCGAGGCGCCCGTGCATGAGCAGCCGGTAGAGGTTGGCCAGGGTGCCCGGGTTGTCCGACGGGTACCAGCTGAGGATCTCGCGAACGCGCGCGGTGGTTTCCATTTCGGTTCTCCTGTCCAGGTCGCGCAACCTAGAACGACGCATGCTGGCTTTCAAGGCGCGAACTCGAGACCGGTTGTCTTCCTGGCTGTGGGGCGATTGACCGAAGATCGCTGGGGAGATAGGCTTCGCTCATGAGAATCAATCTCGTTCTGGTAGTCACGCTCGCATTGCTCGCGGGCTGCGCGGGCGGGAAGATCAGGCCGGAGCCCCGCGAGGCGCCGGGGGGCGAGTTGGCCACTTTCGGGCCGTCGCAAATCATCCGCCTGCGGTAGCGATCACCTCAGGAACAGGTCCGCCTCGTCCGCCAGCTCGTCGAGCTTCTCGTTCGAGGTCCACTCCGGAGTCAGCGAGAGCCGCGCTCCGACCACCACGCCGCGGTCGCGGAACATCTGCACGGCGTTCTCCAGCGTGGGCCGGCTCAGCGCCTCCAGCCGGACGATGCGGCCCGCGAGCCAGGCGGCGCGACCCCGGTCCAGCGCCTGCCGGGTCCACTCTCGCGCCGCCATCGGCCCCGGAAGGAGCAGCCGGAGCGCGTCCGCGGCCACCCAGACGCTCTCCCCGAAGGGGCGCAGCAGCTCGGCGAGCAGCGCCAGCATGCGCACGCCGCGGGCCACCGGCTGCGCGCCCTCCTCGACGCGCTCGATCAGGCCCCAGCGGAAGAGCAGCGCGAGCGTCTCCTCCACCGTGGATTCGAGGTTCCGTCCGGGCGGGAAGACGAACTCGTATTTCACCAGGCGCGAGGCGTCGCGGGCGCGGCGGAGCAGCTCGGCGTGCGGCGCCGGCTGCCCCCGGAAGGAGCGCAGCGCGCCGGCGAGAATGGCGGGCGCGACGAAGAAATGGAGGATGCCGTTCTTGTGGTAGTCGAGCTCCATGCGCCGGCTGTCGGGGACGGCGTAGAAGCGCTCGCCGCCCGCCTCGTGCTGCTCCACCGTTCCTCCTTCGCGGAGGGTGGAGAGGGCGTCCAGCACCACCGGCCGCACCGAGTCGGCGCGGCCGCGCGCTCCGTTGTCCAGGGCGGCGGCGTGCAGGAACTCGGCGCGATCGAGGATCTCCGTCTCGCTCAGGGCGCGGCGGTCGTGGGAGAGCAGCACCGCCGCGGCGAGGCCCATGGGCGCGAGCGGCGCTGCCGCGTTGATGCCCGCGGCGATGCGCAGCCCGAGCTGCTGGACGATCTTCTTCTTCTCCTCCGGCGTGCAGGCCTTCGGGTCCACTCCCCGCTCGCGGAACAGCTGCGCGACCGAGATGGGCTCGTCCACGCGGATGGTGATGCGGCCGTAGCGGCTGCGCAGCACGCTGGTGGCGCTGAGCAGCGCCTTCGCGTCCTCCTTCTGCTTCTCCCCGCCGAGCAGCTCGCGCTGGTATGCGCCCGCCTCGACGATCTTCTCGTACGACAGCGAGATGGGCGCGAAGTAGGCGTCGGGGCGCACGCCGGTGAGCCAGGCGTCCACCTCCAGCGTGAGCATGCCGAACTTGGGCGCGAGCAGCTTTCCGGTGCGCGACCGCCCTCCCTCGATGAAGAACTCCTGGGTGAAGCCGTCCTGGAGCAGGCGCTTCACGTAGGCGCCCATTGTGGCGGAGTAGATGCGGTCGCCGCGGAAGCTGCGGCGGATGAAGTACGCGCCGCCCGCGCGGAGCAGGCGGCCCACCGGCCAGAAGTTGAGGTTGTCGCCGGCGGCCACGTGCGGCGGCTGCAGCCCGTAGTCGTCGACGATCATGGAGAGGATCATGTAGTCGATGTGCGACTTGTGGCACGGGCAGAGGATGAGGGGCGCCTTGCGGCTCGCCGCCACCAGCCGCTTCATCCCCTCCTCGTCCACGTCGACGCCGTCGTAGATGCGGTGGAAGACGAAGTTGAGGAAGCGCTTGAGCAGGTCGACGGCGAGCGGGTTGTAGCGGGCGGCGATCTCGCGCAGGTCCTTGCGGGCCTCCTTCTCCACGCTCTCCCGGGTGCGGCCCCGCTCGCGGGCGATCTCCGCCAGGGTGCGCCGCAGCGACACGTCGCGCAGCGTCTCCGAAACCACCCGGTCCGCCGACTTGAGCGGCGGCCCGGTGACCACCCGGGTCTCGCGCGCGAGGTGCTGGTGCAGCCAGCCGCGCACGCGCCGCGCCACCCGCGCGGGCTCGGCGCCGGCGTTCATCGCGTTCACGTCCGCGAGCGAGACCGTCTCGCCCACCTTGACGTAGCTGCTCTTGCGGTTGAGCAGGTACCCGAGGAAGGTGCGGAGCGCGCCCGGCTCCTCCGGGTCTCCGAAGAGCACGTCGCGCCACGAGCCGCCCAGGCGCTTGGG
>DATDMU010000543.1:0-6525 GCA_036518615.1 Myxococcales bacterium
CGACCGTCTCCACCACCGGGATGCCCAGCTCCGCGGCGAGCCGGCTCACGTCGATGCGGATGCCGCGGCCCGCGGCCTCGTCGCTCATGTTCAGCGCCAGGACCAGCGGCACGCCCGCCTCGGCGAGCTGCGCGGTCATCAAGAGCCCGCGGGTCAGGTTCTTCGCGTCGCAGACTTGAAGGACCACGAACTCGCGCTCCGCGAGCAGGATGTCGCGGGTGGCCTGCTCGTCCTCGCTGGCGGGGAGGAGGCCGTTGGCACCCGGCGTGTCGAGCACGTGCCACTCGCGCTTGCCGAGGACGCCCGAGCCGCGCGTGACCTCCACGGTGGTGCCGGGGTAGTTGGAGACGGTGACGTAGCGCCCGGTGAGGGCGCCGAAGAGCGCGCTCTTGCCGACGTTGGGGTTGCCGACCAGGATGGCGGTGCGAGTCACGGCGCGTCAAAAGAGCAAGCGGCGGACCAGCCTTTCTGAGAATGAGAGTCAGTTTCCCCGCGCGCAAATCCTGCGCACCGCGGCCGGCGGCTGCAGCGCTTGCGTTTATTTGATACAGTTGTATCTTGCGCCGCCGCATGCTTCCTGCAACCGCAACACCGGACGCGGCGCGCCTGATCGCCACCCGGACCGCGAGGGGGTTCGCCGACGGCGTGGCCAGCGTCCTGCTCGCCAGCTACCTGACCCGCCTGGGCTTCACGCCGGTGCAGATCGGCGCCATCGCCACCGCCACGCTCTTCGGCTCGGCGGCGCTGCTGCTCGCTGCCGGGCTCCTCGGCCACCGCTACCGGCGCCGCACCGTGCTGCTCGCCTCGTCCGCGCTGATGTGCGCGACCGGCGTGGCCTTCTACCTCGCGCAGGGATTCGGCGCGCTGCTCCTGGTCGCCTTCGTCGGCACGCTCAATCCGTCCTCCGGCGACGTGACGCTCTTCCTGCCCACCGAGCAGGCGGTGCTCTCGGAGGCCGCGGCGGCGCGCGACCGCACCACCCTCTTCGCCTGGTACAACCTGGCCGGAGCGATGGGCGGGGCCGTCGGAGCGCTCGCCGCGGGCCTGCCCGATCTGCTCGCCCCGGCGGACGCGGCGCAGGCGGAGCGCGCGTCGTTCCTCGTCTACGCGGCCCTCGGCGCAGCCAGCGCCCTGGCCTATCGCCGCCTCTCGCCCGCGGTGGAGCCGCCGCCCGCCCCGCGCGCGCCGCCGCTCGCCAGGTCGCGGCGGGTGGTGCTGCAGCTCTCCGCGCTGTTCTCGCTCGATGCGTTCGGCGGCGGGTTCGTGGTGCAGTCCATCGTCGCGCTCTGGCTGTTTCGCAGGTTCGCCGTTCCGGTGGCCACCGCCGGAGCCATCTTCTTCGGCGTCAACGTGCTCGGCGCCTTCTCGCAGCTGGTCTCCGCGCGGCTGGCGTCGCGCATCGGCCACGTGCGCACCATGGTGTTCACCCACCTGCCCTCGAGCCTGTTCCTCGTGCTGGCGGGGGTGATGCCGACCTTGCCGCTCGCGGTCTGTTTCCTGCTCCTGCGCGCCATGCTCTCGCAGATGGACGTCCCCGCGCGGCAGGCGTACGTGATGTCGATGGTGCCGCGCGAGGAGCGGGCCGCGGCGGCCAGCGTCACCAACGTGCCGCGCAGCCTGGCGTCGGCGCTGTCGCCGCTCCTCGCCGGCGCGCTGCTCCAGCGCAGCGCCTTCGGCTGGCCGCTCATCTGCGCGGGAGTGCTCAAGGGCGCCTACGACCTGGTGCTCTACGCGAACTTCGCGCAGCGACGGCCCGAC
Organism: Myxococcales bacterium; assembly: GCA_036518615.1. Taxonomy (GTDB): domain Bacteria; phylum Myxococcota; class Myxococcia; order Myxococcales; family 40CM-4-68-19; genus 40CM-4-68-19. The sequence goes on from DATDMU010000543.1 coordinate 1,759, forward strand.
GAATCCTGAGACGGAGCCCGACGGCTTCGCCGGCGGGCGGGCGGAGCCGCGCAGCGGCGGAGCATTGGAGGAAGGCGGCAGCTCGCACGCTCCCTTCGCGCAAGGGCATTACGGACGCGGGCCCAATGCCCACGAGGGGGAATTCTGCTATGGAGGGCCGCTTTGCGGACGCGGGGCCATGCCCCGGGGAGCCCCGGAGGCGGCGGGCGGGCCCGACGCCGGCCGGAGCGCCGAAGGCGCGGAGGATTGGAAACGATGAAGAAGATCCTGGTCACCGGCGCGGTGGGGCAGATCGGCTCCGAGCTGACGCTTGCCCTGCGGCAGAAGTACGGCGGCGACGCGGTGGTGGCGAGCGACGTGCGCATGCCCACCGACGTGGCGCTCCGCGACGGAGGCCCCTTCGAGTTCGTGGACTGCATGGATCCGCACCACCTCACCCGCGTGATGCAGATCCACCACATCGACACCATCTACCACCTGGCGGCGCTGCTTTCCGCCACCGGCGAGCAGCGGCCGCTGCAGGCCTGGCAGCTCAACGTCAACGGCCTGGTCAACGTGCTGGAGGCGGCGCGGCAGTACAAGTGCGCGCTCTTCTTTCCCAGCTCCATCGGCGCCTTCGGCCCCGACACTCCGAAGAAGCGGACGCCGCAGGTCACCATCCAGCGCCCCACCACCATGTACGGAGTCACCAAGGTGGTGGGCGAGATGCTCTGCGAGGACTACTGCCGCCGCTTCAACATGGACACGCGCGGGCTGCGCTTCCCCGGGCTCATCTCCTACGCCACCGAGCCGGGAGGCGGCACCACCGACTACGCGGTGGACATCTTCCGCCAGGCGCTGCAGCACGGGAACTACGTCTGCTACCTGCGCGCCGACGCGCGGCTGCCGATGATGTACATGCCCGACGCGATCCGCGCCATGATCGAGCTGATGGAGGCGGACCCGGCGCGCCTCAAGCACCGCAACGCCTACAACCTCGGCGCTGTGGACTTCACTCCGGCGGAGATCGCCGAGGCGATCAGGAAGCGCCTTCCCTCCTTCGCCATCGACTACCACGTGGACCCGCGCCGCCAGGCCATCGCCGACTCGTGGCCACAGTCCATCGACGACAGCGCGGCGCGCGAGGAATGGCACTGGAAGCCGCGCTACGGCCTGGACGCGATGGTCGACGACATGCTGCAGAAGCTGAAGGAATAGGAGGGAGGCCATGCCCATCGCGAAACTGGTGGAGGAGCTTTCGGCGCAGCTGGCGGAGCTCGATCGCACCGGCACCGGCAAGGGGAGCGAGCAGGTGGTGGTGGCGGTGAAGCCGCCGCAGGCGGGCCGGGGCCCGCGCTTCCTGCTCGACGGCTGCGGCGAGCGGCCCTTCATCCGGATGAACTCCAACTCCTATCTCGGCCTCGGGCTGCGGCGAGAGCTGCTCGACGCAGAGGAGCGGGCTGCCCATGCCTACGGCGTGGGCCCGGGAGCGGTGCGCTTCATCAGCGGCACCTACGAGCCGCACGTCCAGCTGGAGCGGTCGCTGGCGGAGTTCCACGGCCGCCCTGCCTGCATGGTGGCGGGCTCCGCCTACACCGCGGTGGCCGGCGTGCTCTTCACCCTGGGCAGCCCGGAGACGGTGATCGTCTCCGACGAGCTGAACCACAACTGCATCGTCAACGGCATGAAGCTCGCGCCGCACAAGGCGCGCAAGGTCTACGGGCACCTCGACCTCAAGGTGCTGGAGCAGCGGCTGGAGCAGTCGGAGGGCGCGCAGGGCGCGCTGGTGATCACCGACGGCGTCTTCAGCATGCGCGGCGACCATGCGCCCATCGATCGCATCGCGGAGATCTGCCGCAAGCACGACGCGCGCTTCCCGCGGGGCTGCGTGCTGATCGTGGACGACTCCCACGGCGTGGGCGGATTCGGCACCGCCGGCCGCGGCACCGAGGAGGTCACCGGCGGCCGCGCCGACGTGCTGGTGGGAACGCTCGGCAAGGCCATGGGCGTGAACGGCGGCTACATCTGCTCGGAAGCGCCGGTGATCCGCTGGCTGCGCGAGAAGAATCCCTTCTACATCTACTCGAACCCCATCGCGCCCGGCGAGGCGGCGGCCGCGCTCTCCGCGCTGGAGCTGATCCGCGGGCGCGAGGGGCTCACCTTGCTCTCGCACCTGCGCGAGATGACGCAGCGGTTCCGCGAGGGCCTGGTGCGGCTGGGCTTCGAGACCATCCCCGGCTCGCATCCGGTGGTGCCGCTGCTCGTCCGCGACACCGACCGCACGCGGGCGCTGGTGCTCTTCCTGCGCGAGAACGGCGTGCTCGCCACCGGGCTCAACTACCCGGTGGTGCCGCGGGGCGAGCAGCTCATCCGCTTCCAGGTCTCGGCCGACCATACGGCGGGCGACATCGACGAAGTGCTGGGCGTGCTCTCGCGCTTCAAGTAGCCGCAGGTGGAACGAGAGCGGCCGCTCGTGCGCGGCGTGGCGCTCAGCCATCCCGGGCGCGTCGTGTTCAGGGGGCAGGGGTATACCAAGCTCGACCTCGCCCGGTATCACGACGCGGTCGCGGAGCGCGAGGTTCCGCACCTGCGCGGCAGGCCGCTCACGCTGGTGCGCTGCGGCGGCGCCATCGACCAGGGCTGTTCGTTCATGAAGCACTCCAGGGTCTGGGCGCCCTCCGCGCTGCGCCGCGTGCGCATTCCCGAGCAGAAGAAGCTGGGCGAATATCTCGTCGCCGATACGCCGGAAGCGGTGGTGGCGCTGGCGCAGATGGACGTCATCGAGATCCACACCTGGAACTCGCGCGACGACGACGTGGAGCGACCCGATCGCATCGTGGTCGATCTCGATCCCGGCCCGGAGGTGCGCTGGCGCGAGGTGGTGGCCGCGGCCCGGCTCTTGCGCAGCGCGCTCGAGGTGCTGGGGCTGCGCAGCTTCGTCAAGACCACCGGCGGCATGGGCCTGCACGTGGTGGCCCCGATTTCGCCGGAGCGCGACTGGAGCGAATGCCTTCTCTTCGCGCGCGGCCTGGCGGAGGCGGTGGAGCGCGAGCATCCCAGGGGGTTCACCACCCGATACGCGAAGGCCGGGCGCGAAAAGAAGATTCTCGTCGATTACCTTCGCAACAACCGCACCAATACCTCGATCGCCGCGTTCTCCCCGCGCGCGCGGGAGGGAGCGCCCGTGTCGGTGCCCCTTTCGTGGGAGGAGTTGTCGCCGCGGCTCGACCCGGCGAGGTTCACCATCGCGACGGTGCCGGGGCGGCTGCGCGACGATCCGTGGCGGGAGTCGTGGAAGCTGCGCCAGCGCATCACGGAGGCGGCGCTGGGCGCGGTGTCACAGCGGCGACTTTAACGCCGGCGCCGCCACCCAGCGCCGGTCGCGCTCGCGCAGGAGCGCGACGAGATTGCCGCCGAGGAGCGCGCGGACGGGAGCTCCCGGATCGGGAAAACCCGCCGGCAGCGGCCAGGACGGCGGGGCCGGCGGCCGCAGCGGCAGGTCCCTTCCCTCGCGAAGCGCCGCCAGATCGCCTGCGGCGATCTGCAGCGACGGCAGCCAGGGAAAGAGCGCCGCGCCGCCGACGTGCACGCGCGCGCCCTCCGCGCCGGGATCTTCCCACGGACCGATGGCGATGCGGCGCAGCGCGCCCAGGTGCGCGAGCGCGGAGGTGGCGCGGCCCAGGTCTCGCGCCAGCGCGCGCACGTAGTAGCCGCCGCCCGTGACCAGGCGCAGGGTGCTGCGGCGCGGGAGATCGTGCTCGAGGAATCGCGCCTCGTGAAGGTAGACGCGCGATGGAGGGAGCGCGAACGACTCTCCCCGGTGCGCCCGCAGATACGCGCGCTCACCGGCGACGCGCTTGTTGCTGTGCGCCGGCGGGACCTGATCGTGCCAGCCGACGAACGGGCGCAGGGCCGTATCGAGGAGGTCGGGCGTGAGGCGGAGCGGACTGGCGGTGGCGGTGATGGCTCCGAGCAGGTCGCCGTTGTCCGTCTCCGCGCCCCAGGAGATCTCCGCGATGTACGTCTTGGGAGCGCCATGGAGGAGATCCATCAGCCGCGTGGCCTGACCTGCGAGCAGGAGGAGCAGGCCGCTGGCGAATGGATCGAGCGCGCCGCCGTGGCAGACCGGCAGCTTGTCGCGGCGAATGCCGGCGAGGCGCACCTCGTCCATGAAGGCCTGCACCAGCGAGAAGCTGGTGTGGCCAACCGGCTTGTGGACGAGGTAGATGCCCGGCTTCATCCGCAGATCATCGCCGCGTTCGACCCGGGCAGCCAACCCCGCGCGGCCCGCTTCGATCGGGCACGGTGCACGCTGTTTATGGCCGCCCCGTCGCCGGCTGCCGTCATCGGCCGTCCGGCCACCGCGACAGCCGCGCAAGATGAGTGCGGAATACGATTGCCGCTTTCGTCCGGGCGGCCGTCGAGGCAGCCGGCCGACCGATGGAGGTCCGCCGGCTCCCGCGCGCGGCATGCTCGTTCGCACGCGTTCACACCGCGCAGCCATTGTTTTGTCGTCTCGTTCACTCGTCCGGGACGACTCCTCCACGGGCGCGGCCGACCTGGTTGTCGAAGATCCGCTCCTTGCCTCTAGCCGAACCGTCGGAGATCTCCGCATCCCGAATGCATTCGAGCAGCCTGCGCGCCTCCTGATACGCATTGAGCCGTTCATGAGGAAGCTGGAAGAAGTTCGACTCTCCCAGCCCGACGAAGCCCGCCGAAGGCCCGCTTTTTCAATCCCCTTCACTCTGCAGGCGCAGTGCCAGCCGCAGGCTGGCGCGAGCCTGCCCA
>DATDMU010000544.1:0-2848 GCA_036518615.1 Myxococcales bacterium
ACCCGTCCCGAGGTTCCCGCGCCTCCGGCTCAGGCCGGCTCGCCGGGGTGGACGGCCGCCGGGTCGGTGGGGAACTCGTCAAATTCCTGAATCAATCCGGCGCAGAACGCGAGCGCGGCGCGCTTGTTGGCGACGAAGCGAAAGAGCGCGAGATCGCTGCCGCGGTCTCCGGAGAGCCCGCCCACCTGCTCTAGTACATTCAGTAGATCGACCCCCACCTCCACCAGGAACGCCTCGGGCCCGCCCTGCAGCCGCAGGCCGATGGCGGGGTCCACCGACGCCTCCAGCGCCGCCTCCGTCGCGCGCCCGTCGAGCAGCTCCTCGAGCGACTGGAGGAACTGGATGAGATCGAGGTCGAGGAGCGTGGCCCTGGGCACCTCGAGCAGGGGCGCGAAGGCATGCTTCCCGCCGGAACGGTGCAGGTAGCGCTCCACGGCGACGCGCATCTCCAGCGACGCGGGAGTGCGGGTGCCGTCGGAGAGGCGCCGCAGGATCTCGATCCGCGCGCGCAGGTTGCTCGTCTGGTTGAGCAGCACCGCCATGGATCCCCATGTTACATGACGGCGCTTCATGCGCCGCCTGCTCCTGCCCACGCTGTCCGGCGTCCTCTACTTCCTCTCCTGGGTGGGATTCGGCGTCTGGCCGCTGGCCTTCGTCTGCTTCGTGCCGCTGCTCTGGTCGCTGCGCGACGCCACCCCGCGGCGGGCGCTCTGGCTGGGAGCGTGGATGGGCTTCGTCACCCACCTCGGCGGGTACACCTGGATCATCCACCTGCTCACCGTCTTCGCCTACGCCCCGCTTCCTCTCGCGGTGACCGGGTACCTGCTCCTCTGCATCGGGCAGGGGCTGCTCTTCGGCGCCATGTCCTTCGTGCTGGTGTGGGTGGGCCGGCGCACCCGCTGGCCGGCGGCGGCCCTGCTTCCGCTCTCGCTGGTGGCGGTGGAGTTCGTCTACCCGCTCCTCTTCCAGAGCTACACCGGGGTGGCGCTGATGCCGCTGTTGCCCCTGGTGCAGATCGCCGATCTCGGGGGAGTGCTGCTCCTCTCGGCGCTGCAGGCGCTGGTCAACGGCGCGCTCTTCGACGCGCTGGAGGCGTGGCGCTTCGGCAAGGCCGCTCCCTGGCGCGTGCTCGCGGCGTCGATCGCCGGCCTCCTCGGCAGCGGCGCCTACGGCTTCTGGAGCCTGAACCGCGTCGACGCGCGCGAGGCGGCGTCGCCGAAGATCACCGTGGGCCTCGCGCAACCCGACGTCGGGGAGACCGAGCTGCACGACAACCCGGACGCCTCGGTGCGCACGCTCCAGGATCAGACCGCGGAGCTCCTGGTCCGCGGGGCCGCGCTCGTGATCTGGCCGGAGGTCGGCTACAACACGCGCCCCATCGGCCCGCGCGACACCGACGGCCGCGCCATCACCGGCGGCGTGCCGGTGGCCGTCATCGCCGGCGTCATCCGCGCCGACGCCAAGCACGTCTGGAACAGCGCGCTGATGATCGACGAGAAGGGCCGCATCGGCGACCACTACGACAAGATCCAGCTCCTCGCCTTCGGCGAGTACATCCCCGGCGGCGAATGGTTTCCCAGGCTCTACGAGTGGTCCCCGCTCGCCAGCCACCTCTCCCGCGGCACCACCACCGCGCCCTTGCGCTGGCGGGGTCGTCGCTTCGCCACCTTCATCTGCTACGAGGACATCCTTCCCGCCATCGTCCAGGCCACCATGCGCGACCACGGCGAGGGCCGCGCCAACGCCATGGTCAACCTGACCAACGACTCGTGGTACGGGGCCGGCCACGAGCAGGAGCAGCACCTCATCCTCGCCACCGTGCGCAGCATCGAGCACCGCCGCTGGCTCCTGCGCGCCACCAGCACCGGGATCAGCGCGTTCGTGGACGCGACCGGCAGGGTGGTGCAGCGCATCGGCAAGGACCAGCGCGGGGTGGCCGTGCGCGAGGTGCCGATGATGGAGGGGACCACCCCCTACGAGGTGCTGGGCGACTGGCCGGGCTGGCTCGCGCTGGCGCTGATCGCCCTGGTCGCCATCCGGAGCCGGTTCCCCGCTCGCCGCGGCGCCTGAACCTGGTTGCGCCCTCGCCTGCCTGCCCGCCCTCCGGTTCGAAATGTCGGACCCTCGTGGCAGGTTCGGATGGAGCTTGAGAAGCCCACGTTCACCCCTTATCCTGCCCGGTCCGCAAACCCTCGACCCAGGACGCCATGGAGCCTGAATCCATCCTCGTGAAGGGAGCCCGCGAGCACAACCTCAAGGGCATCACGCTGGAGATCCCCAAGAAGAAGCTGGTGGTCTTCACCGGCGTCTCCGGCAGCGGCAAGAGCTCGCTCGCCTTCGACACCCTCTATGCGGAGGGGCAGCGCCGCTACGTCGAGTCGCTCAGCGCCTACGCGCGCCAGTTCCTCGGCCAGATGGAGAAGCCGCACTACGACGTCATCCGCGGGCTCTCTCCCACCATCTCCATCGAGCAGAAGGCCGCCTCCAACAATCCCCGCTCCACCGTCGGCACCATCACCGAGATCCACGACTACCTGCGCGTGCTCTTCGCCGCGGTGGGCAAGCAGCACTGCACCATCTGCGGCAGGCGGGTCGGCAAGCAGAGCGCGCAGCAGATCGCCGACGAGCTGGCCAAGCTCCCCGAAGGGACGAAGCTCTCGCTGCTCGCGCCGCTGATCGAGCAGCGCAAGGGCGAGCACAAGGAGGTCCTGGCCGACGCGCGCAAGCGCGGCTACGCCCGCGCCCGGGTGGACGGCGTCATCCGCGATCTCGACGAGGACTTCGAGCTCGACAAGAAGAGGAAGCACGACATCGCGGTGGTGGTGGACCGGCTGGTGGTGAAGAAGGA
>DATDMU010000545.1:0-28996 GCA_036518615.1 Myxococcales bacterium
CTGGTGGCAGCGCGGGAAGAGGTTCGGCGCTCTGGCGTTCGTCGCGTCGGGCTTCTTCTACTTCCAGGTCGAGTTCGGGTCGTTCTTTCCCTCGATGGCGGTGCTGGCCGTCCTCGCCGTCAGGGCAGCCTGGCCGCGGCCATGGAAGGCGCTCGGCGCGTTTGCCGCGCTCGCCGCGGCGCTGGCGCCCTTCGCCTTCTACTACGAGCTGTACGGGCGCAGGTTCGCGAGCCTCATCTCCTTCCGGACGCGGTTCGTGGGCAACCTCTTCAACATGAACCAGTACGTCGTCGCGCTGCCGATCGCCGCAGCCGGCGCGTGGATGCTGTGGCGCCGCCGGAACGCGCTGTCGCCGCGGCAAAGGGACGTCCTGCTCGCGACCGTCGCGCTCGTCGCCGTGATGCTCGTCTGGGTCCCGTCGGTCGCGCCGTTCCATTACCACCGCTACATCGTGCAGCTCACGCCGCTCGCCGCCCTCCTCGTCGCGTGGACCGCCGCGCAGATCGCCGATCTCTGCGCGCCCGCCTGGCGCGCGCCGGCGCTCGCGGCATGCATTGCGTTCGCCGGCCTGTCGGCATTGCCTTCGTGGCCGGTGACCGCCGCCATCCTGGCCATCGAGTATCCGGACCAGCTCGACGGCAGCCTGGCAGAGTCGGTGACGAGGAGCGAGCTCCTCGACGCCGGCCGCGAGATCTTCGAGCCGCGGCCCGATCCGAACCGCGCGACGGCCGACTTCCTGCTGCAGCGCCTGCGTCCCGGCGACGAGGTGGTCACCAACTACGAGGACTTCCCGCTGATGTTCTACACGGGCGCGCGGATCCGCGGGGGCATCTCCGCGTTCCGCGTCGAGGATCGCAGCGCGCCGCCGGCCCGCTTCCTCGTGCTGCGCAAGAGCGTCCCCTTCGGGTACTGGCCCGTCTACCGGCGCGAGGCGCGGCGGTGGAAGTGGCGCTTCTCGGGGTCGGGCGGCCCCGACGTTCCCTTCGGGAACAACCCGGACCCGTCGGTCGTGGGCAGGCAGCTGCTCGAGAAGGAGCTCGTCATCGGCGAGCTCGCGGGGGAAGCAGACTCGCCCGCCGCGGAGAGGTGACACTCGCCCGCGATCAAGGCCGCCGCGCCTCGATCTCGGGCAGCTTCGATTCGAGCAATCGCGCGCGTCGAGGGTCGAGCTGGCGCAGCCGCGCCAGCACGTGGTCCACGTCCTGGCTGCGCGCGAGCATGGCCTCGGCGACGCCGAGGTTCATCCAGATCTCCGCGTCGGAAGGCTTCATCCGCAGCGCCTGGCGCAGAGAGGCGGCGGACTCCTCGAAGCGGCCGAGCAGCAATTGGCAGGTGCCCACGTCGGCCCAGAGGTCGGGATCGCCGGGCCGCAGGCGCAGCGCGGTCTCGAAGGACGCCGCGGCGGCGGCAGTGTCGTCCGCCTGGAACTGCTCGACGCCGAGGTTCTTGTAGGCGAGCCAGTTTCCGGGCACCGCGTCGACGGCGTGCTGGAACAGCGTCGTGCTGCTCCGCCAGACCGCGACCTGCGCGCGCGCCGCCACCGCTGCCGCGAGCACCAGCGCAGAGGAGCCAGCGGCGATCCACGCCGGCCGCGCGCGCGGCAACGACCACGCGAAAGCGACGAAGATGCCGATCAGCGGGATGTAGGTGTACCGATCGGCCATCGCCTGCATGCCGACCTGGACGATTCCGATCACGGGCGAGAGCGCGACCAGATACCAGGCAACGCCCGCGAGGAGGAACGGCCGCTCGCGGCGCTGCCAGACGGCGGCCGCGATCAGGGCGGTGAGCGCGGCGGCAGCCACCGCCACCTGCCAGGCGGGAAGCGCGAGGCCCGGATGCGGGTAGAAGACCGCCAGGTGCGAAGGCCAGATCGCGCGCCAGAGATAGAGCGCCGCGGCGACGATTGCGTTCGCCACGCGCGCGGCCGGCGCAAGATCGTCGACGCCGATCAGCGCGCCGCCGCGATCCTGGGCGACGATGGTCACCGCGCAGGACGCAGCCGAGAGCGCGAAGAGAGGCAGCTTCTCGCGGGTGCGCAGCCAGAGATCCGGGCGGGTCCGCAGCCGCGAGAGCGGCCAGAAGTCGAGCACGAGCAGGATCACCGGCACCGTCACCAGCATCGGCTTTGCCAAGAGCCCCGCAGCGAACGCAGCCGCGGTGACGATGCGCCATCGGCGATCTCCCGAGCGCGCCTCCCGCTCGTACGCGAGCAGGGTGCAGAAGAAGAGCGCGGCGCTGAGCACGTCCTTGCGCTCGGCGATCCAGGCCACCGATTCGACGTGCAGCGGGTGGGCGGCAAAGAGCGCGGCGACCAGCGCGCTCCGCCAGCGGCTGTTGGTCAGCCGCGCGAGGACGGCGAAGAGGAGCACCGCGTCCAGCGCGTGGAGTGCCGCGTTGACCACGTGGTGCGCGCCCGGAGACATGCCGAAGACCTGCACGTCGAGCATGTGCGAGAGCCAGGTGAGCGGATGCCAGTTGGACCCGTGAAAGCTGGTGAACGCCCAGGCCGCGCCGGCGAGGCCCAGCCCCTTCTGCACCATCGGGTTTTCGTAGACGTATTTCGGATCGTCATACGCGACGAATCCGTGCCCCGCGACGGGCCAGTAGACGAGCGCGACCAGGGCGACCAGCGCAAGGGCGATGAAGGCCTTCACGGCCTCGTCCCGGCGACGGGCGCCGCGTCCACCTCCGCGAGCCGGCGCGCGATGTCCGGATCCCCGGGCTGGAGCCGGAGCGCCTCGGCGAACGCCGCGGCGGCATCGGCGCGCCTGCCGTCCATCGCCAGGGCGACGCCGAGGTTCCGCCAGGCCATCGCGCTGAGCGGATTGGCGCGGACGGCGCCGCGGAACGCCTGCTGCGCCTCTCCTGCGCGGCCTTGCGACTGCTCCGCGATGCCGAGCGTCGTCCAGGCGGAGGCCAGCATCGGGTCGATGCCGACCGCTGCGTGCAGCTCGGCGATGGCCTGGTCCGGCCGGCCGAGCTTCAAAAGCGCGGCGCCGAAGTGCTCGTGGGCGAGCGGATCGTCGGGCGCCAGCCGGACTGCGCGCTGGAGGGCGGCGGCGGCCTGCGGAACGTTGCCGCGCTGGAGCTCGAAGTGGCCGAGGTTGTCCCACGCCTTCGCGTACCCGGCATCCTCCTCGATGGCGCGCGATACGTCGCCGACCGCGTCGTCGAGGCGGTGCATCTCCGCCTCCAGCGCCGCGAGGTTGTTCCACAGCGCCGGCCTGTGCGGATCCAGCCGCGCCGCCTCGCGCTCCTCGAAGAGCGCTTCCTCCAGGCGCCCGCTGTGGCGCAACCAGTCGGAGAGCGCGGCGTGGAGGGTGGCATCGGCGGGCTCGACGGCGCTGCCACGGCGGAACAGCTTCTCCGAGCCCGACCAGTACGAGAGCTGAACGGAGGTGACGGCGCAGAGCGCGGCAGAGGCAGCCACCGCCGCCGGAACGGCGCCCCGCGGGAATGCCTCGGCCACCGTCCAGACGACGGCGACGAAGAGCCCGAGGTGCGGCAGGTAGGTGTAGCGATCGGCCATCGACTGCGTGCCCACCTGGACGATCCCGATGACGGGCACGAGGGTGCCCAGGAACCACAGCCACCCGGCGAGGATCCAGGGCGCGGTCCGGGCGCGGCGGGCGGCGAAGAAGGTGATCGCCGCGAGGAGGAGGACGGCAGCGGCAATCTGCCAGGCCGCAATGCCGCCGGTGGGATAGGGATAATGCAGCGACAGCGGCCAGGGCCAGAACGTCTTCAGCACATAGCGGGCATAGGCGACGACGACGTTCTCGAGCCGCAGCGCGATCGGCAGCGACAGATCGGTGATGCTGGAGCGCTGCGCGAGCGCGGTCGCGGCGGAAGAGGCGAGCGAGAGGGCGAGCAGGGGACGCTTCTCGACGACGCGCAGCCCGCGCGCGAGCGGCCAGAAGTCGAGGAGGAGAAGGATGGCGGGCAGGGTGACCCACATCGGCTTCGCCAGCAGGCTGAGCGAGAAGCACAGCGCGACCAGCGCGTACATCTGCCAGCGCGGGCGCTCGACCCAGGCCGTCCACGCCCACAGCGCGAGCAGGCCGAAGAGCGTGCTCAACAGATCCTTGCGCTCCGACACCCACGCGACCGACTCGACGTGCAGCGGATGGACGGCGAACAGCAGGGCGACGCAGAGGCTGCGCCCGCGCAGGCCCGTCAGCCGGCGCAGGACGGCGTAGACCAGCGCCGCGTTGGCTGCGTGCAGCGCCGCATTGATCAAATGATGCGCTCCCGCGTTCAGCCCGAAGATCTGCACGTCGAGCATGTGCGACAGCCAGGTGAGCGGGTGCCAGTTGCTGGCATGCGTCGCGGTGAACGCCCAGCGCACGCTTTCCAGCGTCAGCCCGGCGAGCACGTGCCGGTTCTCCACCACATAGCGGTTGTCGTCGAACCAGATGAAATCGTATCCGCCCACGCGCGCGTAGAGCGCGAGCGTCCCGAGCGCGAGCGCGAGGGCGACGAGCAGCTCGCTCTTCTGCGACCCGGGCCGCCTCATGGCCAGGGAGCGGGAGGAGGCGGCAGCGCGCCCGGAGTGGCCGCTGGAAGCACCAGGTCCCACGACCCGACCACCTTGTAGTTGCCGGGCCTGGCCGTGCAGTCGATGAGGAGCTGCCCTTGCACGTGCGTGCTGTCGATGATCGGCGTGCCGACGTAGCCGAGCAAGCAGCCGATGTTGTCGATGCCCATCGAGTCGAAGCCGGTGGAGACGGACGTCTTCGTTCCGTCGGTGCAGGTGACGTCCCAGCGTCCGTTCAGCCCCCAGCGGAACTGCACCGGCGCGGGAAGGTTGCGGATCTCGGCGACGCTGAACGGCATGGTCTGGGTGGCCTGCGCGTCGGGAGCGCAGGTCGCGGTGCCGGAGGCGAGCGGCGTTGCCAGCGTGATGTCTCCCTGCGGCAGGTAGTAGGCGAATGCGGGGTCGTCGCCGAGCCACTGCAGCGTGACCTCGCCGGTCGCGGTCATGGGAAGCCCGGCGGTGGAGTCGACGCGGAAGGGGCCGTGCAGGTCGCGCGAGGTGGCGAGCGTCACCAGGCTCCAGTCGCCGATGAAGAACGACTGCAGCGCGACGGTCTGCGCCACGGAATCGCGCGCGACCGCGTAGACGCGGAACCAGTATCCCGTGGCGCTCTGGTAGGCGGCGGTGAGCTGGCTCACGTCGATGGTGGGGTCGGGGCGTGTAAAGGTGAGCGTCATCGGCGCCGCGAGCTGCAGGCCCGCGGGAGCCTCGATCCGGAAGGCGCTGTCGTACCCGCCGGGCGCGGTGTTGGTGATCGAGGTGAGCGAGAAAGAGGTCGGCGCGGCCACTGCGCCGGGCGGCACCGTCACCGTCATGGTTTCGCTGGTGGTGCCCTGCAGCGAGAGCGATCCGCCGCTCGCATCGATGACGGCGGTCGCCACCTGCGCCTGCCTGCGTCCCTTCGGAGGCGGGACGGGGCCGCCGGGGATTCCGGGGCCGCCGGGTACGTCCGCGTCGGGAATGCACGCGGAGGCGAGCAGGGCGACGGCGGCGAGCGCGGCGCAGCGCCAGAGCGGCCTGGTCCGTGGCGGGGGGGTTCGCATGAGGTTGCCTCTCCACCGATGTCAAAGCACGGCCCGTGCCACGAAATTCGCTGCAGCGCGGAGTGAGCGCAAAATCCGCCCGGTTCAGGTCCCTGTTCCTGCGAGGGAATCGCGAGCGGCGGCAGGATCGGTGCGCGCCTGCAGGCGCCTGCACGCAGCATTTGCGGCCAACCCTGGACCGGCTTCACGACCTGGGTGCGGGCGTTTCGAGAAGCTTGCGGATCGATCGATCCGTCCGCATCGGAAAACGCGCCACGCCTTCGAACTCTCGCGCGCGGCCGGGCGAACCCTCGAGGCGCGTCGCCTTGAGCGGCTCGAAGGCGGGGCCGGGCGGGGCCTCCGGAGCCCGCATCCGCGCCAGCTCCTCCGGACTCGGGCGGCCCAGCGGCAAAGTCCAGAGCAGCAGTTCCGATGCGACCGAGGCGGCGGAGATCTTCGGCTCTTCTCCTGCGGGAGGATTCGCCGCGGGGGCGGGTCGCGACCCCCTGGAGGCGCGGCCCCGCGTGATCGCATAGCGCGTCTGGGAGACGGCGATCGACTGCTCGGCGATCACCGCGACCGAGTTGCGCCACACCACGCGGCCGTCCGGCGCGTACATCCTCGCCGACATGCCGATCACCGGGCTCGCGTTCGGCCCCTTCTCGCGATCCTTCGCGTCGAGAAAGAGCTCGACGGTGATGGAGACGATCCCGTCGAGCTTCCGCGCGTCCGCGGCGCTCTTCACCGCCGCCGGCGCGACGCCCGCGGCGTCGCCCTTCAGCGCGTCGGCGAACTCGAGCAGGTCCACCGTCTCGTAGCGCTTCTTGACCAGCAGGTCTCGGACGAGCGGCGCCATGTCTTCGGCGGCCGCCGGATTGGTCGACTGGTTCTGGACGACGAACGCGATCCGGTCGCGCGTCCAGGCGGAGGCGCGCCCCGCGAGGAGCAGATCGGCCGCGCAGGCGAGGACCGCGACGAAGCGACGACGCATCATCTTCACCGCACGAGCAAGCCGCATGCCGGGATGGGATCGGCCGCTGAAAAGCTGGCGCGAGGCGCGCGCGCCGGCGCATTTCCGGCGCAGCAGGCAATTCGTGCGGTCCCCGGCCTTCGCATTTTTTCGCGATGCCCCGCACCGGTGACGCAGAGCCTGCGGGCGCGACAAGCGCGCACGGGCGCGAGAACCCTCTCAGTTGACAGCGGTTGAGCGGACCGGCGCGGTGGCTTGCTGGTTGCACAAGGGCCCTCCCGATACGTGAGCGCGGGTACCGCGCGGAGCCGCAAACGATGCGCCGAGGAGGGATCCACCACTTTGTGCCGATGCTCGCGACCCTCGTGATCGCGACGGGCGCAAGCGCTGCGGTGGAGCCTCCGCGAATCGAGACGCGCTTCATGTACACGCTCTCGGGCGTCACCGGCTCGATCCCCTATTCCTGGGCATCGCTCTCGCTCGATCGCGCCGCCAACGAGCTGTACGTCGCGAGCGCCGGCATCGTCGACATCTTCAATGACGCCGGAATGTCGGTGTTCGACTTCGCCAACGACACCGGCTACGGCACCGCCTTCGCGGTCGCGCCGCTGGAGAACGGCGACCTCGTGCTGCTCACCCGCGGCCCGTCGGGGTGGGCGCTGGTGCGCGCGACCTTCCGCGGCGAGCCGATCGCGAAGCTTGCGGTCAGCGGAATCCGCGAGGGCTTCGAGTTCGATCCTTCCTCCCTCGTCGCCGCCGCCGGGAAGCTCTACCTCGCCGACAAGACGCGCATGCGCGTGCTGGTGCTCGGCCTCGACGGCAAGGTCCAGTCCGAGGTCGACTTCGAAGAGCTGCTCGCGTTCAGCGAGAAGGAGAAGGCGGACGCGAACATGCGCGCGTTCGACGTCGATTCCGCGGGCAACATGCTCTTCACCGTCAGCGCGCTCTTTTCCGCCTACGTGTACTCGCCGGAGGGGAAGGTGCGGCGGTTCGGGATCAAGGGCAGCACCCCCGGCAAGTTCAACATCGTCGGGGGCATCACCGCCGACGAGAGCGGCCACGTCTACGTCACCGACGTCCTCCGCTGCGTGGTGATGGTGTTCAGCGCGGCTGACTTCAGCTTCCTCGGCGAGTTCGGGTTCCGCGGCTACGACGACTCGAACCTGATCGCCCCCCTCAACGTCGCCGTCGCGAACGGCAAGGTCTACGTCACCCAGAGCAAGGGCGGCGTGAAGGTCTTCGGAGTGCAGTTCGACCAGTGAAAGGCGCAGAGCAGCACCGGCCGCAGCGGCCGTACAACGGAAGCACCAGGAGGAGAGATCCAATGACGAAGTCAAGATTCGGCACCTACGTGGCGGCCGCCATCGCCGTTGCCGGCTTCGCTCCGAGCGCATATGCGTTCCACTCGGGCGGCGTCGGCGAATGCGAGGGCTGCCACACCATGCACAACTCCATCGGCAACGCGCCCGTCGGCAGGAGCGGCGGCGGCGCCCTCGGCAGCGGCGTCCTCTACCAGGGCGGCAAGTTCCTCTTGAAGGGGAGCGACCAGTCCTCGACCTGCCTGAGCTGCCACAACCAGCCGGACCTGGCGCCGTCGAGCTATCACATCTCGACCGACGACTCGATCTTCGGCGGCCCGAACGTGATCAACCCGACCACGCCGCCGACGGAGCGCACGCCGGGCGGCGACTTTGCCTGGCTGAAGATGACCTTCACCTATACGGTCCGCGGTACCCCCCAGACCGACGCCGGCCAGGGCCACGGCCACAACATCGTCGCCTCGGACTTCAACTACACCGCCGACAGCGAGCTGACGCACGCTCCGGGCAACGGCGCGACCGCCGGCTATCCGGCCACCGCGCTGGCCTGCTCCAGCTGCCACGACCCGCACGGCAAGTACCGCCGCCTCGCGGACGGCGCCGCCGCGGTGAAGGTCGGCGGCCTCATCTACAGCAGCGGCTCGACCGGCGCGCTGCCGAAGAACGGCTGGGCGGTGGGCGTGTACCGCCTGCTCGGCGGCGTCGGCTACGCTCCCAAGTCGCTGGGGACCGACAGCGCGACGTACGCGTTCCGGGCCGACTCGCCCTTCGCAGTCTCGCCCAGCTCCTACAACCGCGACGAGGCCAGCTCGGCCGGCGTGGTGGCGCAGACCCACGTCGCCTACGGCGCGGGCATGTCCGAGTGGTGCCAGAACTGCCACGCGGCGATGCACAACGACACCTACACCTCCGGCGTCGCCGGCCAGGTGCACCCCGCCGGCAACGGCGCGAAGCTGACCCAGGCCATCGTCGACAACTACAACAGCTGGGTGAGCTCGGGCATCGCCGGGACCCAGGGCTTCAGCAGCCTGGCGCCGTTCGAGGAGGGTGAGACGACCTCCGCGCTGCTCGCGCCGCATGCGGTCAACACCCGGACGCCGGCGACGGACATCCAGGCCACCACCGCCAACAACGTGATGTGCCTCACCTGCCACCGCGCGCACGCCTCGGGCTTCCCGGAGTCGATGCGCTTCTTCCTCGAGAACGAGTTCATGACGGTGGCGAACGCCACCACCGGCGCGGCCGAGTACGACGGCACCGACGGCCTGAACGGCTCCGAGGGCAAGATCCACTTCGGCAAGACCAAGGCGATGACCCAGGCCGCGTACTACAACCGGCCGGCGGCCTTCTTCGGCCCCTGGGCGCGCAATTACTGCAACAAGTGCCACGCAAAGGATTAATCGGCAGCTGCTGACGGCCTGACGCCAGCTCGGAGGGGGCTGCACTCGTGCAGCCCCTTTCGATTTTCTCCCGATCAACCTCGTGGGCATAGGAAGTGCAGATTTTCGCAACGATGCAGCGCAAGGCTCACCTCACCGCAAATCCTGCGCGCGGTTGGACGATGCCCGGCTTGCTCGCGGCAGTGGCGCTGGCGATCGCGGGATGCGCGTCCGCGGCGCGCCACCTCGTGCGGCCGCCGCTGGAGAGCGAGGGAGAGCTGATCGTCGAGCTGCAGCCGCTCCCTTCGAGGCAGGCGCCGCAGTCGGATGTCTCGTCGGTCGCCGCTGCGGGCGGCGGAGGCGATCGGCCACTGGAGCTGCTGCTCGGGCGCATCGCCGGCGAGCCCGTCCAGACGCAACGAACGCTCGCGCGCGGACGGCTCGCGCCCGGCGCGTACGACGGGCTCGTCGTCGTTCTCAGAGGGCGCGGGGGAGAGCCGGCGACGATTCGCGTCGAGGCGCCGTTCTCGATCGCGCGCAGGCACGCGACGGTGCTGCTCCTCTCCGCGCGGCTGCCCGCCGCGGCCGCCGCCGGCGACGAGGACGACGCCGACGGGCCGCGCGTTCCCGCCCTCACCGCCGCGGTCGCGCAGAGGCCGGTCCCCGCCGCCCTGGGTTTCTGCAGCAGCGCCTCGCGCAGCGAGGTGGCGGGCTTCGACAAGGCCTTGCGCGAGGTCGCCACCGTGCTGCCGGCGGGGAGGGCTCCGTGGGGCGTGGCGGTGGACGGATTCTCCAACCGCGCCTACGTCGCGCTCGCCGACGAGGACCAGGTCGCCATCTTCGACACCGGCACCGGCGAGGAGCAGAACCGCATCCGCCTGAACGTCGGGGACCAGCCGCGCGAGATCGGCCTCACCCCCGACCGCCGCACCCTGGTCACCGCCAACGCGGGGAGCAACTCGGTCAGCATCCTCGATACGGCGGCGATGACCGAGATCGGCCGCATCGCCGTCGGAGTCGAGCCTTCCACGGTGCTGGTGGATCGCCGCGGCCAGCGCGCCTACGTCTTCAATCTCGGCTCGAACAGCTTCAGCGTCATCGACCTCGCCAACCGGATGCTGGTCGCGACCATCGGCACCGACGAGCAGCCCCTGCGCGGCCAGATCGATCGCTCCGGCACCCGGCTGTACGTCGCCTCCGCCCGATCGCCGGTGCTCACCGTCTATTCGCTCTCCGACTTCTCGGTGCAGAACCGCGTCCACATCGGGCTGGGGACCAGCGGGATCAAGGTGGACTCCGCGAGCGATCTGATCTTCGTGGCCAAGGCGCGCGAGCGCCGGCTCCTGGTCTACGACCCGCTGGCGCTGATCCCCGTCGATCGCGTCGAGGCGGCGGAAGGCGCCACCTACTTCGCCATCGACGACGCGCAGAACGCGCTCTTCGCCCTCTCGCCGGAGGGCAACACCGTCTCGGTGGTGGATCTGGCCTCGCGGCGTCTCGTCGCCCGCTTCGACGTCGGCGAGGACGCGCGGGCCATCTCGCTCAACGGCGAGAGGAACTGAGCAGCGATGCGGGCCGGCATCGCCATCGCCGCGGGCGCGTTGCTGGCCGCCGCATCGCCCGGCGCGCGCGCGGCCGACGGGATCTCCGGCTACGCCGAAGGCGGCTACACCCACGGGACCGCCGAGGCGAGCGACCCGGGCGGGTCCACGCAGAAGTCCACCTTCGACCTCGTCTTCCAGCGCTACCGCCTCAACCTCGACCGCGAGATCGTGCCCACGCTGCGGTTCAACGGCACCGGGCTGTTCGAGCGCGACATCAGCTGGGGCGGACCCGCCACCATCGCCACCAACCTGTGGAACGCCTCCGCCGACCTGATCTTCTCCCAGCCGACCAGCAGCACCGCGGTGGGCTACAACCGCCGGCAGGTCGCAAGCCAGGTGGCCGACGACTTCCACCTGATCTTCGGATGGCGGCCGCTCGACCTGCCGACGGTGACGGTGCGCGTGGCGCGGCCGCGGAACTACGACACCGCGCGCCAGTCCACCGACATCGTCAGCAAGGAGCTGGGAGTGGCGAGCACCTGGACGCCGCTCAACCGCCTGCTCCTCTCGTACTCGTTTCTGGGCACCGACGCGGACGACCGGATCCGCAAGAGCGAGACGGCAAGCACCACCCACAACCTGGCCGCGAGCTACGGCGGCTTCATCGTCCCGCGCGTGATCGAGTACTACGTCGGGGGAACCTTCGCCCGCCTCGACAGCGAGGCCACCTCCACCGGAACCAGCGGCCTCCTCGAGACGCTGCAGTCGCCCATCGCCGGGTCCTCCGCCGTCGAGACGCCACCGGCGGTGGCCAGCCTGGTCACGCTGCAGCCGAACCCGGCGCTGGTGAACGGCGACAAGAACGCCTCCGCCGCAGTCAACCTGGGAACCTCGCGGCCACTGGCCAACGACCCGTACCTGCGCGACCTCGGCGTGCAGTTCGGCGACACGCTCACGCCGGTGAACACCTTCTACGTCTGGGTCGACCGCGACGTGACCGACGTGGCGGACCGCATCCCCTTCACCGCCTGGCAGAGCGACGACGGCCAGCACTGGACCTCGCTCGGGCCCGTACAGCAGGTCTTCGGAAAATTCGCCAACCGCTTCGAGATCTCGGTGGCGAAGGTGCAGGCGCGCTACCTCAAGGTCACCGCCGCGCCGCTCAGCCCCGCGGCCGACCCGCGCGACGCCTACCGCGACATCCTCGTCACCGAGCTGCAGGTGGCGCTCGTGGAGCATCTCACCACCGGGCAGCGCCTGCGCGTGCTCAACAACACCACCTCGGCCAACGCCGGGCTGCGCGCCCAGCTCCTGCCCGAGGTGCTGGTGTACGACGCGTCGGTCAACGTTCGCAACACGACGCGGCCTTCGCTGGCGAGCGCGACCACCTGGTACCTCATCAACGGGCTGAACCTGAACAAGTCGCTCAACGACTTCACGCTGCTCACCGCGCGCGTCGCCCGGCAGGACAGCGATCAGCTCCGCGGCCACGAGGTCTCCTATCTCTGGGCCGGCTCGGTGGGCGTCAACGAGCTGGCGACGCTCTCGCACTCGCTCAGCTATTCGGGACAGGTGAACCTGACCGCGGCCGGCGAGACGGTCGCCAACTCCGTCTTCGTCACCACCACCGCCGTGCCGTACCGCGGAGTCAACTTCGGCTTCATGGCCGGGTACAACGTCGGCACTACCGTCGCCGGACAGGACACGCGATCGGCCGTCCTCACCGTCGATTCGACCCTGCAGCCGAATCCGAAGCTGCAGCTGCACGGCGCCTTCACCCACCGCGACGTGCTCGCGACCGGCGGCTCGCAGCCGCGGACGGCGAACGCGGTGAACACCGTCGAGGGATCGGCGACCTTCCGCCCGGTGCGCGTCTTCTTCGTCACCGGCACCGTCTCGCACGTCGTCCAGCCGCCCACCAGCGCGACGCTCTTCAACGGCGAGCTGGGGCTGAACGCGACCACCGGAGGCGACCTGCAGCTCTCGGTCGCCTACAACTCGGTGCTCGACCTCGACGGATCGATCACCCGCTTCTTCACCCCGAGCGCGCGCTGGAACATCCGGCCGAACACGGTGCTCTCGGGGACCTACACCATGACCGACGGGAACCGCGGCGGCGGCGCCCAGCACCAGCGCACCTTCAACATCGATCTGCGGATCACCCTTTGAGAATGGAGCCCGCGATGCGAATCGACACCACCTTCAACATCGCCGTGGCGCTGGCGCTCGCCGCCGGCTGCTCCCACGGATCGCAGTTCAAGGACAAGGCGATGGACTTCGCCGCGGTCCGCACCGTGGCGGTGCTGCCCTTCCAGAACCTCTCCTCGACTCCTGCCGGCGCGGAGCGCACGCGCGAAGTCTTCTCCGAGCTGCTCTTCGCCAGCGGCGCCGTCTACGTGCTGCCGTCCGGCGAAGTGGCCCGGGGCATCGGCAAGGCGAACCTGGGCAACCCCACCACGCCCTCCGCCGAGGACGTGGTGAACCTGGGCAAGGCGCTCGCCGCGCAGGCGGTGATCACCGGGACGGTCAAGGAGTACGGCGAGACCCGCTCGGGCTCCAGCACCGGCTCGGTCATCTCGGTCAGCGTGCAGATGCTGGAGACCAGCAGCGGGAAGGTGGTGTGGCAGGCGTCGACCACCCGCGGGGGCATCGGCTTCTGGACGCGCCTGGTCGGAGGCGGCGGCGACCCCATGAACAACATCACCGAGGACGCGGTCCGTGACCTCCTGGGCAAGCTGTTCAAGTAGCGCGCGCTCTCTCGCGGCGCTCCTCTGCGCGGCCCTCTGCGGCTGCGCCGCGACCGCCGCCGCGCCCGGGGCGCGGAGCGTCAAGGCCGGCAACGCGCCGCCGCTCCGGCCCATCGCCGTCTTCCCGCTGGTCAATGCCGCGGGCGTGGTCGCGCCGATGCGCGAGATCGGCGACGCCCTCCGCCGGCAGCTCGAGAAGCAGGGCATCCTCTTCGTCGAAGGCGCGCCGGTGGACGACTTCCTCGCGCGCCACCGCATCCGCTACACGGGCGGGCTGGACGCCGCCACCGCCGTGCTCGCCCGGCGCGAGCTCGGCGTCGACCAGGTGCTGATCACCACGGTGGTGGCGGTGGCGCGCGAGCCGATGCCGCGGCTCTCCGTCGAGGCCCGCCTGGTGAGCGCGGCGGACGACCCCCGCATCGTCTGGGCGGGCGGCTTCTCCCGGCTGGGCGACGACTCTCCCGGCGCGTTCGACCTGGGCATCATCCGCAGCTTCGACGAGCTCGCGGCGCGGGGCTTCGCCGGCCTGGCGCGATCGCTTGCCGCCCTGGCGCAACACAGGGAAGTCCCCTCCGCGGTGTGCCCGCCCGCAGGGCGATTCCGGCCTCGCAGCTCCTACCGGGCCGCGGCGCTCGACCTCGAGAAACCGCTGACCATCGCGGTGCTGCCCTTCCAGAACCTCACCCGCCGGCGCAACGCAGGCGACGTGGTCTCGCTGGCATTCGTCCGCCAGCTGCAGTCGCTCGCGAGCGTGCGCGTCACCGAGCCCGGCGTCCTCCGCGACGATCTGCTCCGCTTCCGCGTCGTCCTGCAGGGCGGCATCTCGCTCGACGTGGCGAGGATGACCATGGAGCTGGTCCACGCCGACCTGGCGCTGACCGGGGTGGTGCGCTCCTTCGACGACGCGCTCAACGCCGACGGCGTCCCCAGGCTCGAGTACACCGTCATGCTGCTCGACCGCCGCGGCGACGAGGTGGTGTGGCGGTCCACCTCCTACAGCCAGGGCGACGACGGAGTCTTCTTCTTCGACGCAGGCAAGGTGTCGACCGTGGGCGATCTGGCCTGCAGGATGGCGCAGAGCACGGTGCGGGCGATGATCGACCGGCCGCCGACGCCGCCCCGGAAGATTCCGCGGTGATGCGCGCAAGCCTTGCGTGGGCGCGGAAAACCTGCGGCGGATCCGGCCGCAGGCGACAGGAAGCCGCCCTTCGCGCATGCGGCGCAACGATTGCAACGAGCTGCCCGCAAGAAACGCCGTGGAGCCCCTCCCGATGCCGACCTCGATGATCCCGCTCGTCCTCGCTCTCCTCGGCGCGCCGGCTGCCGCCGCGCCCGAGGACGGCCCCTATGCCGTGGTGGAAGGCCCCGAAGGCGTCGTCCGGGCGCCGCTCTTCTCGGAAAAGTACCAGGGCCTCGCAGTGGCCCGCATCGACGACCACGTGGTCACGCTGCGCGACCTCGCCGGCCTGCTTGCCGTCACCCACAAGTCGCACGAGAAGGCCGCTGCGCCGCACGCGCAGAAGGACTTCACGCCGGCGCTGGACCGGCTCATCGCCGCGCGGCTGATCAGCCTCGAGGCGCACGACATGGGCTTCGAGGAGCAGCCGCTCTTCAAGCGGGAGATGGACGAGTTCGCCTCCGCGCACCTGGTGCAGATGCTGAAGGATCGCGCCACCGCGAACGTCGGGCCCGATCCGAAGGACGTCGATCGCATCTACAAGGATTCCGTCCGGGAGTGGAAGGTCGACTCGGTGCTCTTCCCCAAAGAGGCCGATGCGAAGGAGTTCGCGGCGGCGCTGAAGAGCGGCAAGCCGTTCGCGAGGCTCGCCGCGCGGGCGATCGCGGAGAAGAAGGGACAGGGGACCACCCGGGCGGACTGGATCTCGCAGAAGAGCGCCGCCGCCGCGGTCGTGAACGGCCTGAACGCGCTCGGCAAGGCGGGCCGCATCACGCCGCCGCTCCGCCTGCAGGGGGGATGGGCGGTGATCCACGTCGTCGCCGTGCGCTACCCGGAGGACCCGAAGGCCCGCGCGGCCGCCGTCGGGGAAGCGCGCAGCCGGGCGATGAAGCGCGCGCTCAAGAAGTACTACGGCAAGCTGGTGGACAAGTACGTGACGGTGGATCAGGAGCTCGCCTCGCGGCTCGACTTCGAGGCGAAGGAGCCCGGGTTCTCCGCGCTGGAGAAGGACGAGAGGGTGCTCGCGCGCATCGAAGGATCGCAGCCGATCACCGTGGCCGAGCTGGCTGCGAACCTGCGCACCATCTTCTTCCACGGCGTCGACCGCGCGGTGGAGGAGAAGAAGGTCAACGCGAAGAAGTTCCAGGCCATCGACTCGCTCATCTCGCGGCGCCTCCTGCCGGCGGAGGCCGCGCGCCAGCGCCTCGCGGAGACGGAAGAGCACAAGGACGCGGTCGAGGAGCACCGGCGCAACCTGCTCTTCTCCTACTACCTGGAGAAGGCGGTCGCGCCCGACGTGAAGGTCACCGACGCGGACGCGCGCAAGTACTACGAGGACAACAAGAAGGACTTCACCTTCGCCGCCTTCTACACGCTCGCCTCGATCGGTTTCCGCACGCCGGCCGGCGCGCAGGCGGCCTTCGACAAGCTCAAGGCGGGCGCCGACTTCAACTGGATGAAGGCCAATGCTTCCGACCAGCTGGCGCCCGGCGAGGACACGCTGGCGCTGGACGGCACGGTGAGCGACGCCGCCATCCCGCCGGAGCTGGCGAAGGCCCTGGCCGGCGCGAAGCCGGGCGACATCCGGCTCTACCCGGCGGGCAAGCAGCAGCACGTCATCGTCGTCAAGCAGGTCACTCCCCCCAAGCCGCAGGACTTCGAGGAGGTCCGCAGCGACATCCTGGCGAAGGTGCAGATGGAGAAGATGAACAAGGCGATACAGGACGTGGCCGCGAAGATCCGCAAGGCGCGCACGGTCAAGGTCTACATCACCGGCATCGCCATCTGAGACCCCGGCGATGACGTCCGCGCTCACCCGCCTCTGCCTCGCCCTCGCCGCGCTGACCGCCACCGGCGCGGCGGCGGAGCAGTTCGCGCGCAAGGACTGCCTCGACTGCCACGGCGCGTTCAGGGAGAAGGTGCTCTCGCGCACGCACCTGCACTCGAGCGTCCGGCAGCAGAAGTGCGAGGACTGCCACATCCGGCACGGCATCGTTCCCAAGCTGATCCTGCGCGAGTCGGGCAACAAGCTCTGCCTCGAATGCCACAAGCCCGCGGCGGTGGGGCTCGAGAAGGCGGTGGTGCACAAGCCGCTCAAGTCGGGCGAATGCGTCCAGTGCCACGACGCCCACGGCTCGAACGCGCCGCTGATGCTGAAGACCGAAGGCGCAGCGCTCTGCTTCGCTTGCCACAAGCAGGAGGCGTTCCAGCGCAAGAACGTGCACGCGGTCCTCAGGCAGACGGGCTGCGCGGCATGCCATTCGGCGCACGCCACCGGCGAAAAACAGCTGCTCGTCGCGAAGGAGGCGCAGCTCTGTTCGGGGTGCCACAAGCCGGCGGAGGCGCCGTTCAGGAAGGCGCACGCGGGCTACCCGGTGGAGAGCGCGCGCTGCAGCTCCTGTCACGATCCGCATTCGTCCGATCGCAAGAAGCTGTTGCGGCCCGCGCTGCACAACCCGGTCGCGTCGCGCGAGTGCGCCTCCTGTCACGCGGCGGCGGGCTCGGACAAGCCGTTCGCCCTCGCACGGGCGGGCGCGGACACCTGCTTCAAGTGCCACCTGCCCGACTCGATCGTCGACAAGGGACAGATCGCCCACGCCCCGGTGGCGAAGGGCGACTGCCTCGCCTGTCACGACCCGCACGCCTCCGACGCGAAGAAGCTGCTCAAGGCGGCCGGCACCTCGCTCTGCCTGTCGTGCCATGCCGCGATGAAGGAGAACGTCGCGCACAGGCACCCGCCCGTGGCGGACTGCCTCTCCTGTCACCAGGCGCACGCCGCCGACCGCAAGGCGCTGCTCGAGGTGGACAAGGATCAGCTCTGCCTCAAGTGCCACGCGAAGACGGTGCAGGGCTTCAAGGCGGCGACGGTGCATGCGCCGTTCAAGCAGGGGCGCTGCACCAGCTGCCACGACCCTCACGGCTCCAGCTACACGGGGATGGTGAAGAGCCGCCCGGACCTGATCTGCTTCGGCTGCCACGGATCGCTGGAGGCGGAGTTCGCGCGATCGCACACGCACAAGCCGGTGCAGGTGGGAGACTGCACCTCCTGCCATTCTTCGCACGGCTCCGACCGGAAGACCCTGCTCAAGGCCGCGGCGCCGCAGCTCTGCCAGTCGTGCCACGCCGAGCTGCTCGCCGATCAGCGCGGCGCCGCCTCGCACAAGCCGTTCGCCGAGGGGAAGTGCCTCGCCTGCCACGACCCGCACGCCTCGAACCAGCGGGGGATGGCGGTCAGACCGGTCAAGGACCTCTGCCTCTCCTGCCACGAGAAGCAGGGCCGCGAGGCGCAGGCGGCGAAGAGCGTGCACGCGCCCTTCGCGACCGGCGACTGCACCTCCTGCCACAACCCGCACAAGTCCGCGCTCGACAAGCTGCTGCTGGTGAAGGGCTCCGACGGCTGCCTCGCATGCCACAAGACCATGAAGGAGGCGATGAAGGACAAGAAGGTCCACGCGCCCGTCGCGGAAGACTGCCTCAAGTGCCATTCCCCGCACGCCTCGTCCAATCCCGCGCTGCTCTCGCGGGCGGCGCAGCAAGTCTGCACGCAGTGCCACAAGGCGGATGAGCCGCAGTTTGCGCCGGCGCACCTGGGGATCGAGGCCGCGAAGGACGCGTGCACCACCTGCCACGACCCGCACTTCGGCAAGGACGAGCGGCTGTTGCACGCGGTGGTGCACCGGCCCTTCGAGGCGCGCAACTGCGGGATGTGCCACACCGCCGCGCCGGGGCCGCGCAGGAAGGCGGCGCGCTGATGATCGCGATTGCGCTCCTTGCCCTGCTTTGCGCCCCTGCCGCCCCGGCTCGCGCGCCGGCGGCGGCGCCGGACGCCGCGCGGCTCAAGCTGAAGCCGGGCGCGGGCGGCAAGCTCTGCCTGCAGTGCCACGCCGAGCTGGCAGGCAGGCTCCAGCGCAAGTTCGTGCACACTCCCGCCCGCAACGGCGAGTGCATCGCCTGCCACGATCCGCACGCGTCCGCGCACGACAAGCTGCTCTCGGCCGATCCGAAGGCGATCTGCACCAATTGCCACAAGGACCTGATCGCCGCCCAGGCGAAGAGCCTGCACAAGCCGGTCGCCGACGGCGCCTGCACGGGCTGCCACGACGCGCACGCAGGGGACAACCGGTTCCAGCTGCTGCAATCCGGAAACAAGGTCTGCTCGAGCTGCCACGGCGGCATCGTCAACGCGTCGGCCGCGGCGAAGTTCCGGCACAAGCCGGTGGAGCGGGGCTGCAACACCTGCCACGAGGCGCACGCGTCCACCGCGGCGGCTTCCCTGCTCAAGGTGCCGCAGCCGCAGCTCTGCCTCGAGTGCCACAAGGCGAACGCCACCTTCGCCAAGGCGCACGCCGGATTCGCGGTGGCGAAGACGACCTGCACGAGGTGCCACGACCCGCACGGCTCCAGCCGCAAGGGCATGCTCAACGAGAGCGCCCATCAGCCGATGGCGACGAGGATGTGCACGCAGTGCCATCTCGATCCCGCGCCGGGCAAGCCCGTGGCCCTCCGCCGCGAGGGCGTCGCCCTGTGCAAGCAATGCCACGGCGTGCGCGTGGCGCAGATGATGGGGAAGGCGCGCGTGCACCTGGCCATCGAGGACGCGACCGCGTGCCTGCGCTGCCACGATCCCCATTCGTCGCGGCAGCCGAAGCTGGTGAGCGGGCGGCGCATGGACGCGCTCTGCGGCACCTGTCACGCGGACACCATCGGGCGCCAGGCGCGCTCGCCCACCAAGCACGCGCCGGTGCGCGACGGCAACTGCACCTCCTGCCACGATCCGCATTCGTCCGACAACCTGCTCATGCTCAAGGAGGCGGACGTGGTCCAGGGCTGCGGCCGCTGCCACGACTGGCAGCAGCACGCCACCCACCCCATCGGCGAGAAGCTGACCGACCCGCGCAACCGCAATCTCACCCTCGATTGCCTGAGCTGCCATCGCGCTCACGGCACCGAGTACAAGAGCATGCTGCCGTACCCCACCACGACCGACCTCTGCACGAAGTGCCACCGGGAGTACAAGCGGTGAAACGAATCCTCTGGGCCATAGCGGCAATGCTGATCTCCGCCGCCGGCGCGCGCGCGGCCCCTCTCGCGCTCACCTTCGCCGCGTCCGCGTACGCGAGCGCCGACGGCGCGGCGCTCAAGGCGCCCGAAGGCCTCGCCTGCACCGCGGACGGCAAGGTGGTCGTCGCCGATTCCGGCAATCGCCGGCTGCTCGTCTTCGCCTGGAAGGCCGGCAGCTTCGACGGCGGCACGCCGGTCAAGTTCGACGAGCTGGGGTTCCCCACGCGGGTGCAGATCGACGCCGCGGGAAACGTCCTCACCCTCGACCGGCAGGGGCGGCGGATCGTGCGCGTGGGCATCGAGGGCAAGTTCGACGGCTTCGTGTCGATGCGCGGAGTGCCGGTGGAGTCCGGCTACGCGCCGGTCGCGTTCAAGCTGGACCGCGCCGGCGCCATCTACGTGCTCGACGTCGCCTCTGCGCGGGTGGTCGTCCTCGACCGCGCCGGCGCCTTCGTGCGGCAGGTGCGTCTGCCGGAGCGCAGGATCGTCAGCGACATCGGCATCGACGCCGCGGGAACCCTCTACGCCGTCGACGGCATCGGCGGCGCGGTCTACAAGGCGGCGGCGGGCTCCGGCGCATTCTCGGTGCTCGCGAGCGGTCTCAAGGAGTACCTGAACTATCCCGTCTACATCGACTTCGGCGACCGCGGGCAGATCCTCCTCGTCGACCAGAACGGCAACGGGATCGTGGTGCTCGGCCCGGACGGGTCGTTCCAGGGCCGGCAGCTCAGCATCGGGTGGAGCGACGGCCTCGTCTACTACCCGGCGCAGATCTGCGCCGCGTCCCGGGGCGTGCTCTTCGTCGCCGACCGGAACAACAACCGCGTGCAGGCGTTCAGCACGGGGCAGTGACGGTCGCCCGCCGGTCTCAGCGCCGCTGCAGCACCAGCGCGACCGTCGTCTCCCCGATCGGCTCGGCCTCCGCCGCGGCGCCCCAGACGTAGCGGGTGTGCGTGAGGTCGACGACGGTGGCGTTTCCCACCAGCCGGTATCCCTGCGCAACGTACTGCCGCGCCCAGTTCTGGAGATGCCGCGGCGCGCCGGGATGAGGAAGCCATGACGCCTGCGCGAGCACCCAGACGATGTACGCCGGACGCGCCGACTCGATCTCGCGGATGGCCTGCTCCTGCATCGCGCCGGCGAAGGGGTGGGCCTCCATCAGCGAATACATGTAGACGTGTCCGGTGGCGGAGCGCCGCCGCGCGTAGAAGGGGATCTCGGGCTCCGACCCCAGCACGGCGATGCGTTCCCGCTCGCCGGTGTGCTCGCGCAGGTAGCGGGCGATCTCGATCGCCTCGGGAAACGGGTTCTCGCCGTAGATCGCCCGCGACACGGCCGGAGGCGGAAGCGCGAAGAGCAGCTCGCGCTCCGCCGCGAGAGTCCATGCGCAGGCCGCGCAGATGGCCGTGACCGCGGCGATGCGGGCCCTGGCCGCGAGCGCGTCGAAGGCGTATCCCGCGAGCAGCGCCGCGGCGGGAATCGCGAGGATGAAATAGTGCCGGCGGAAGTAGAAGCCGGCCGCCGCGCCCGCCAGCGAGCAGAGGAGAAAGAGGGGCAGCAGGGCGGACCTGCGCGCCAGGGCAACGGCGAGGCCGCCCGCTGCGAGCAGGAGGAGAGGCAGCGCGGCAGGGCCGAATCGGGCGGCGGCGCGTCCGAGCTCGCGCAGGCCCTGCGCGAAGGGCAGGGCGGTGGCGTAGTCGCGTGCGTAGGTCACGGTCCAGAACCACATCGCCGGCAGCGTGCCGGCCTTCGCCACCGCCGCCGCGGTCAGAAGGAGCGGCGCGGCGATGCCCGCGCACAGCGATGCGCCCTCCGCCGCCCACCCTGCCGGCCGCTTGCGGCGTTCCCAGCCCCACCAGAGGACCGCCAGGGCCGGGAAGACGACCCCGGCCTGCTTCATCAGCACCGCCGTGCCGAGCAGCGCGCCCGCGGCCGCGAAGTGCCATTGCCGCCGCGACTCCAGCGCGACGTGGAGGGCGAAGAGGCCCGCGACCGCGAAGAGGATCACGAAGTGCGTCGCGTGGGCGAAGATGCCGAGGAAGGCAGGCGAGAGCGAGAGCGCCGCGAAGGCCGCTGCCGCCGCGAGCGCGCCGCCGGAGCTCATCAGCCGCCGGCCCATCGCGAAGACGAGCAGCGTGGTCGCGGCGTTCGCGAGCAACAGCCCGAGGCGGATGGCCGCGATGGAATGCCCGAAGAGGGCGAGGAAGGCGGCGTAGGCGAACTGCGTTCCGGGCAGCTTCATGCTGTACATCGAGGAGAACGGCGCGGATCCGCCGAGGAGGAGCGATGCGCCGTAGGCGTACTCGCCCTCGTCGCGCTCCAGCGGGACGTGGAGAAGGCGCAGGCGGACCGCCGCCGCCGCGAGCAGCACGAGGGCGAGGAGCGCCCGCCGCGCGTGCCGGTTCACGGAGCCGCGGTCGATCCCATCGCGCGCACCTAGTGGCAGGACTTGCACGCTTCCTGCGGCGTCGCGCCTGCGTAGAACAGCTTCGGGCTGTCGCTCCCGTGCGGCGAATGACAGCTCACGCAGGAGAGGTCGCGGCCCTTGTGGCTCGGGTCGGGCACGCCCATGAGCGGATGGCGGCCGCTGAAGGTCTTGAGGTGCCCGCCGTCGGCCTGCTGCGCATGGCAGGAGGCGCAGAGCTGGTTCACCGGCTTGTTCAGCCCCTTGGGGTTGTCGCTCGCGTGCGGCGAATGGCAGGCCGTGCAGCCGTAGCGCGCGAGCGCGGCGTGCTTCACCTTCGGCTTCTCGCCCACGCCCGCGTGGCACTTGAGGCAGAGCGCCGAGCCCTCGGCGTCGGCCAGGTTGTAGCGGAAGTCGCCGCCGTGCGCGTCGTGGCACGCGGTGCAGCCTTTGTCCACGACAGGCTTGTGCACCCACTTGCGCGCGCTGGCGTCGTCGGCGTGGCACTTGAAGCAGACGTCGTTGATCCGCGCGGCGGTGAGCAGTCCCTTGTTGTCGCTGGAGTGCGGGTCGTGGCAGACCGCGCACTCGCCGAGCCTCGCGGCGCTGTGCTGGAACTTGTAGAGCTCGTCGAATCTGGTGTGGCACTTGAAGCAGGTGTCGGTCACCGACTTCGCCAGGAGCGACGGGTTGTCCGAGCTGTGCTGCTGCGTGTGGCAGTCCTGGCACTCGCCGCCGGAGACTGCCTTGTGCACCACCTTGCGCGCGAGGTCGACGCGGAAGTTGACGGAGGCGGTTGCGGGGCCCTGCTTCGCCTTCGCATCGTGGCAGCCGAGGCAGAGCTTCTTGCCCTTCTCCACCAGCTGCGCCTTGTAGTCGCTGCGGTGCGGGTCGTGGCAGCCGAGGCACCGGCCCTCGAACACCGGCGTGTGCTTCTCGTGACCCTTGCCGAGGTCTGCGAGCTTGTGGCACGCGGCGCAGAGCACCTCGCGCCGGTCGATCAGGAGCGGCTTCGCGTCGCCTGCGTGCGGACTGTGGCAGCCGAGGCACTTGCCCTGCTTGACGGGCGTGTGGATGAATTCGGCGTCGTCGAACTTCGCGTGGCACTTGTAGCAGAGCGCGTCCACCGGCACGGTCTTGAGCAGGGTGGGGTTGCTCGAGGCGTGCGGATCGTGGCAGGCGGTGCAGCCCTGGGACTTGATCACCGGGTGCGGCGGCGCGGCGCCGCTCGTGTCGTGGCATTTGGCGCAGAGCGCGGGCTGCTCGGCCACGAACTTCCAGGCGGTGGCGGCGGGGCTCTTGCACTTTCCCACCGTGCCCGGATTCGCGACGTGGCAGGCGGAACATTCGCCGCCCTTCACCGGCGCGTGCGGCTTGCGGCTCGCGGTCAGCGGCGCGTGACAGCTCGTGCACTTGTTCGGATCGGCTCCGGCGGCGGGAGCTTCCGCGAGCGCGCGCGGCGCGGAGACCACCGGCGCAGACGAGGGCATGACCACCTTCCCGGACGCCTTGGGCGGCGGCGGGGCGGCAGGCTTCGCCGCGCGCGGGGCGGTGGCCGCCTCTGCAGAAAGCGACAGCAGCACGGTGATGAGGACCGGCATCCGCACTAGCGGGCAGACCTCTGCAGGGCGCAGCGCATGCGTGCGGATGGAGCAAGAGGCGTGCCCCGGATCCCCTGCGACGCGCGAGCGACCTGACGAAATTTCTGCGCGCCTGGGCGGGCCGGAAGCGGGTTCCGGGACGCCGCGAAGCGCGGACGTCGCACGCCATCCAGGCGAACGACGCCGCGCGCACGTCAGGCGATGAGGGACGGCTTCCGGGTCACTCGGCCTTGATCTTCGCGTCCTCGACGATGACGTCGTAGTGGTACCCGGCGCCCAGATCCTTGTCGACGTGCACGACGCCGGTGACGAGCACGGTGTCGCCCACGCCCGCGGTCTGGTCGCTCGCGACGGTGAGGTCCGACGAGGGCCCCTCTCCGGTTCCGTCCTTCACGTGCAGCCAGTTCTTGCCCATGACGCCGTTGGTGGCCTTGACCACCTTGCCGCGCACGGAGATCTTCTGGTCCTTGAGCGCCGCGCGCTTCGACCAGATCTCCGCGACGGTGCGGCCCTGCGGGCCCGGCGCCTTGGCCACCTTGATGGGCGCGGCATCCGGCCTGGCGGCGGGCGCTCCGTGGGGGCTGGCTGCGTTGCCGTCGTTCGCCGCCTGCTTCGCGAACATGCCCTGGGCAGGATCGCTCCCGACCGCGGGATGGCCGGCAGGCAGGCCGGCAGGCTGCGCAGCCGCTGCGCCCGCTCCGTCGCCGAGCGTGCCGAAGGCGATCTTCTCCCAGGTGCGGTTCAGGGTCTTGCTGGCGAAATTCTCCATCCACATGGCATTCACGACCGTGACCTCGGCGCCCACCGCCGTTTCGGTCTTGGGGACCGCCGCCCAGACCTCTCCGCCCGCGGTCTGCAGCTTGAGGTAGCTGTACTGCGCGGCGTCGATCTTCTCCGCGACCTTGCCCTTGATGTCGGTCGCGGAAGGAGCCTGCGTCTTGGCGGATTCGGCCGCGCCCTGCGCGATGCGGGTGGGCGGCGCCGGCTTGGTGCAGGCGGCAACGGCGAGTGCGACGGCGACGGTGAAAATGTTCGGCATTGTGTTCGAGCCTCCGGGGTTGCTGCGCTTTCTTAGCAGGGTCCGTGCCACTACTTGCGGATGACACGGGCGAAAATTGCGCCGCCCTTGGAGCGGCGATGAAGGGGGCGCGGCCCGCGCACTTCCGGCAGCCGGCCGGCGCTGCGGGCGCAAACGCTGCGCCGGGCAGGCCTGTCCCCACGATGGGCTCGCCCGGCGCATTTCCTACGTCTCAGGCGGGCGCGGGCGCGAGGTGCCGCTTGTTCGCGGTCATCCCCCAGACGAGGAAAGCGGCCTCGGCCAAGGCCACGATGGTCATCCAGACGACCACCGGCGAATCGCCCATGCCGTAACTGTGCAGGCCGCTGGTGAGCACGAAGTTCACGCCCAGGTAGGTCATCAGAATCGTCTGGAAGGCCACGATGCTCATGGCGGCCACGCCGAAGCTCCCCAGCTGCTTGTCCCAGCGCGCGTGGAGGATGGCCATGTAGGCGAGGAAGGCCACGAGCGACCAGACCTCCTTGGGATCCCAACCCCAGTACCGCCCCCACGAGGACGCCGCCCAGATGGAGCCGGTGAGGATGCCGGTGATGAGCAGGATGCCGCCGACGTGGATGTACCAGTAGAGCAGGTCGCTCATCTTCTCGATCAGCTCGCGCTTCTGGGGACGGAAGATGGTGAGGCCCACGTGCATGTGCGCGATCACCACGCCGAGCGCGAGGACGGAGTAGCTGACCATGATGATGGGCACGTGGATGGCGAGCCACGGCGTTCCCGAGAGCACGGGCGGCACCGGGTGGATGAAGCCGTCGATGGGCAACAGATCGGTGAGCGCCATGGTCAAGGCCGACATCACGGTGGCGTTGAGCACCACCAGCCGGTTGCGCAAGACGGGCATGGCGACGACCGCGAACAGCCCCACGCCCCAGGCGAGGAAGAGGAGCGACTCGTACATGTTCGACGCCGGGATGCGGCCGGCGATGATCCAGCGCATGGCGATGCCCCAGGTCATGGCGGCGAAGCCGACGAGGAGGCCGGCGAAGGAGAGCTTCGGCCGATTGAGGAGGGAGAGGAGCAGCGCCAGCGAGAGCACGATCCAGGCGATGCGGGTGGGCCGCACCGCGTTGTAGAGGATCTCGCGGTCCATCGCGGCGCGCGGGGCCTCCGCCTTGACGATGGTCTGGTGGCTCAGGAAGCCCTGCATCCACACCAGGCGCTGCTCCAACTTCGAGGCGGAGGCGAGGACGCCCTGCTTCGGGCCCTCCTGCTCGCGCGCCTGGTCGAGGAGCGCCATGACGGCCTTGTCGTTCACCAGCTGCGCGAAGGAGGCGTGGGTGGTGCCGGGCGGCAGGTGCGCCACCGCTGCCAGGTCGGAGGAGATTTTCACCAGCGGCGTGTCCGCGGCGACCTCCGGCTCCTTGCCCCAAAAGTCAATCGACTCGACCGGATCGTGCCCGTCCCAGGAGTGGAGGCCGGTGACGTTCCAGACCGCCTCGCGCGCGAGCGTGTCGAGCGGCATGACGCGCCCGTCGTGCAGCACCGGCTGCCGCTTGAGCTCGCCCAGGTCCGCCGCGCGCGCAGGGAGCACGAACCCGAAGGCCGTCATCGCGGCGATGGCCGCCGCCTTCTTCACGCCGCGCGGCGGGGTCTTGATGCGCTTGTCGCGCGCCCGCACCGCGGAGATGCGGGTGAAGAGGACGGTGCACATGCCCGCCACCAGCATCCCGTATCCGAAGAAGACGATGGACTGGCCGGGATCCTTCGAGGCGGAGAGCACAGTGGCGCTGCGGCCCCGCTCCAGGCGATAGCTGGACTGGAAGAGCCGCCAGCCGGCGTGCTCGAGCGGGTGGTTCATCCACACCGCGGCAGGCTTGCCGTCCACCTCCACGTCGCTGCGGAAGTTGGAGGGCATCTGCGTGCCGGGGTATCGCTCCACCGTGAACTTGAGGAGCTTGACCGAGAAGGGAAGCTGCGCGTTGGTCTGCCCCTCCCAGATCTCCAGCGACGCCTCCTGCTTGAAGAAGTAGGTGGCGGCGGCGCCGGCGAGGATGACGATCATGGCCGAGTGCGTGGTGAGGAATCCCACCCGCGCCCTGCCCCAGGGGTAGTACTTGGCGATGGCGGCGATGACGTTGGCCGCGAACACGCCCTGCAGCAGGAGGAACCACCACGAGTAGTAGACCATACGCCCGGCCTCCTCGGCGCCGGAGCGCGACTCGAGGATGGTGCCGCAGGCGAGACCGACGAGCAGGGCGATGAGCAGCCCGACCGCGAGCTTCAGCGAGGCGAGCGAGTGGATCAGGTTCTTCATGGCAACCTCAAGAGGGACATCGACGCTCGGGGGAGCGCGCAGCGACTGCGGGGCATGCCCGAGCCTTGAGCAAACCATGTGCCTCGCCGGATCACCGGCCACTCGAGTCGGAAATGGCGCGGAAGCTGCGCGGCCTTGCACCGACGCGCAAATCCTGCGCCCGCTCGGGCGGGCCGGTTCCCGTGGGGTGGGAGGAACGCCGCTTGCTTGACCCGCCCACATGGCGACCCTGACGCAACCGAGAGGCTTCACCCTGCTCCACGATCCGGTCCTCAACCGCGGCACGGCCTTCACCGACGCCGAGCGCGAGCGCTACGGGCTGCGCGGCCTGCTTCCCCCCCGCGTCAACACCATCGAGGAGCAGCTGGTGCGGGTGCGCCACAACCTCGCCCGCCAGCCCGACGATCTGCAGAAGTACGTCTTCCTCGCCGGCCTCCACGACCGCAACGAGACCCTCTTCTTCCGGCTCCTGATGGACTCGCCCGAGGAGCTGATGCCGCTCGTCTACACCCCGACGGTCGGCCGCGCCTGCCAGCAGTACGGGCAGATCTTCCAGCGCCCGCGCGGGCTCTTCGTCACCGCCGAGGACAAGGGGCGGATGGCGCAGGTGCTCCGCAACTGGCCCGTCCGCGAGGTGGGCGTGATGGTGGTGACCGACGGCGAGCGCATCCTCGGGCTCGGCGATCTCGGCGACAACGGCATGTGCATTCATGTGGGGAAGCTCTCGCTCTACACGGCCTGCGCGGGCGTCGCGCCCTCGCGCACGCTGCCGGTGATGCTCGACGTGGGCACCGACAACGAGGAGCTCCTCCGCGACCCGCTCTACCTCGGGCTGCGGCAGAAGCGGCCGCGCGGGGCGGAGTTCGACGCGCTGGTGGACGAGTTCGTGGCCGCGGCGAACGAGGTCTTCCCCGGCGTGCTGATCCAGTTCGAGGACTTCGCCAACGTCAACGCCTTCCGGCTCCTGCACCGCTTCCGCGATCGCGTCTGCTGCTTCAACGACGACATCCAGGGCACCGCCTCGGTGGTGCTGGCCGGCATCTATTCCGCGCTGCGGATCACGGGCGAGAAGCTGCGCGACCAGGTCATCCTCTGCCTCGGCGCAGGAGAAGCGGCCACCGGGATCTGCGACCTGATCTCCAGCGCGATGGCGGCGGAGGGCATGAGCGAGGCGGAGGCGCGCCGGCGCTGCTGGCTGGTGGACTCCAGGGGCCTCGTGGTCGCCTCGCGCCACGGCCTCGCCGCCCACAAGCTGCCCTACGCGCACGCGCACGAGCAGTTGACCTTCATGGAGGCGATCCGCGATCTGCGGCCCGGCGTGCTGATCGGCGCGGCGGGCCAGGGCGGGACGTTCACGCGGGAGGTGCTCTCGACCCTCGCTGCCCAGCGCGAGCGGCCGGTGGTCTTCTCGCTCTCCAATCCCACCTCGCAGTCGGAGTGCACCGCGGAGGACGCGTATGCCTGGACGGAGGGCCGCGCGATCTTCGCGAGCGGCAGCCCCTTCCCGCCGGTGACCCATGGCGGGCGCGTGTTCGTGCCGGGCCAGGCGAACAACTCGTACATCTTCCCCGGCGTGGGCCTCGGCGCCCTGGTCTCGGGAGCGCGGCGCATGACCGACGAGATGTTCTACGCCGCGGCCCGGCGGCTCGCCTCGCTGGTCACCGACGAGGACCTCGCCGCGGGCCGCATCTACCCGTCGCTCTCGCGCATCCAGGAGGTCTCGGCGCACATCGCCGCCGCGGTTGCGGAGGTGGCCTACGCCCATGAGCTCGCCGGCAAGCCGCGCCCTCACGACCTCCTCGCGCACGTGAAGGGCAGCATGTACCGCCCGGTGTACGACTAGAACGCATTTCATAACCCGGTCGAGGGGATCGACACGCGATCTCTGGTGTGATCTACCGTC
>DATDMU010000546.1:0-4985 GCA_036518615.1 Myxococcales bacterium
GGCAAGACCACCACCATCGGCAAGCTCGCAGCCAAGCTGGGCGCCGCGGGAAAGTCCGTCCTCCTCGGCGCGGGCGACACCTTCCGCGCGGCCGCCGGCGAGCAGCTCGACGTCTGGGCCGATCGGGCGCACGCGCCCATCGTCCGCGGCAAGGACGGCAGCGACCCCGGCGCGGTGCTCTTCGATGCCGTCACCCGGGCGCGCAACGACGGCGTGGACGTGGTGCTCTGCGACACCGCCGGCCGCCTGCACACCAAGGCCAATCTCATGGACGAGCTCAGGCGCCTCAAGCGCACGCTCGACAAGGCGCAGCCCGGCGCGCCGCACGAGGTGCTCCTGGTGGTGGACGCCACCAACGGGCAGAACGCCATCCAGCAGGCGCGGCAGTTCCACGAGGCCCTGGGGGTGACCGGGTTCGTGCTCACCAAGCTCGACGGCACCGCCAAGGGCGGCGTGATCATCGGCATCTGCGACGAGCTGAAGATCCCGGTCCGCTACGTGGGGGTGGGCGAGAAGGTGGCGGACCTGAAGGAGTTCGACGCGCACCAGTTCGTGGAGGCGCTCTTCACCGAGTGATCAGAGCGATCGCTCCTGCTCCACGAACCGTGTGAGCTCCCGCAGCACCTGCTCCCTGGGGTAGAGATACCCGAAGGGCTGGCCGCCCCAGAGCGGCGCGTACTTCGAGCGGACGTCGCAGAGCGCCGGCGCCGAGGCCGGATAGGCGGTCAGCTCCTGGCCGAAGCAGCGCAGCGCCACCTCGCGCGTCGGGATCGGCTCGCAGGAGAGGTTCAGCTCGGGGATGCGCCGCTCCAGCGCGGTGCTGGCGTCGCGCCAGAGATGGGCGATGGGATAGTGCTGCAGGAGCGCGTCGGGGTGGATGCTCGCGAGGCCGTCGCCGGCGAGCAGGTCGAAGACCACGCCGGCGGAGAGCCCCGGCCCGAAGGCGAGCGGCAGCCGCACCACCGTGGCGGAAAGCTTCTCCCGGCAGAACAGCTCCAGCTCGCGCCGGAGCCGGGCCCACCGCCCGGTGGGATGGATGGCCGCGTCCTCGTCCACCTTCTCCGGCCGCGGGAACACCTCGACCGTGGAGACGAGCAGGACCCGGTCCGCGGAGATCTCCCCGAGCGCGCCGATCAGCCGCCGCATCGCGGCCGCCTCCGCTTCGGGGTCGCGGCTCGCCCTGCGGCGTCCCTCCGGCTCCGCGCAGACGAGCAGGTCGAACCTCCTGCCGCGCAATCTCTCCGCGGCGCGCGCGTCCACCTTCTCGTCGAAGTGCGCCTGCCTCTCGAGGTTCGAGGCCACGAAGCCGCCGTGGCCGATGAGGGCGGAGGTCATCCTGCTGCACGCATATCACGCGCTATATAGTCACCGCGATGGACAGCCGCGGCACCGTCCTCGTCGTCGACGACGAGCAGGCCAACCTCGATTCGCTCGAGCGCATCTTCGCGCGCGAGGGCTACCGCGTGCTGCTCGCTCCTTCCGGCCAGGCGGCGCTCGACCATCTGCGCTCGACGCCGGTGGACGTGGTGCTGACCGATCTGATGATGCCGGGCATGAGCGGACAGGAGCTGCTCCGCGCCGTGCGCGCGGTGGCGCCGGACGCCGAGGTGGTGCTGATGACCGCGTACGGCACGGTGGAAGCGGCGGTGCTGGCGATGAAGGACGGCGCCTACGACTTCCTCACCAAGCCGCTCAAGCGCCACGCCGTGCTCAAGAGCGTGCAGCAGGCCATCGACAAGCGAAAGCTGGTGCAGGAGAACAAGCAGCTCCGCGCGCGGCTGGCGGGCGCGGCGCAGCCCATCGTGGGGCAGAGCCCGTCGCTGCGCGCCACTCTCGACGTGATCCGGCAGGCGGCCCCCTCGTCGGCCACCGTGCTGCTGCTCGGCGAGAGCGGCACGGGCAAGGAGCTGTTCGCGCGCGCGCTGCACGAGCATTCGCCCCGCGCCGCGGGGCCCTTCGTGCCCATCAACTGCGCGGCCATTCCCGAGACGATCTTGGAGTCCGAGCTGTTCGGCTACGAGCGCGGCGCCTTCACCGGCGCGGCGCAGCGCAAGGAGGGGCGCATCGAGCGCGCCCAGGGCGGCACCCTCTTCCTCGACGAGGTGGGCGAGCTGACTGCCGGCGTGCAGGTGAAGCTCCTCCGCTTCCTGCAGGAAGGCGAGATCGAGCGCCTGGGCGGCAGCGCCGCGGTGAAGGTCGACTGCCGCGTGGTGGCCGCCACCAACCAGGACCTCGGGGCGCGGGTGCGCGAGGGAAAGTTCCGCGAGGACCTCTTCTACCGGCTCAACGTCATCGAGGTGGTGCTGCCGCCCTTGCGCGATCGGGTGGAGGACGTCCCGCTGCTCGCCGATCACTTCGTCGCGCGCTACGCGGCGAAGAACGGCAAGCCCATTCGCGGCCTCACCCGCGCCGCCCTGGCCGCGCTGGAAGCGTATCCCTGGCCGGGAAACGTCCGCGAGCTGGAGCACGCGATCGAGCGCGCGGTGGTGCTCTCGCGCGGCGAGGAGATCGAGGTGGACGATCTCCCGGAAGCGGTGCGCAGCGGCGGAGCGGCGCGCGCGGCCGGCGTCGCCGGCCTGGAGGGGCGCACGCTGGCCGTGCCGCTCGGCACCACCATGGAAGAGATCGAGCTGCGGGTGATCCGCGAGACCTTGCGCCAGACCAGGGGAGACAAGAACCTGGCCGCGCAGCTGCTCGGCATCGCGGCGCGGACCATCTACCGAAAGCTCGACCGCGAGAAGGATTGACGCGGCGGCGGGTGCGTCGAGGTGGGAGAGGCGCCCTTCACGGGCGCTGACAAATTGTCAGACGCCGCGGCGTGTCCCTTGCCAGCTTGTCGCTCGGCTGCCGCCCGGACGGCCCAACGCGCGGGATTGCTGACGAACTTTGCTGGCATGTCCCTTGCTGCCTGGACGTTCCATGGAGATGGTTCTCCAGCGCTATTCGTGGGCCCTCAACCTCGCGGCCGTGCTGCTCGGCGCGTACCTCGCGGCGCGCACCGTGAACACGGTGGCAGCCACCGCCATCGCGCCCAAGCCGGCGCTGCTGCAACAGGCGAGCGCCGCCGTGCCGCAGAGCACGGTCGCCGAGCACGTCGGCCTCGACGCGGACAAGGTGGCGAAGCTCTTCGACGTCCCGCTTCCCAAGCCGCCCGCGCCGGGCGAGGAGGCGGCAGCGCCGCAGCGCGCGGGCTGGAACCCGGTGCCGGTGCGCTCCTCCCTGCATGCCACCCTGGTGGGCACCGCCATCGCCGACCCGGCCAAATATTCGCTCGCGCAGATCACCAACCCGGACGTGAACGAGACCCAGGTCTACGCCATCGGCGACAAGTACCAGGGCGCGCGCATCTACGGAGTGCAGAAGGATCGCGTGCTCCTCGACCACGACGGCGTCAACGAGTACATCGACAACAACGCCGGCGGAGGGGCGACTCCGAACCTGGGCGTGGTGCCGTTGCCGCCGGGCTCCCCGCCGCAAGCGTCCAACGATGTGCGCCAGATCTCCGAGAACCAGTACGTGATCGCCAAGAGCACCATCAACGAGGCGCTCACCGACATGTCCAAGCTGGCCACGCAGGCGCGCATCGTGCCGTCGTTCAAGAACGGCGCCTCCAACGGCTTCAAGCTCTTCTCCATCGTGCCCGACTCGCTCTATGCCAAGATCGGCATCCAGAACGGCGACGTGATCCGCAAGATCAACGGGTACGAGATGAACAGCCCCGACAAGGCGCTGGAGATCTACCAGAAGCTGCGCGACGCCAACCGCATCGAGATCGAGGTCGAGCGGCGCGGCGAGACGGTGCGCAAGTCCTATTCGATCGAGTGAGTCCGAGGAGAACTTCGTGCATCAGGTGCGCTGGCCTTTCCTGCTCCCGGTGGCGGCGCTCCTTGCCGCGACCCCCTCGCTCGCCCAGACCGACGCCGACGGTCGCCCGCAGGCCCAGGCGCCGACGCCCATCCGGCCCATCCGGCCCGGCGTCCGCCCGCCCACCGCGACGCAGCAGCAGCAGCGGCCCGCAGGACCCGCGCGTCCGCAGCCACCCGCAACCCGGCCGTCGCCGCCGCCGGCGACGCGCACGCAACCGGCACCCGCCCCGGCCCCGGCCGCGCCGGCTGCGACGCGCGCCACCGAGCCCGGCGAGATCCCGCAGGTGGACAAGTCGGAGATCCACAACAACGCGCGCACGGTGATGATGTCGTTCGACAAGCGCGACCTCACCGAGGTGATCCAGTTCGTCAGCCAGTTCACCCAGCGCAACTTCATCCTCCCCGAGCGCGTCTCCGGGAAGATCACCATCCTCTCCAACACGCCCATCCCCGCGGACGACGTGTGGAACGTCTTCGTCGCCGCCCTCGACGCCAACAACTGGGCCGTCTACCCGGTGGGGAAGTACTGGAAGCTCACCGAGAAGAAGCAGTCCTCGCGCAGCAACATCCCCGTCTACATCGAGAGCGGCCAGGAGCCCCCCGCCAACGAGCAGATGGTCACCAAGCTGTTCAAGCTGCACTACGTCGAAGCCGACCAGATGCGCAACGTGCTCAACCAGTTCACCTCGCGCGACTCCGACTTCCAGATCTTCCCTCCCGACTCGCTGATCATCAGCGACGTGGGCCTGAACATGCGCAGGCTGGAGAAGCTGATCGAGCAGCTCGACCAGCCGGGCGGCTCGGAGGAGATCCACATCGTCCCGGTGCAGTACGCCGGCGCGCAGGAGCTGGCGCAGAAGCTGACCGAGATCTTCCAGTCGCAGCAGCCGGCGCAGAAGGGCGTGCCGCGGCAGCTCGGCGTCGCGCAGCCGGTCCAGCCCGGCCAGCCCGTCGGCGTCCCGCAGCCGGGCATGGAGACCGCGTCCGGGGGCGCGCTGCAGGTGGGCAAGATCATCCCCGAGGAGCGCACCAACAAGCTGATCGTCATCGCCGGGGGCAAGTCGTTCGACCGCGTGCTCGACCTGATCAAGCAGCTCGACGTGCCCTCCAGCGAGGGCG
>DATDMU010000547.1:0-6122 GCA_036518615.1 Myxococcales bacterium
CGCAGTCGCCCGCGGTGGAGGACATCTTCCAGCACGACGGCGGCATCGCCGAGTACCTGGCCAAGGTGGTGGCGCAGCGGGGCAAGAACACGGTGCCTGCAGCGCCGCGCGTGCCGCCGCCCGCCGAGCCCGCTCCGGTGGTCACCACCGAGGAAGGGTTGCCGGAGGACCTGACCGCGCAGGGGGGCGAGATTCCCTCGGTGCCGCCGGTCGCCGCCATGCAGATTCCTCCGGGCGCGCTCTTCTACAAGCAGTCGGAAGGCGAGGTGAAGCTGGAGGTCGCGCTGGTCTGGACCGAGGCCACCGACGAGCACGTGCGCAGCTACGTGAACGGCATTCCCACGCCGAACGGCGGCACGCACGAGGGCGGGCTGCGCTCCGGAATCGTCAAGGCGGTGCGCAACTACATCGAGACGCACGAGCTCGCGCCCAAGGGCGTGACGCTGACCGCGGAGGACATCCGCGAAGGCATCGCGGTCATCTTGAGCGCCTACGTGGTGGACCCGCAGTTCCAGGGCCAGACCAAGGGCAGGCTCAACAATCCCGAGACCACCGCGCAGGTGGAGGGCGTTCTGCGGCCGGCGCTGGAGAAGTGGCTCAACGACAACAAGACGGTGGCGGAGCCCATCGTCGCCCGCATCATCCTCGCGGCGCGCGCGCGCGAGGCCTCGCGGGCCGCGGCGCAGCAGGTCACGCGCAAGACCGCGGTGTCGCACCGGCTCAACCTCCCCGGCAAGCTCGCGGACTGCGCCTCGACCAATCCGGCGGAGAGCGAGCTCTTCATCGTCGAGGGAGATTCGGCAGGCGGCTCGGCCAAGCAGGGCCGCGACCGGCGCACGCAGGCCATCCTTCCCCTCCGCGGCAAGGTGCTGAACGCGGAGCAGGCCTCGACCGAGAAGGTGGGGCAGAACAAGGAGCTGCAGGACATCGTCTCCGCGCTGGGCTGCGGAATCGGCGCGGACTTCAAGGCCGCGAGCCTGCGCTACGGGAAGATCTTCCTGCTCATGGACGCGGACAGCGACGGACACCACATCTCCACGCTGCTCTTGACGTTCTTCTATCGGCACATGCGCGAGCTGATCAAGAACGGCAGCGTCTTCATCGCCCAGCCGCCGCTCTACAAGATCGAGATCGGCAAGGACACGTTCTGGGCGCTGGACGACGCCGACCGCGAGCGCATCCTGAAGGAGCACGGCAAGGGCAACGCCAGGCCCGCCATCATGCGCTTCAAGGGGCTGGGCGAGATGACCGCCGACGAGCTCAAGTCCACCACCCTGGACCCGCGCCGCCGCATCTCGCTGAAGGTCACCATTCCCGAGGAGGCGGCGCTGGACACCGAGAAGACCATCAACGACCTGCTCGGCAAGGACGTGAGCGCGCGCTTCAAGTTCATCATGGAGCGCGCGGCGGAGGTGAAGGAGCTGGACGTCTAGCCCGGGATGGCAGCGTTCCCCGGATGGAGCTACAACCGCCCTTCGCGGCGCCGTAGCCGCGAGGAGGAGACGACATGGCGGTCAAGCCAGTTCCCGACGGGTACTCGACCTACACCCCGTACTACGTCGTCGAAGGCGCGGCGGAGTTCATCGAGTTCCTCAAGAAGGCCTTCGGCGCGGAGGAGCTGTTCCGGATGCCCGTGCCCGGCGGGCGCATCGGCCACGCCGAGGTGCGGATCGGCAACTCGATGGTGATGCTGGGGGACGCGGGGGGCGAGCACCCGGCGCGGCAGTTCAACGCGATGATCTACGTGAACGACGCCGACGGCGTGTTCAAGACGGCGGTCGCCGCGGGCGCGAAGATCGAGCGCCCGCTGGAGAACCAGTTCTACGGGGACCGCATGGGCGGCGTGGTCGACAGGTGGGGCAACCACTGGATGATCGGCACCCACGTCGAGGACGTCTCCCCCGAGGAGATGAAGCGCCGCATGGCGGCGATGCAGAAGAAGTGAGATCGCCGGGCGCGGCTGCGTTCAGGCGGCGCAGGCTTCCTTCACCGCCGCTTCCAGCTCGTCCAGTCCCACCGGCTTGTGCACGAGCTTCGCGTCGCGGGCGAAGCTCAGCACGCGCGCCGACGAGTCCGCCGTCAGCATGATGATGCGCGCGTTGCATCCGCGGAGCTTCTCGAGCACCTGCTCGCCGTCCAGGTCGGGCATGTGCAGGTCGAGCAGGATCACGTCGGGCACGCCGGATTTCGAAACCATCGCCAGCGCCTCGCGGCCGCCGCCCGCCTGCTCGACCAGGTAGCCGGCGTACGCGAGCGCGTCCGCCAGCGCCTCGCGCGTGTCGGCATCGTCGTCCACCACCAGCACTCTGCATTTGGTGCTCATGCGGGTGCGAACCGGTGGTCGCGACACTTTCATTCCCCTATCGGGTCGGATACATCTGTTTGACGTGCGCGGCTCCTTCCGGCGAGACCTCACCCTGGCGCCCGGGCCCGAGTTCCGCCTGCGGCGCAGGCCCGCGGCGCGGGTCTACTCGGCGCTGCTCGCCCTCGCCGCCATCGGCTGGGGAGCCTTCGATCTCTGGGCAGGCTACCGCTGGGTCGGCGCCGCCACGATCCTCCTGGCGGCCGCTTTCGTGGTGCAGCTCGTGCAGGCGGAGCTCGATGCGTGGAAGCTCACCTCCGCCGAGCTGCGCTCGCGCAGGCTGCGCGTGCCCATCGGCGACATCCAGGGCGTGCACGTCGAGTTCTCCGGCCGCGCC
Source organism: Myxococcales bacterium (assembly GCA_036518615.1). GTDB lineage: Bacteria > Myxococcota > Myxococcia > Myxococcales > 40CM-4-68-19 > 40CM-4-68-19. The sequence continues at coordinate 2,700 of DATDMU010000547.1, forward strand.
GCGCGCGCGTGGGTGGAGACGCGCGCAGGTCCGGTGGCGCTGGTGGAGGGCGCGGAGGCCGAGGTGCGGGACATCGCCGACCGCCTCGCCGGCACGCTGAGCCTCGCCGCGCTCGCGCAGGACCGCCGCATGCTGCAGTGAACCGCGCGGGCGAATGCGGGTAAGCTGCGGAGTCCGTGGCCATTCTCGCGCTGCTTCTCGCCGTCGCTGCCGGCGCTCCCCGCTTCCGGGTGCAGGCGCTGCGCGTCGAAGGCGACGTCGCGTCGCTGGTGGCGGCGGATCTCGACGGCGACGGCCGCAAGGACGTGCTCGCCGTCTACAAGACCGGGCTGCCGCCCTACCAGAAGCGCTTCTTCGCGATCTTCTGGAATCGCGCCGGCGTCTTCGCGCCGCGGCCCGACCTGACGCTCGCGGTGGACGAGGCGGAGGCGTGCGCGTTCGACGTGGGCAGGACCTCCGGGCCCGGCGAGGATCTGCTCCTCATCACTCCGCACGGCGTCACCGCGAAGTCGTTCCAGAGGCGCATGCCTGCTCCCGCGCGCAAGCTGGTGGAGCAGGCGACCATGTTCCACCAGCCCATCCTCGGCGAGCTGCCGCGGGTGCGGGTGCTGGCCGACGTGGCCGGCGAAGGCAGCCACGACCTGCTCGTGCCGGCGCTCGGCTCGCTCGCCATCTTCCGGCGCGCCGCGGACCGTTACGACAAGGCCGCGGAGGTCATGATCGACATGGAGGTGACCGGCGGACCGCGCCGCAACCAGGGCGTCGAAGTGCGCTACGGCTTTCCCGCGCTGCACGTGGCCGACGCGGACGGCGACGGCTTGCGCGACATCTTCGCCGTGCAGGAAGACCGCGTCGCCATCTACCGGCAGGGGCCGGGCTTCACCTTCCACCCCCAACCCGACTTCTCGCGCGACTTCGCCGTCCGCACCCCGGCCGACCACCTGGAGCGCGGCACCTCCGCCACCACCCTGGTGGCCGACCTCGACGGCGACGGTATCGCCGACCTGATCGTGCGCAAGCAGGTGTTCGAGGGCGTCACCTCCGCCCGGAGCACCAGCTACGTCTTCCTCGGGCGCAAGGACGGCTTCGGCAGGGAGCCGGTGCAGGTGCTGGAGAGCGAGGGCGTGACGCTGCTCCAGCCGCAGCTCACCGACATGGACGGCGACGGACACCCCGATCTGGTGGTGCCCTACACGAGCTTCGGCGTCTTCGCCCTCATCCGCATGCTCACCGCCAAGACGGCGAAGGTGACTTTCCAGATCTTCCCCTTCGAGCCGAGGACGCGCAGGTTCGCTCCCGAGCCCGCCAGCGAGCGCAGCCTCTCCTTCCACATTCCGCTCTCCGGCGACGCGGACCTGCAGGCGGTGAGCCTGGCCGCGGACGTGACCGGCGACGGCAAGCCCGATCTGATCTTCGGCAGGAGCGAGGAGGAGCTGGAGATCTATCCCGCCCTCGGTGGCGGCGAGTTCGCTTCCACTCCCGCGGAGGTGGTGGACGTGCGCGCCGCCGGCGTGCTCGACGCGGTGGACCTGGACGGCAAGGGGCGCAGCGACCTGCTCCTGCACTATCCTCAGACCAGCGGTCATCGCGGCGAGATCGTCGTGCTCACGAACCTGGGAGGCTGGTGATGGCGCTCTACGTGAAGCAGCTCAAGCTCGGGCCGATGGACAACTTCGTCTACCTGGTGGGGGCGGAGGGCGCGCGCGAGACCGCCATCGTCGATCCGGCCTGGGACGTGGAGGCGGCGGCGCGCGCTGCCGAGGAGGACGGACGCACGCTGACGCATGCGCTGGTATCGCATCATCATTTCGACCACGTGAACGGGCTGCCCGCGGTGCTGGCCCGGGGAGGCGTCCGCGTCTTCGCGCACGGCGCCGACGTGCCGAAGCTCGCCCCGGAGCTGCAGAAGGAAGTGAGCGCGGTCGCGGCGGGCGATGCGGTGGAGGTCGGGCCGCTGCGCATCCTCGCCATGCACACGCCCGGACACACGCCCGGCTCCACCTGCTGGCATGCGCAGGAGGCGCTCTTCGCCGGCGATACGGTCTTCGTCAACGCCTGCGGTCGCTGCGATCTGGCGGGCGGGGATCCGGAGCAGATGTTCCAGAGCCTGCGCCGCGTGTCGCAGCTCGACGAGGAGGTGCGCCTCTATCCGGGTCACGACTACGGCGACGTTCCCGTCTCGTCGGTGGGGCGGGAGAAGCGGAACAATCCGTACTTCCAGAAGCTGGCCTCCCTCACCGACTTCGTGGCCTGGCGCATGCGCCCGCGCTAGCGCAGCTTTCGGAAGAGGACCCAGCCGCGCGCGCGGCGGATCTCCTGCCAGCCCGGCGCGGCCTGCGCGAGGTTGTCCTGCACGACCGCCAGCCCGGAGGCAGGCTCGGAAGCGGCCGGCAGGGCCGTCCTCGGGTCGGGCTCCAGCTTGCGTTCCGCGGAGAGCGACGCGAGCGTCCGCCACGAGGTGGGCGACGAGACCACGAGGATCTCCTCGCCGGGTCGCAGGCGATTCAATTCCGGAGCGAACTCCGCCGAACCGGTGCACGGCATGCCGTCGACGGCGCGGCCGATGAGCGGCGCGCAGGCGATGACGCCGGCGGCGAGAAGCGAGAGCAGGAGGGCGGCGGCGCGGCCGTGCCGCTCGAAAAAGTCCGCCGCCCCGACGCACGCCGCGCCGGCGAGGAGCGCAAGCGCAGGGTAGGCGATCAGGACGTGGTTCCAGACCTTCCGCCCCGGAACGCACAGAGCCAGCAGCATCCACCCGCAGAAGGGCCAGAGCACCCGCGCCCTCGCAGGCCGCAGCCACACCGCAGCCGCCACGAGGACCAGTCCCGGCCAGAAGCGTCCGGCCACGGTGAAGAAGGGGAACCACCATTGCGGCGAGCCGTCCGGGCGGCGTCCCAGCGCCGAGCTGAGCAACTGGTTCTCGACGAAGCCGCTCCACCAACCCGCATGCACGACCGTCCGGTCCAATGCCAGAAATGCCAGCACCGGAACGCAGGCCAGCGCGGCTCCGACCGCTCCCCGCCAGAGCGGGCGCCACGACCGATCGGCGACGGCGCGGGCGATGGCGGCGGCGACGAAGGGAACGACGCCGAAAGGCGGCTTCACCAGCATGGCCAGCGCGGCGAGGGCGGACGCGATGGCCCACGAGCGCCGCGAGCGCCATCCGAGCAGCGCGGGAACGCATGCCGCGTTTGCGAGCAGGACGAGGAGCGGGTCGAGGCGGACCGCGCCGCCGTAGTGAAAGAACGTCTCGGTGGTGGCGAGCGCCAGGCCGGCAGCGATACCGGCCCAGGGTCCGAGCAGCACCCCTCCGACCCAGACCACGAGCCCGATGGTGAAGAGCGAGAACGTCGCCCCGAGCAGAGGTCCGCCGCGCTCGCCCAGCGCGGAGACCGCGAGCGCATAGGGCCAGAAGCCGAAGGG